>CAZKUN010000094.1:0-12297 GCA_964555935.1 uncultured Armatimonadia bacterium | reverse complement strand
GAAGGCTGCGCCGGCGAAGAAGAAAGCCGCCACCAAGAAGGCCCCGCCAGCGACGAAGAAGGCCGCGACCAAGAAGGCCGCGCCCAAGAAAGCCCCGCCTGCTAGGAAGAAGGCGCCTGCTAAGAAGAAATCGCCCGCCAAGAAGGCCGCCCCAGCAAAGAAGAAAGCCAAGAAGAAGTAATGTTGAGCTGCCCACGACAGTACAGCCTCTGTGCTATAAACTTGCACAGGGTTGCCTTGTCGTGCGTCCTTCTGTATAATCGCTAAACGAACCGCGCCGGGCATTTGTGGCGACGGAGACGGGCCCATCATCGGAGGGCATTTCACTTCGGCGACTACCCGAAGCGGCGGAATGCTCAAGGAGCGAACGCTGTGCGAAGAACGGCCTGTTTTGGGATCTTCCTACTGCTGATTCTCACTATCGCCGCCGGCTGCAAGACCACCACGGTTGGAGCCAAGAGCGATGACGACGTGGCCGCGGACGCCGCCAGCAGTGCCTCGAAGGAGCGCGACGAGGCGCTGGCCGCCATGACCGCCGAACAGGCGGAGAAGCTCGCGGCAATCGAGGCGAAGATTGCCGCAATCGCCAACGCCGCCGCGTCGCGCGAGTTTGAGCCGGATTTCATGAACGACATCGGCGTGGCGACAGGGCTCGTGAGCCAGCTCTCAAAGGACGCCCGGGAGAAGCAGGCCAAGAACGCACTTGAGACCGTCCGTCGCCTTCGTGGCGCTATCTCCATTCTTGTCGCCACCTGCCCCGCTCAGCGCATTCAGCAACACCTTGAGCGCGCCGAGTTCAACCTAAATACGGGTGACCTCCCCGCCGCGGGTGACCAAGTCCTCGCGGCCGCGGGAGCGGCCTACAACCCATCCGCCGCTGCAATCGTGCCGGACGTGTTGTCTACGCTCGAGGATGCCTCAATGGCTATCGACGCGGCTGATGTGCTGAAAGCCAGCGGGCTCATCGCGAAAGCCCGCTTGAAGACAACAGAGGACACGTCCGTCAGCAAGCTGCTGGCGGCTGAGTTGACGGTTCTCGAAGCCGAGGAATCGATCCGACGCCAGGCATGGCCGATCCTGATGGCTCAGACCAAGGAGATCATCAACCTCGTAGGCTCAGTCCAGACGGCGGCGACACCAACGATCAAGCCTGAGCCGGAAGAGGCTGAGGAAGACCCCGCCCCCGAGCCCAAACCAGAACCGAAGCCTGAACCCGCCCCGGAACCAGCAGTGGAGACCGAGACCGCTGAGCCCGCCCCTGCAGACACGTCCGAGACCCCGGCGCCGGATGCCGCGGACGAAACCGAAGAGACCCCCGAGTGAACCGGTGAGCCATGGCAGATCAGCCGTTCGTCCACCTGCATGTTCACACTGAGTACAGTCTGCTCGATGGCGCATGCCGCATCAAGGACACCGTGAAACGGGCCAAGGAACTGGGGATGCCCGCCTTGGCCCTGACCGATCATGGCTCGATGTACGGCGCCGTCGATTTCTACAAGGCCTGCAAGAGCGAGGGCATCAAGCCGATCATCGGGTGTGAAGTCTACGTCGCCCGACGCACCATGCACGACCGGGAGGCGGCGAAGGACTCGAAGCCCTTCCACCTCGTGCTGCTGGCTGAGAACCACACGGGCTACCAGAATCTGATGCGCGTGGTCTCCGCGGGGCACTTGGATGGGTTCTACTCCAAGCCGCGAATCGACTACGAACTCCTGCACGAACACCGCGAAGGGCTCATCGGTCTGTCGGCATGCCTCCAGGGCGAGGTGAGCCAGTTCCTGATGAACGACGAGGTCGATGCGGCCGTGCAGAAGACCGGCCAATACCGGGAGTTGTTCGGCCCGGACCGCTTCTACCTCGAGATCATGGACCACGGTCTGGAGGAGGAGCAGCGGGTCAATCCTCAGATCGTCGAACTCGCCCGCCGGACCGACACGCCCCTGGTCGCGACGAACGACGTTCACTACCTCCGCCAGGAAGACAGCTTCGCCCACGACGTGCTGCTGTGCATCCAGACGAACTCCATGCTGCAGGACCAGAAGCGGATGCGCTTTGGCACGGACCAGTTCCACCTGCGGACGTGGGACGAGATGAACGACCTGTTCGGCGAGACGCCCGACGCGCTGACATCCACGCTCGACGTCGCGGAGCGATGTGAACTTGAGCTGGAACTTGGCCTGCTTCGGCTCCCGGACTTCGCCGTGCCCGAGGGGCACACGATCCAGACGTACCTCCGGCATTCGTGCGAGATTAACATCGTGCGCAAGTACGGCTCGATGCGCGCAGACGTCGTCGAGCGACTCAACTATGAACTCGATATCATCGAGCAGTGCAGCTACACCGGGTACTTCCTGATCGTCGCCGACTTCATCCGAGAATCGCGCGAGCGTGGGATTCTGGTCGGTCCTGGACGTGGCTCGGCGACGGGGAGCATCGTCTGCTACCTCTGCGGAATCACGGAGGTCGACCCGATTGCCCATGGGCTGATCTTTGAGCGGATGCTCAACCCGGAACGGTCGAGCCCGCCTGATATCGACCTCGACTTCCCGGACTATCGACGCGAGGAGATCATCGAGTACGTTCGCGGGAAATACGGGGCAGACCGCGTAGCCCAGGTCATCACCTTCGCCACCCTTGGCGCGCGCGCTGCTATCCGCGACGGCGGCCGCGTGATGGGCCTGGATCAGGACATGATCGACCGAGTCGCGAAGGCGATCCCATTCGGCTCCAGCATCCCCGAGGCGCTTGGCGAAGTGAAGGACGAGCCGGCGGCGCCGGAATTCACCGAGGTGCTGCAAGGCGACCCGGAGGCGGAGAAGCTCGTCGACATTGCGAGAAGCATCGAAGGCCTCACGCGCCACGTCGGCGTCCACGCGGCGGCTGTCGTTATCTCGACCGACCCCCTGACGACATTCACGCCGATCCAGCGAGGCGGCGACGACACGACCACGCAGTACTCGATGAAGCCCGTCGAGGATGTGGGCCTGGTCAAGATGGACTTCCTCGGCCTGGCGACGCTGAGCATCATTGAGAAATGCCTGAGGCAGGTCAAGGAGAACCACAACGTCGAGATCGATCTCCACGGCCTCGGCGTGGAGGATGAAGCGACGTACGACCTTCTGTGCGAAGGCGATACGGCCGCCATCTTTCAGCTTGAGAGCGAGGGGATGCGCCGACTACTCCGGGACTTCCAGCCCCGCGACTTCGGCCACCTGACATCGCTCCTGGCGCTCTACCGCCCTGGTCCGATGAGTTCAGCGGACATCTACTGCGCTCGCCGACACGGACAGGCTCCGGTGGAGTACCTGCATCCGGATCTCGAGCCCGTGCTGTCGGAGACCTTCGGCGTCATCCTGTACCAGGAACAGGTGATGCGAACGGCGACCGACCTCGCCGGGTTCTCCATGCCGCAGGCCGAGATCATCATGCGGGCCATGGCCAAGAAACAGGCCGACAAGATGGCCGAGATGAAGCCGGCCTTCATCCAGGGCTGCATCGACCACGGCATGGAGCCGCATACCGCGGAAGAGCTGTTCGCCCGGATGGAGACATTCTCGCGGTATGGCTTCAACAAATCTCACAGCGCCGGCTACGCGCTGGTCTCGTTTTGGACCGCATACCTGAAGGCCCACTACCGAGCGGAGTTCCTGGCGTCGCAGCTGTCAACCATCATGGACGACAGCGCCGAGGTTGCCAAGTACATCACCGAGTGCCGGAAGTCGGACGTTGACGTGCTCCCGCCGGACGTGAATCGCTCTGATGTTGAATTCACGGTCAATGACGGCTCGGTCATCTGGGGCATGACAGCCATCAAGAACTTCGGTCAGAAAACGGCCGAGGCAATCGCGGGCGAGCGCGAAGAGAACGGCCCGTACACGGGAATCTGGGAGTTCTGCAGGCGGGTGCCGTATGGAGCAGCCCCGAAGTCGACGCTGGAGACGCTTGCGAAGGCTGGGGCGTTCGACTCATTCGGCGACCGGGCCGCCGTGCTTGAGGTCATTCCCGGCGCGTTCGGCGCCGGGCAGAAGTACCAGCAAGACATGGCAGTCGGGCAAGGGTCGCTGTTTGACGTGGGCGGAGGCGAGGGGTCCACGCTGCCCGAGGAAATGACTGAGAGGCTGCCCGACGTTCCCCCCCTTCCCGAGGGCGAATTGCAGGCGATGGAGCGGGAGCTGCTGGGCCTGTATGTCACCAACCACCCGATGCTCAAACGCGCGGAAGAGATGGAACACGTCACCACCGCGCGCATCGAAGAACTCGGCGACTTCCCGGACGGCCAAGACCTGGTCGTCGGCGGGATGATCGGCGAACTCAAGCCCTACAATACGAAGGCCGGCGACCCCATGATGTTCATGCAGCTTGAGGGTCTCGCCGAGGGAATGAGCATCACCGTCTTCCCACGAGTATATGCGGACTGTCGCGACGTGCTCGTGCCCGACGCGCTCGTGGTCGTGCAAGGGAAGCTAGAGCGGCAGGAACGCATCACCGGCGGCGGGCAGTCGATCACCGAGATCAAGATGCTGGCCAGCAAGATCACGCCGCTCGACCAGGCGCGCAAGCCGTCGAAGAAGCGGCGTGATTCAGTCGAGCAAGGACGCGAGCAGCTTGCCCGGCAGAAGGCTGAGCAAGAGTGCGTGAGAATCCGCGTCGCCCCCGACAAGTGTGGAGCGACTGATTTCCGCGACTCGCTGATGAAGCTGCGGAACATCCTCTCGGAGCACCAGGGGCGCACGCCGGTGATCCTGAACATCTGCGAACCTAACGGACCGTGCGACGTAGTACTACCTGAACCGTTCAAGGTTGAGTACTCCCACGTGCTGGCGGAGAAGATCAACAAGCTGCTCGGAGACGGCTGCGTGCACGCGGCGCAGTGACAACGGGAGATGGTTAGATGGGTAGATGCGTTGAGATGGAGCGCGAGACGAAAGAGACTCAGATCGTGGTGCGGCTGGAGATCGACGGCAACGGCGACTCGGACATCGACACCGGTGTCGGATTCTTCGATCACATGCTGACGCACATCGCCAAACACGGGATGTTGACCATCACCGTGAAGGCCACGGGCGACACGCATATCGACGATCATCACACCGTCGAGGATGTCGGCATCGTCCTCGGTCAGGCCTTCGCGCAAGCTATCGGCGACAAGGCGGGAATGGTCCGATTTGGCTCGGCGATGTGCCCGCTGGACGAGGCGCTCGTGACGGTTGCGTTGGACTTCTCGGGCCGAGCGCACCTGGAATACGCGCTCAGGCTCCCGACCGAGCGCGTCGGAACATTCGACACGGAACTCGCGCACGAGTTCTTCCGAGCCTTCGTGTCAAACTCAATGATCTCGCTCCACCTGATGCAGCAATCGGGTGAGAACTCGCACCACATTCTTGAATCGGCATTCAAATCGTTTGGACGAGCGCTCGACGCCGCGACGCAGATTGACCCGCGGCTGTCAGGGGTGCCGTCCACGAAGGGCACCCTCTGATGATCGCGCTTGTCGACTATGAGTTGGGCAATCTCGGGAGCGTTGACAAGGCGCTCAGGCGCGTCGGCTGCGACGCCCAGATGACGCAGGATCCTGCTGTGATCGAGAGCGCGGAGGCGATCGTTGTGCCCGGCGTCGGCGCGTTCGGCGACTGCATGAGCAACATCGACCGTCTGGGCCTGCGCGAGCCGCTCGTGAACGCGGTCGAGTCTGGCAAGCCATATCTAGGCATATGCCTGGGGCTGCAACTTCTGTTCGAGACCAGCGAGGAGGCCCCCGGCGTGAAGGGACTTGGCGTCCTGAAGGGCAGCGTGAGGCTCTTCACTCACGACCTGAAGATCCCCCAGATCGGCTGGAACGAGATCAGTATCAACGACCCGCGTCCTCCCCACCTCGAGGGCGTCGAGCAAGGGTCGCACGTGTACTTCGTTCACTCGTACCACGTCGTTCCGGATGACGAGAGCATCATCGCAACGACGACGGACTACGGATACGAATTCTGCTCGGCGGTGTCATCCGGGGCGCTGTTTGCGTCGCAGTTTCACCCGGAAAAGTCGCAGCACACTGGCCTGCATGTTCTCGACAACTTCCGCCGCATGGTCGAGGCGGGAGCGGGCTCGTGATCGTCATTCCCGCGATCGACATGGCGGACGGCAAGGCCGTCCGGGTTATCCAGGGCGATCTGAAGCAGAGGACTGTCTACTACGACAACCCGGCGGACGCGGCGCGACTCTGGGGCGACGGCGGGGCTGAGATCATCCACGTCGTCGATCTCGACGGCGCGGTGTCGGGCCGACGGGCAAACGCCCCCGGCCTTGAGGCGATTTGCGCGGCGACGGACATTCCAGTCGAGGTCGGCGGAGGCATCCGCACGGTTGCGGATGTGAAAACAGTCCTTGAGTGCGGCGCGCGGTGGGCGATCCTCGGCACGACGGCGTTGCGGGATCCCGAGGCCTTGAGAGAGGCCGTCGCAACCTACGGCGAACAAATCATTGTTGGCGTCGATGCGCGCGATGGTATGGTTGCGGTTGAGGGTTGGACCGAGACCTCTGACATCGCTGCGCTCGACCTGGCGCGCGAGATGAAGACATTGGGCGTCGGGCGGCTGATCGTCACCGACATCGCGACTGACGGCGTCCTGCAAGGGCCCAACCTCGACGCGATGCGCGACATGGGCGAGGCGGTCGGGTGTGACGTGACCGCTTCGGGCGGGATCTCATCACTCGACGACATCCGGGCGCTGGCCAAGCTCGAGCCGATCGGCATCACGAGCTGCATCACGGGCAAGGCCCTTTACGAGAATAAGTTCACGCTTCCCGAGGCGATTGCCGCCGGGCGAGGCGAATAAGGATCGTGGCATGCTAACGAAGCGGATTATCCCGTGTCTTGATGTAACCGACGGACGCGTTGTGAAGGGCGTCAAGTACATCGACCACGTCGACGCCGGCGATCCCGTCGAGCAGGCGGCCTGGTACGATGCTGAGATGGCCGACGAGCTGGTCTTCCTGGACATCACGGCGTCGAAAGACCACCGCGCGATCATGCTCGACATCGTGCGCCGGACGGCGGAGGCGATCTTCATCCCGTTCACGGTTGGCGGAGGCATCCGAACGGTGGAGGATATCCGGGAGATAACCCTGGCCGGTGCGGACAAGTGCAGCATCATGACCGCCTCGATCCTGACGCCGGATGTGGTCAACGCCGGCGCGGAGAGTTTCGGCAGCCAGTGCGTCGTGGTGGCCGTCGATGCCCAGCGCGTGCCGAGGGAGGGCCGGGACGACTCGAATCTCGGGCCAGCGGCGGATGAGGACATCAAGTGGAAGGTCTACACCCACGGCGGCAGCCGGCCGACTGAGGTCGACGTGCTCGAATGGGTGGTGGAGGCGGAGCAACGCGGAGCGGGGGAGCTGCTCGTGACGAGCATGGATGCGGACGGCACGAAGGCCGGCTATGACGTCGAGCTTCTGGCGCGGATCGCTGACCTCGTGACGATTCCCGTCATCGCTTCGGGCGGCGCGGGGACGGTCGACCACATGGCCGAGGCCCTGCAATACGGCCGGGCGGATGCGGTGCTGGCGGCGAGCATTTTCCACTTCCGCGAAACATCGATCGGCGCGGTCAAAGAGGGGCTGAAGGCGCGAGGGATCCCGGTTAGGTTGTAGGCGAATCACGGCGGACACGAACGTCCGCTACACGAGACAGCTATTGGAGGAAGAGATGTCGTTCATCGAGGAAGTGAAGTTCGACGATAAGGGCCTCGTGACCGTGATAACGGTCGATGCCGAGAACGGTCAGCCGCTGATGGTCGCGTACATGAACCGAGAGGCGCTGGAGCAGACGATCGAGACGGGCCACGCCACCTATTGGTCGCGCTCGCGCCAGCAGTATTGGATCAAGGGAGCTACCTCAGGCAACGTGCAGAAGGTCGTGTCGCTGCGGCGCGACTGCGATGGCGATGCCATTCTGATGGCTGTAGAGCAGAATGGATCGGCGTGCCACGAAGGCTACCGATCATGTTTTAGCCGCAAGCTTAAAGGCGATCAGTGGGTCGTTACCGAAGAACAGTTGTGTGATCCGTATTGATGGGGCGCGGTGCGACGTAGCGAGTGAGGCGCGGGCGCTCGGGGGGATGTTAGAGGGTGAGGGACTCGCAAGGGTTCCTTTCACGGTGGAAGGCGACCATGACGTTCAGAATCCGTCTCGAACGAGAAGGCCGGTGATGCGCCCCATGCGAGCACGCTTGGCTGCATCGGTTTTGGCAGCGCTTCTTCTGGGCAGCGCCCTCGTCGCCCAGGACGCCACGACCAACCGACAGGCGCTCAGGCAGCACATTGAGGACGGCCGACGGTTGATGCGCGCCGGCGACTATCATGGCGCCATCAGCCAGTTCCGCCACGCGGTCCGCATCGACGCGCGCGCGTCCAACGTGCATGACCACCTCGGCTGGTGCTACCTCCGAACGTCACAGCTCCGGTACGCGACGGACGCGTTCACGGCCGCGCTGACCGTATCGCCAAGCCAGCTCAGTTCGCGCAAGGGGCTTGGACTCGCACATTACCGACGGGGGCAGTACGCGGAGAGCGTCCAGGCCCTCAAACCGGCGATGCGCGACCTCGGCTACGATCCCAGCGTCCAGCTCATCTATGGAAGATCACTTCTGTACGGGGGAAACGCCGCGGCGGCCCTCCCCCATCTCCGGTCGGCGGAAGTGCCCGGGCGTCCCGATCCGGCGCTGATTCTGTCAATCGCCAACACCTACCAGCAGCTCGGCGACGCCAAGAACGCAGAGGCACACTACGAGCGCGTGTTGGCGCTGGACCCGAAGCACGGGGCAGCGCAGAAGGGGCTGCTCCAGGCGTACAAGATATCCAAGCGCTACTCAGACATGCGGTACCTGCTTAAGCAACTGATCGCCGAGGCGCCCAACGACCCCGTGCTACTGCGCGAGTTGGCGACGGTCGACAAGGCACTGGGGTTGCATCAAGAGGCGCTGGCAATCTACGAGCGGCTCTCGCGACTCGTGGAGGGCCCTCAGGCGCTTGACCTGCACGTGAACCTCGCGCAGACGTACATGGAATCGGGGCAGGCCAGCCTCGCGCGAGCGCACTACGAGACGGCGATCGCCCAGCGACCGAATTCCGCGGCGCTGCGAGGTGGGCTGGCGGAGTGTCTCCAAGCCCTGGGGGCGCGCGAGGAAGCATGCGTGCAGTATGGCCACGCGTGCACGTTGGAGCCGCATGTGGCACAATGGCAGTTTGCCAGAGGGAAGCTGCTGATGGAGCTTGGGCGCCCCGTCGATGCGTTGGGCGCATACCAGGCCGGCTTGGCGCTCGACCCCGAGAACGAGATTGGGTTGACGGCCGTCGCGGACCTGGCCAGAGAGCTCAAACGGCCTGCGCTCGCGCTCGAATCGCTGGTGGCCCTGGCGGCGGCGCGGCCGGGAAACATCCAGATCCGCCTGGCGCTGAGTGACGTGTACCGAGAGCTTGGCGACGTGCGAGCGGCCAACGTCCAGGCGTGGGAAGTGCTCCGCGCTGATCCTGACAGCATCGAGGCCCGGCGACGCCTGGCCCTGGCGGCGGAAAACCTGGGAGACTTCGAGGGCGCGATCGGCCACCTGAAGGCCATCCGCGTCATCGACGCCACCAACACCTACTACCTCTCGCCCATGGGCCGCCTGTTGGCGGCGCAGGGGCACCTCGCCGAGGCGATCCGCGAGTATGAGTTGCTCCTGGAGCGCGATCCAGAGAGTCTGCTGATCCAATTCGACCTGGCGACGCTCTACATCAAAGCCCGCGACACGAAACGCGCGCAGCCGCTTCTACTGGCCTATCTCTCAGAGCGGCCTCAGGCGGTGTGGGCGCTCGACCAACTGGCGCGATGTGCCGAGCTGGAGGGCGACTTCGAGCAGGCGCTTGAGCTGCGCCGGAAGGTCGCGTTGCTCAGCCCGGACGACCGAGGCGCGCTCGATAGGCTCGTGAAGCTCTACGAGCGCCAAGGGCAGGCGCACCTGGCGACAGACTACCTCGTCACCCTAATGAGCGTGCCGCATCCTCCGCCCACCGCCGTCCGCGTTTTCGTCCACACGTACCGGCGCCACTCCGGCGCGAGGGCGGCGCTCGAGCAGATCAGAGGGCTCGCCGACATATTCCGCCATCGCCCCGTGTTCCAACAAGTGGCCGCTGAGACGTGCGCCCAGGAGCGTCTGTCAGATGAGGCGATCGTGCGGTACGCGCACTACCTGCACTACCAACCTGACGACTACGGAGCCGTGTCGCAGCTCATTGCCCTCAGCCGCGAGGCAGGCGATATGGACCGCTGCCGGCCTCTGCTGACGCGCTACGTGGAGCGGAACCCAGGCAACGGCCCGGCTCTGATCGCGCTCACGCGGATCTCGCTTGAGGTCGGCAAGCCGATGGACGCGTACGCCGCCGTATGCACCGCGCTTGAGGCCGACTCCGGTGGGGCCACGTGTCACAGATTGCTGGCGGAGGTGCTCGCGAGGCTGTACGGCACGAGCAAGGCAGTCGAAGTGATGGCGACCAGAGCGGAAGCGAGCTACGAGCCTGGCCCGCGCATCGGGCTGGCGTACGCGCACGTGCTGAACGGGGCCCCAGGTGAGGCCACCGCCGTGCTGACGGCCGCTGCGGAGAGCGAGATGACGGCCGCGGACGCGGCCTACGTGAGCGGCCTGGCCAAGAACGGGCTCGGGCTGCACAAGGGCGCCGTCGCGGACCTGGCCCGAGCGGCCGCGGGGATTGACGCGCCACCGGATTTCCGCATTGCGCTGGCGCGCGCTATCGATCTCCGGACAGCCGGAATCGGCGCTATGGGAGTACGCGCAACTACTCGGCGACCCGGCGTCGGAGGGTAAGGGCATCAGCGGGATCCGGACCCTCCTGACAGCGAAGACCGTCTCGCCTCGCATCGCCGCGGAAGCCCTCCGAGGGGCGGGCATCGACCGAGGTCCAAGCCGCGCGGTGATCCGCCTGCTGACCAATACTGTGCTGGCGCAGGCGCCGGCGGAAGCCACGGCCGCGCTGCGAGACATTGCGGAGGTCAATCGGGGTAGCGAGTTGGCGTGGTCGTCCCTCGCGCGAGCATACCAGAGCACCGACCAGCCCGACGCCGAAGCGCGGGCATTGGCGAACATCATCGACATGCGGCCAGCGAACACCTCGTACCACCTGCGGATGGCTCGAGCCCACGAGCGCGCGGAGTCGCCCTCTCGGGCGGCAGACGCCTACGCCATGGCCCTCGCGTTTGACCCGCAGAACACCGAGGCCGCGAGCGCCCTCGACCGCATACTGACCGCCGAGAGGCAGCCGCTGCGCACCCCAGGCGGCATCCCCATCCCGCCGCCACTGACACCGGCGCCGTCGTCATCACCATTCCTGGCGTCCGGGCCGAGAGGCTAGCCCAGGCTGGCGCAGTTCCCCCCACCGACGGAGCATCAGGTTCGCCGAATACTGGCGATCATCTGCCGGAAGAGAGCGCCGGAGAGAAGCTGGTCAGTGAGCGTGCTGCGCCCGGGCTTGAAGTGCGACATGACTGTCCCGGCGTACGGCGCGTAGCTCTCCCGGAGACTGGCGTAGAAGCCATTGCCGCGGACCTCGTCGAGCGTGATTGAGTAGTAGCTGAACACCTCTTCGTTCACCATCCGATAACCCGCCCCGGCGGCTGCCCAGGCAAACGGCGCGGACTTGACTGCGGCGCCGGAGACGGTGCGGGCGGCGCGCATTCCCATCAGCGCCGACACGTCAAACAGCGACACGCCCTCGCGCTCCGCGATCTCGCGCATGGGGTCCAGGAGTTCGTCGGCTTCCTTGGCAAACGCAGCCGCGTCTTGAGCGGCGCCGGCCAGTTCGGCGCGCGCCTCGAGGGCCATTTCCTTCAGAGCAGCGATCTCGGTCGGAGGGAGATCAATCGCCAGAGCCCCAGCCGCGGACAGCTTCTCCAGTCGGGCCAACAGCGCTGCAACGGACTCTATTGTGTCTTCGGTGTCCGCATCCTCCAGCACGCCCTTGGACTTGAGTTCCTCGACGAGTAGGTCGAGGTAGGTGCGCGCGCCAAACGCCGCGTCGCCGGCGATCGCCAAAATCCAGAGCGGCGAGGCGTGCAAGGTCATCAATCCGGCGACCTCGACGAAATTGCCGACGATCTTTCGGAGGAAGAAGCCTTCCTCTTCATTGTCAGCCTCGTACGCTCCCTCAACCTGGCCCACATCCTCGACGATGAACCGTAGCGCCCGTTCCAGGAAGATGGAATACAGCGTTGTGCGCTTGACCATGCCCGGCAACGCGAAGTCGGCCGTCTCC
>CAZKUN010000093.1:28945-30911 GCA_964555935.1 uncultured Armatimonadia bacterium | reverse complement strand
TTCGCGTCCGTGTACTTGACCGCGAACGTGAACGTCGTTGCGGCGGTTGTCCCATAGAGCCTCGGCGGCCGACACCGGTCCGGATGATTCGGTTTGGTGGGGGTGATTGATCCTGTATGGAGTGGGAACTCAGACGACGAGTTCCCCTGTACATACTAGTCGACACGGCCCGCGAGTTTGCGCCAACTTTCTGCGTGGGGCCTCCTACCAGCTACATTCGCGCACGGGCAGCGGGTCCTGCGCCGCGACCAGGCGCTCCATCAAGAGCGCTTCCATTTCGCGCCGCTGGCCGAGCCACGCCGGGTCAGCCCACAGGTTGTTGAACTCGCCCGGATCGTTCTTCAGGTCATACAGCTCGCCATGCGGATAGCTATCGTAGTGGATCAGCTTCCACTCATCCGTCCGCAAGCCAACCTGCCAGATCAGTTCGACATCCAGACCGCGGACGATGAGATCGGGCGCGTGACGCTCCTGTACGAGCACCGAATCGCGTCCGCTCGTGTCGGACTCGCCGCGGGCTAGCGGCGCGATGCTTCGGCCCTGAACTCCAGGCGGAATCGCCATTCCACACATGTCGAGAAGCGTCGGCATGATGTCGACTTGCTCCACCAGCGCCGCGGTTTCGCTGCCATCGCAGCCGGGCACCCGCCAGATCATCGGCACGTTGATGACCTCGTCAAACAGGAACGGCCCGTGCCGCCATTGCCAGTGATCGTTCAGGCTCAGACCGTGGTCGGCGGTGAAGAGCACGATCGTGTTGTCGTAGACCCTGGCGCGCTTCAGCGCGTTGACGAGCCGGCCGAGCTGCTTGTCGATGAAACTCGCCTGGTCGTACATTCCCGCGATGTGCTCGCGCAAGGTCGGCTCATCCGGCTGCATGCCATTCGCAACGTAACCCTCGTAGCATTGCCGGTAAAACGGCGGCTTCTTCGCAAGGTCATCCTCGCACAACCTCGGCACGGTCATGTCGGTCGGGTCATATATCCCGGCGAACACGGGCGGTGGCGTGCTGGGGGGGATGAGTTCGTGGAACGAGCACTGGCACAGGAAGGGCGTGTCGGCCTGAGCCTGGCGCTCGATGAACGAGATCGCCTGGTCGGTGCTCCACTGCAGGTCGTGGGCTTCCTCGGGCATTGAATCGCGCTTGCGGGCGCGCTCGGAGAGTTCGGGGTATTGCTCGTCGATGAACTGAAGGTACTCCTCGCCGAGGTTGTTCTCACACAGGTGGACCTCGTCGAAGCCGTAGTACGAGCCTTCGATCCTCGGCGCCACCCCGCCGGCGTGCACCTGCTGGGGCTCTAGATGGACCTTGCCCGCCGCGCAAGTCGCGTAGCCGTTCTCGCTCATGACTTGCGGCAGCGTCACCTCGTCTTCGGAGAGTCGACAGCCGTTGGCCCAGACGCCGTGAACATGCGGGTAACGCCCGGTGATGAGCGACGCGCGAGTTGGCATGCAGACCGAGTGCGAGCAGAACGCGCGGCGCATCAGCGCGCCGCCGGCGGCGAGAGCATCGATGTTGGGGGTTTGCAGAAGCGGGTTCCCGTAGCACCCGAGGGCGTCCGTGCGGTGCCCATCGGTGACGAACAGAACGACATTCGGCTTGCTCATGCAGTCCCCCCATGCGGGCGCGGTCTAGGTGGTCACGCTGGTCGTGCTGACCATGACCGCCGCTGCGACCGCTGCCTGACACGCCTCGATGGCGTCCGCGATCTCATCGCCGATCGGCTCCGCATTCCTCACTTGCTCGATCCGATCCTTGCCGTACTTCATCTCTTCCTTGCTCAGCGCGGCGGAAAGCAGGCCGGTGGGCTTCGCGAGGCTGATCAGCGTGGCCGTGCGGGCATCAGGCGTCTTGCCCTCAATGATAACCTCGCGAATCCGCGAGACGATGTCGCACTCGGCTCGGCCGTCGGCCTCTGGCTTCCCCCATCCCCCTCTGCTACAATCTGCCGCGTGATTTACCTCG
>CAZKUN010000093.1:6223-28935 GCA_964555935.1 uncultured Armatimonadia bacterium | reverse complement strand
GGCTCGGCCGTCGGCCTCGGGGTAGCGCTCGACGTCGAAGATCCAGAGCACCTTGCCCTCCTGACGACGGACCAGCCCCTTCGCGCTCAGGCTGTCTACGAGCGGGCCACGGATCGTGGAGCCCATGTGGCTCATGACGCCGATCCAATACTGCAGGCCCCTCGGCTTCTTCGAATCGGCAATCCTGGCCAGGACGCCGTCCAGAAGGGGCTCGCCCGTCGGGGTGGGGTCCGCGACATGCGCTCTGTCCTCAACCAGCGCGAGCTTGCCGCGCGTGATCAACTCAACGAGCGCAGCGCCGCCGACGCCGTAGTCGGTTCCATACGCAAAGGTGCCTTTGTCATCATCCAGCGCCAGCAGACCGATTTCCTCAGGCATGGTTAGGTTCATGGTTGTCATCTCCCAGGTGCGTCTGCTTACTAGGAACAGCACCATCCACTGCACGGAAGTTGCCGTGGGGCGGTGACGCCTGGCCAGGCAGGCCCGCGGCAGTCGTGTCGCGAACACGCTGACGAACGTCGCGCGGGTGGGCGAGATCGACGCCCACCCGAACGCGGGAGCGAGGAAGTAGCAGACCACGAGATAAGGAAGCCAGCGAGATGCCCTCTCGCCCGCTGAAACACCATGTTCGGGGACGGACGCTCACCGTCGCCTTCATCTGTGCGGCCACGGTCATCGCCGCCTCGGCTACGGCGTATCGCAGTCGCGCCCAGACTAAGGCGACTCGCGAGGCCCGTCGGGCCGAGGCCAAGGCCCGGATGGAGGGCACCCGGCACCACATCCAAACATACCTCCGCGGCGTCTATTCCACGATCCTGTACGTCAGTCTCGACCCCGATGTCAGGGCTATGACTGGCGCATCGCGCCAGCATATCCAGGCGGTCTTCGACCACCAGTGGGCAGAGACGCTTCTGTCGGAAGTCTATATCATTGAGCGGGGATTCGACGGAACGCGGCAGCCGTTCATGACGTTCGAACGCGGCTCCGAGCCCGGCGCGGCCAAGGAGGAACACTCGCTCGAGTTCGAGGAGGCCGAATACGCCGCCCAGATCGCGCAGATGGCCAGGTTCGCCGATGAGCCCGGCGTGGACGCGCAGATCAGTCAACCAGTCTCCCTCTGCGTCAGAGAGGCAGACGGCTCTCAGGCCGATGGCGTGGTCTACTCGGTGCCCATCAGGTCGGACGACGAACTCGTTGGCATTGTCTCGGGGATGGTCTCGCGCGAGAACATCGAAGCGGAGCTTGGAGTCGGGCACCACTTGAATGCGGCCATCCTCGCGAACGACCGGGGAGAGGTCTTCGGGTGCGACAACCTGCGAGCCGAGACGCTCGCCTGGTTCCGGCGCGTATTTGAATCCGAAGGAGTGGCGCAGTTCTACGCCGGAGCCGCTGACACATTCGAAGTGGGCGAGTGGACGACGCTCTGGACTCCCGTCGACATCGCCTCCGAGACAAGGTGGTGGCTGGCGTTTCAGTATCCCCAAGAAGCAGCGTCCCGAGGAGCGAGTTCGGGATGGGAAGCCACCGTCGAGATTGCTGCTTTGGGGACGCTGCTGGCCCTCTTGGCGAACTTGAGCTTCAGACGACTCGAAGGCCGCGCGAGGTTAGCGGTGGCGGAGCAAGAAGAGGCGGCGTGCGTGGCGCTTCTGGGGCGCATAGTCGAGGGTCAGGAGGAAGAGCGCAAACGTATTGCACGCGAACTCCACGATGAACTGGGGCAGGCTCTGACCAGTTTCATGATGAACACCGACCCCGGCGAAACAGCCGGGATGCCCGCCGAGTGCGTTGCGCACCGGAAGGACATCGTAGAGCGCGTCCAGAGCGTGATCGATCAGGTGCGAAGCATGGCTTGGCGCATGCGACCATCAGTCCTGGACGACTATGGACTGGAGTCAGCATTGGGGCGCTATCTGGACCACACAGCGGATCGGACGGGGCTCGCCATCGACTACGAGTTCGTGAGTTCGGCGCGTGACCCGCGCCTGCCCAGTGATGTGGAGGTCTCCCTATATCGGATCGCCCAGGAAGCCGTGACGAACATTCTGCGGCATGCCAAGGCGACCCAAGTCAACGTCGTCCTGACACGGCGTGGCGGAGAGACCATTCTGATTGTGGAGGACGACGGCATCGGCTTCGAGCCGAGTCAGACGGCGAGGAATGGACGCGACTCATTGGGGCTATTGGGGATGCGCGAGCGCGCCGCGATGGTGAAGGGCGAGTTCATTGTCGAGTCGTCGCCGGGAGCCGGCACGGTAATCCGGGTCAGAGTCGGGGAAACGGAGAACAGCGATGAGCATTCGGATACTGATTGCTGACGACCACGCGGTGTTCCGCAGCGGACTGCGCGGACTCTTAGACGCCCAGCCAGACTTTGAGGTGGTCGGCGAGTGCGGCGGAGGCGAGGAGACGGTTGATGCCGTGCGGACCACCGATGTCGATGTGCTGATCCTGGATATCACCATGCCGGACATGTCGGGGCCCCGCGTGGCGGAGGCGGTGCTCGAGGACAAGCCGGACCTTGCCATCGTTGTGCTTACCATGCATGACGACGCGTCCTACGCCGAGGAGCTGCTCAATACCGGCGCGCGTGGCTTCGTCTTGAAGCGATCCAGTAGCGCGGCCGTGTTCGACGCAGTTCGGGCGGCCCACCAGGACCAGTCTTACATCGATCCACTGGTGGCTGGCCAACTGATAGCAAGACACGATGCTGAGCCTGCGCCGGCAGGGGCGTCCGGTGTACTCACCCCTCGCGAGATGGAGGTCTGCGCGCACTGGGCGCTCGGCCTCACGAGCAATGAGATTGGGGAAGAGCTGGACATCTCGGGGCGCACGGTCGAGGCCCACCGCGCGAAGATCCTGAAGAAGCTCGGAGCAAAGGGCCGGGCGGACGTCGTTCGGTTTGCAGTGAAACACGGCATGTTGGACGTCGAGGCATTGTGAGGCTGGGGTTATCGCGGCCCTCCGTGACGACACGGCGCGCAGATGTGTGCTGACGCGCGGGGAACGCCCGAAGAACGAAAGCGCGCAAGCCGATGTTGATTGATGGGATTCTGCATGTTCGGCTCCATGGTGATGGTACCAGGTCAGCGGCGAGCCGCAGCGCCGATGGAAACTACGGGACGTATGTCAGTGGGTCGCGGTCGAGCAACTCTTGGAGCATGTCCGGCAAGACGGCGTGGGCATTCCCGTCGACGAAACCGACAACGATCTTGCCCTCGTGGCGCGGATCAAGTGGCGCGGCCTCGATTCCACCGACGGGCGGCAGGCCCCGCGTATCTCCCTCGAAGAAGAGCACGATGCCGGCGGGGTCGGTGATGTCGTCCAGCGGAAGTCCCGCCACCTTGGCGTTCAGCACGAAACCGTAATCCCCTGGGCCCACGACCGGGCAAGGTACGCAGGATCCGTGGTATGGATCGACTTGGCCCTCCCACTCGGCGCCCGGCAGCATCCCCTGGGTGTCATCAGCGTAAAGACGGGCTGCGCCACACAGGCCCTCGATGCTATCGATGCACTGGTCCAGCCGGTACCTCTCGCGAGGCTCAGGCGCGAGGACGTGCGGGTTGATGATGCGTGGCGTCACGAGGAGGTAGATGGCCGACGCGACAGGGCGGAGATCGCCCTCATCCGCGCGCGGCTCCTCACCCATTGCCGCAAGTGCCTCGATCGCCACCGTTTCCCCGTCACGCGCGAAGATGGTGGCTTCGACGGACTGACTCACCACGGTTGGGACGGCCTCGTTGTGCGGGCCCGTGCTGACTCCCAGCACTCGCATCTGCCGGCACTCGATCGGGACCTCAATCGTGCCGTCGTTGAGAAGACGCGGCGTGGCTACGAGACTGTTCCGGAGCGTGACTGTCGCAGGTTCGTACTCTTGCCTCGTCTCATCGAATC
Organism: uncultured Armatimonadia bacterium; assembly: GCA_964555935.1. GTDB lineage: Bacteria > Armatimonadota > Zipacnadia > Zipacnadales > VGFC01 > CAZKUN01. The sequence goes on along the minus strand of CAZKUN010000093.1, from coordinate 25,044 downwards.
GGAAGTAAGTCACCCCTGTCGTGAATTCCGTCTCACCACGGCGCCCGTTCCGCAGAGCCACCCGTGGTTCGTTGACGCGTGTGGCCGCGCCCGAGGCGATTGCCTCCTCAAGCATGGGCAGGACGTTCTGGACCTCGGAGATGCGCTCCCAGGCCTCCGAGCGAATGGGGACGGCCCAAATCTGCACGGTGATCTCAAAGAGGACACGGCCGGCGCGCGCCGGCGGAGGGGGGTCGGCAACCGATGGGGCTGCGAGCAGCGAGAACAGGATGGCTGACATGCAATTCACCTCTCCCGCCAATGGGGACGTTCGAGCCGGCCAAGGGTTTCAGCGATCCGGGAGATGGTTGGGCACGCAACGGGGCGGGAGCCCCGTTGCCACGCGGACGAGGGCGGCTAACCTCTGGGCCACATGCGTTCCTCGGGGAGGGTGGGCGCGAAGACGATCCGGTCCTCCCACTCGGCCAACATGCGGCGGTGGTCGCCAAGAGTGTCGGCGTGCTCTTGGCTCGCGGCGAGGTTACGCGTCTCGCCGGGATCGGCTTGCATGTCGAAGAGCTGCTCCGTGCCTGGACGCCACTCCTGGGTCGGAAGGCCGATGTAGTCCATGTACTTGTAACGCTCGGTTCGCACCATCCTGCCGAAGGGTCCCGCGCTGACTTCGCTGACGATGTAGTCGCGATTCAGCGAATCTCCCTCGAGCAGCGGACGGAGGCTCTTGCCGCGCATGTGGGGCGGCGCGTCGATGCCGACATAGTCGCAGATCGTCGGCACGATGTCAGCGTGGGAGACGGGGGTCGTGAGGTCGACGACGCCCGCGCGACCGTGGCCGGGGAAAGCCAGCTGGAACGGCACGTTGGCGGCTTCGTCGAACAGGAAGTTCTTGCGCACCATCTGGTGGTGCCCCAGTCCCTCGCCATGGTCCGACACCATGCATATCAGCGTGTTCTCAGCCTGGCCACTCTCCTCCAACGCGCGGACCACCCGCGCGATCTCCATGTCAACTTGCTCGATCATCCGGAAGTAGCACCAGCGGTAGTACCGCCAGTGGAGTTCGGACCACCCGCCCTTGGTCGGCTCGTTGCCGCTTCGGCGCTTGGCGATCTCGGGCGGCTCGTCGGGGTTGATGGCGAAGTTAGCGGGGAGCGGCGGGAGGTCGCTCGCTATCTCGGGATAGCGGAGGTCGTCAACGTTGGCCTGGTTCGTGCGGAGCCACTGGCAGATGTCGTGGGGTTGGAGGAACGAGGCGACGAGGCAGAAGGGCTCGTCGGGATCGTGGTTCCGAAGGTAGCCCTCGCAGCCGAGCGAGATCGAAGAGTCGCCGAGGTTGCCCTGGCCGCTGAGGCCGATCACCGGCACGCGGAAGCCGGGGATTTCCGCCGTCTGACTGGCGGGGATGTGCCACTTGCCCGTATAGATCGTCTCGTAGCCGGCCTGCTCGCTCAGCCACTGGCCGATGTTCGGGACGGACTCGTGGATCCCCTGCCCGTTCGCCCAGACGCCCGTCTCGCACGGCATGCGGCCGGTGAAGATGCTGCTGCGCGCGGGCGAGCAGATGGGATTGGTGCTGTAGCCCGCGCGGAAGGTGACGCCGAGTTCGGCGAGTCGGTCCTGCCCCGGCGTGGTGACATACCGGCACCCGTCGGCGGCGATGGTGTCGCGGTGCTGCTGGTCGGTGCAGAGGATGAGGATGTTCGGGCGCGACCTCCCGCCGATGGCGGGCGCGGACTTGGCGAGCCCAGCGGCGAGTCCGGCTACGGCCCCGGCCCCGAGCTTGATCGCGTCACGTCGATCGACGGTTACGGGCTTCGGGATGCTCATCAGATGCTCGCCTCCTCGGACTCGAGGATGTAGGCTCGGACGCCGGTTACCACCATCACGAGACGAGAGTTCTCGTCGAGCCAATACTCGTACGGCCAGACGCCCATGCCGAGTTGGTGGAAGCAATCGAGGGTGACCGCGAGGCCGCCCCACTGCTGGTCGAAACGGCCGCGGTATGAGAGGCGCTGGCCGGGCTTGAGCGCGGTGAGCCACTCGAGGAGGTCGAAGCTCAGTGGTTTGGAGTCGAGCGGGAGGCGGCCGACGGCAGCCATGAGACTGAACTCGGAGGCGAGGCGCGCCGACGCAGGCCGCGTCACGGTGCGGTCGCCGATGGTGACTGCGAGCGCGTCGCCGAGCACTTCGACGGATTCCGCGTGATCCATGTCGGGGGGATTGGAGCCCTCTTTGCCGCTGACGAAACGGCTGTCCATGCGCCACGCGGTCGGCGTCGCGAGGTCATCATTGCGGCAGCGGATGGAGGCGGTGAAGCGGTGGTCGTGCTTCTCCTTCTTCGGATCCATGTGGAGCGTCTGGTCGACCTTCAGGCGGAAGGCCTTGCCGCCACTGCCAGAGCGCGTTAGCGAGAGCGTGCCCTGGCTCCTATTCGAGGACTTGTCACGGTAGCCATAACAGGTCCAGACGCGGTACTCGCGCCGCCAATCGGACTCGGGGTCGAAGGGCCCCGTCACGAGCGGCGTGGGCTCGAGGTCACCCATCACAGTGAGCATGCTTGGCGTGAGCGGGTGCTTGACCATCTCGCGTTTGGGTCTGGGCATGGGCGGGCTCCCAGGGACAGCGTCGACGATCGGGACGATCGTCGTACGGGGCGGCAATGGAGCGGAACTGGAGGTCCGCAGGCACGGTAAGGCACGGGCGCCGTGAATCGCGCCCCTACTCGGCTAGCGCTTGCTGGATTGCCTGGTACTTCGGCGCGGTTGCGAGATCCTGGCCCTCGTACTCGAGGAGGCACCAGCTTCCCCACTTGCTCGGACGACCCATCGACGAGAAGACCATGAAGAGATCGCCGCCGATCTCTTTCCAGTTGCGGAGGTCCTGGAGGTAGAGGTCCTTCATGCGCGGGTGGCGGTTGGCGGCGATGAAGAGATCGGTCAGCGCCTCGTTATTCTCCGCGCCGCCGTGGCCGCAAAGGTGCTGGCCACCCTCGTAGGCCATGAGCGCAAGGCCGTATTGCTCGCAGAGGTCGGCGTTCTTCTGCTGGGTCTCCTTGTTCTTCTCAATGGCGGCGGGGAGGAAGTCGAGAAGTTGCTCGATGGTTAGCGCGGCGACCTTGTCCTGAGTCTCCGGGCTTCCGAAGGCGTGGCCGAAGTAGGGCGCGCCGGCGAGGGCATCGGCGACCTCGTGGGCATCCTCGTAGGTGATGATCTGCTCGCTGACCCAGGGGTTTGCCGCTTGCGTTCCGAGGACGCAGATCAGCCGCTCGCGGCCATCACCGAAGACATCTCGCCAGATGCGGAAGATCTCAACCGAGCGCTTCGAGTAGAAGTAGAGCTGGGCCTGGAAGGCGTTGTCGCTGAGGCCGAGTTCCTGGCCTCGCTGCGAGGCCCAGCGGGCTTGGGCGAACTGCCCGTTCCAGACCTCGTTGGAATACTCAAGGTAGGCGGTGAGTTCGAGGTCGAGAGTATCCTCCACCAGCTCCGCGGCGCGGCGGACGTAGTCATCGTCAGCGAGGTGAGGGATGCACAGCCACGGGTCGACGCCGGTGCGATTGCAGAGGTCGATCTGGTACTCGAGGGCGATGCCGACCTGTGTCTGAGTGCGGTCGGCGGGCGTGGCGCGGTCGGCCCAAGTCGAGACCTCGGAGTTGTTAGTGCTGCCCCAGTCCATGAAGCGGAAGGCCCTCATGCCCGTCCAGCGGTCAAGGAACTCCTGGCGGAAGGGGCTATCCTCGTAAGTCTCGACATCAGCGGGCTTGAGGATCCGGATGTTGCGGACGCGATCGTCGGTATCGGTCTCGACGATGCGGACGGTGATGGGGCCCTTCGGGACCACCTCCCACGTGTCGCGGCCGAGAGAACGCTCAGACACCTTGGCGCCGCCCCAACAGTCGATCTTGCCTGTCCCATCGTAGAGGACGACGAGTTGATCCCCGAGGTGGGCGCGCTGCTCGGCGCTGATTACGAAGGCTTCGATGAAGTCGTTGCCCTCGCCTATCTCCAGCGGGTAACCATCGTCAGCCAGCGGAGGCATGGGCCAGTCCCAACTGAAGCCCTCGCCCGACTTCTGCGCGCGCCAGCGTGAGGAGTGTTTCATGAGGTCCTTGAAGCAGTGCTCTGTGGCCCAGTAGCTGTTGCCGGCGAGGTTGATGCCAAGCGGCGGGAAGTCCTGAGCAACGAGGCAAGATGCGACGAGCAGGAGGGCGACGATGGCGGCGAGTCTTGTCATCGGGCGAGTCTCCGAGGCGATGGTTGGGGGCTACTGAATCGAACGGGTAGCGTTTCGTCTGGCGACGCGTGGGGACCTTGGGCGTGGCGACGGCGCGGCTCGGGAGAGCCGCAGGCACGGACGGCATCCGAAGGCCGGAGGTGCGGGGGCTAGGGCGAGGAACAGTGCTCGACATACATGATGTGAGGAGAGTTGAATGGCGAAATACCGTTGCGCGATCATCGGATGTGGCGGGCGGGCCAGCGGCCACGCCACTGCCTACAAGCACGTGACTCGCGGCGAGCTTGTCGCGTGCTGTGACGTGATAGAAGACAAGCGCGAAGCGTTTGCAGAGGAGCACGCGCTGACTGGCTACGCCGACGCGAGGGAAATGATCGAGGCTGAGAAGCCCGATCTCGTGCACCTCGTCACGTGGCCGGACACGCGCGTTGAGTTGATGACGCTGATGGATGAGCTGAACGTGCCGACATGCATCGTGGAGAAACCGATCGCGTGTCAGGTTGCCGACTGGCGGCAGCTCGTCGATCTGGAGGCGCGGTCGGCCACGAAGTTCGCGGTGGGACAGCAGTTCCGCTACCACCCGAACATGACGCGCTGCCGGGAGGCGCTGCGCTCGGGCGATCTCGGCAAGGTCCTCTTCCTGGAATTCACGGCGGGGATGAACATCAGCGGCCAGGGCACCCATATCATCGACTGGGCGATGTCGCTGAACGAGGACCAGCCGGCCGTGCGCGTCTTCGGTTGCGCGAGCGGGACGGAGGGCATGGAGACCCTCCACCCGGCACCCGATGCGACGGTCGGACAGGTGCTATTTGCGAACGGCGTGAGCGGCCTGTGGGTGAACGGGCTCACGACGCCGAGGGTGAGCGACGACGGCCCGACCTACGCCCACTGTCGCGTCGCGGCCCACGCCGAGTGGGGACGTACGCTGTATGAGGAGTTCGGCAAATGGGAGATCGCCTCGGCGAAGGGCATAGAATCCGGGGCGCCAACCAGCGAGGAGATCGTCGAATCGAATCACCAAGCGCAGGCGAATCTGACGGAGGCCATGTTCGACTGGCTGGAAGACGACCACAAGCCCGCCGGCACGAATCTGAAGATCGGCCTGCACCAGTGGCAGGTCGTGCTGGGACTCTACGCCAGCGCGCTCTGGCGCAAGCCTGTCGACATCCCGTTCGCCCCGCCGGATGATCTGTTTGACTCGCTGAACGCGGCGCTATCGGAGTGACATGAAAGACATCGCCCCATCCCACGAGACCATCGCGCTTTACGAGCCGCTGACGGTCAGCATCACGACCGAGGCGCTTGACGCGAATCCGTTCGACCCCGATGAGGTGAGGCTCGACGCGCGAATCTCGTGCCCATCCGGGCGGGGGATCGAGCTGCCATGCTGCTATGTCGGTTCGGGAACATCCGGCTGGCAGTGGGAGGCCCGCTTTGCCCCGATGGAGGTCGGGACTCACACGTACGAGTTCGTATTCGCCCATGGGTCGAGCACGAGCACATCCGGCACGAGATCCCTCGCGGTTGAACCGTCCAGCCAGGGCGGCTTCCTGCGCATCAATCCCAATTCGATCGCCACGTTCCGGCTCGATTCAGGCCAGCTCTTCCGGGGCGTGGGCGAGAACTTCGGGTGGGAATCCCGGCAGGGCGATCGACACACCTACGCCTCCGTATTGCCGAGACTGGCGGAGCTTGGCTGCAACTTCATCCGCACGTGGATGTGTCCGTGGAACCTGCCGCTCGAGTGGAGCACGGAGGGACTGGGCCGATACGACCTGGCGGTGGCCGACCAGCTCGACGAGGTGCTCCGTCTCGCCGAGAGACATGGCATCTACATCATGCTGGCGCTCGACTACCATGGCGTGATGCAGCCGGAGAAGGACTACTGGGGCGGCAATGACGAGTGGAACCGCAACCCCTATAGCGCGGCGCTTGGCGGCCCGTGCAAAGACGTGCCGGACTTCTTCGTCAACCCCGAGGCCAAGAGCCAATACAAGAAGCGGCTGCGGTACCTGGTCGCCCGCTGGGGCTTCAGCCCGCACGTGGCGGCGTGGGAGTTTTGGAACGAGATCGAGCACATCAAGGCGCCGAAAGAGGCGATCGTCGCCTGGCACGCGGAGATGGCCACGCACCTGAAGGAGATCGATCCGTATGGCCACCTGGTGAGCACGAGTTCGCGGGCGTTCCCCGGTCTCCGGGACATCGACGCGCTGGACTTCAGCCAGAACCACCCGTACGGTCCGAGCCATCGATTCTGGCGCGCGATTGACTCGCACGTCTCGAGCTTCGACAAGCCACATGTCATCGGAGAGTTCGCGTACGATTGGCGCTCGCCGGGCGAGATCAAGCGGGATGACCTGTTCGAGATCGAGCTGCACCTGGGGCTCTGGCGCGGGCTGTTCATGCCGACGCCGGTGTTGCCGATGACTTGGTGGTGGGACCACCACGCGGACCGAGGCGAGGACCGACACTTCGGCCCGGTCGCGAGGTTCAGCGAGATCATCCTCGCGGAGGGCGTCCCGCCCGAGCGGGTCGCGGCGCCGACGCCTGACGTGCGCGAGAAGATCGAGGTCATGGCCTGCAAGACGGGCGAGACTCTCTTCATCTATGCCCGCAACGCATCGTGGGACCCGGAGGATGTGAAGGAGAGCGGGGTGCCTGAGGCGGTTGAGGGGGAGGCGCTGACGGCCGAGGGCGTGGAGCCGGGAGAGTATCGCGTCCGATGGTTCGATACGGACACGGGCGAGTTCACTGGTGAGGCGGCAGCAACGGCAGGCGAGGATGGGAAGCTGCGGATGCCGCTGCCGCCGGTGGCGAGGGATGTGGCGGGCGTGGTGGGGCGGAGTTAGCCGGAGCGTGTTCTCCCACGGCCTGGCAGCCAATGGCACGTGGGACGGGAGCGAGGAGGGGGACGGCGACAGGCGTGGAAACTCGCGGAGTTTCCCTGCGCCTGTCCTGCGACGGCACGAACGGGGGAGGTTGGGATGGCTGGAATCGCTGTAGCGTTGCTGTGCTCTGTCTGCGGGGCGCAGGCTGACGATGGCTTTGACGTGTTGCTCCTGCATCTTGACGATGGCAGGTTGGCTGACTCGTCAGGCGCGGGTGCGGTCGGCGAGAACCATGGAGCGACGGCCAGCGCGGAGGGCAAGTTCAACGAGGCCCTCGCCTTCGACGGCGTCGACGACTGGCTCGACCTCGGCGACCACCATGGCGCGACGTACTGCTTCCCCGAGCAGACGGTTGAGCTGTGGATCTGCCCGGAGGACTACGCGGCGTCGACGATCATTGGCTCCTTCGAGCATGAGCGCGGCGGATCGTGGCGGTGGTCGATCGCGCGTGAGGCAGGCGGGAAGATCTCACTGAGGCAGTGGGATGGGAGTGGCGAGCGCGAGCAACCGTTCGCCGCAGTGGAGAGCCTCGCCGCCGTGCCCGCAGATGAGTGGACGCACGTGGCGGCGGTGATCGACACCGTGGGCGCGCGTCAGATGACGCTGTACGTGAACGGCGAGGCGCAAGCGTCAGCACCGGTCGGATCGAACGTGTCCCATGGTCGGCTAATCATCGGCGCGGGGCGCGGAGGCTTCTACCAGGGCAAGATCGACGAGGTGGGGATCGTCGAAGGCGCGCTGAGTGCCGAGAGAATCGCCGCGCGATCCCAGCGCGAGGCGCCACTGCCCGACGAGCGCGCGTTCCAGCACGCGATCGACGGTTTCTACCTGCGCCCCTGGGGCGATCACAGCGACGTGCAGATCCGTCATCCCGAATTCCCGCGGACCGCGTGGCGGCTTCAGGTCACCGAGTGGGGCTACTACGACCCCGAGGTCGCATACAACACGCGGGCGCGCGATGTGGCCTGGGAGGTTGAGGATGGCGGCCGACACCTGCGCTATCATTGGGGAGCGGACGACGCGCTGAAGGCGAAGGTCGGGCTCGACTTCGACGGGGAGCTATGGGCGCGGGACGACTCGATCGAGTTTGAGATCCACGTGCGAAATGTTGGCGATGAGCAGTGGACCCGCGAGCCGATGCAGCTCGTCTGCCTGCGGTCGGCGCGGTCGCCGGCGTTTGAGGACTACGAGGCGGAGCGGACGTGGGTACGGCGCGAGGGCGAGTGGGTCAGCATGCGCGAGGTGATGAGCGCCGAGTTCGCCGACCACCGGATGACGGGGATCCAAGTTGGGCGCGATCCTAATGTCGAGCGGCTCTCGGCGAAGACCTCGGCCGACGGCGAATGGACCCTCGGACTCGCAGTCGACAGGGCCATCAGCCTATCGTTCAACTTCCAGCAAGCCGTCTCGTGCATCCACTCCAACCCATCGTGGGGACTGCTGAAGCCGGGCGAGGAGGCGACGGCACGGGGTCGGATGTACCTGCTGAAGGCGGATCTCGACGAGTTGCACCGGCGGTATGGGGAGGACTTTGAGGGATGATTCTCGACGGGCTTGAAGCCTGTCGTTACGCGGCACGGAAGAGCCGGGACGGACCTGAGCGGCCCGCCCCGGTTTCGAATCAGAATTCCGCGTTCCTGTCGGCTACGTGGCACTGCCGGCAACTCGTCCGCTCCGGGTGAGACGTCCGCATGGCCTCGTTGGGGTGCTTCGGCCCGTGGCAGATCAGGCATGCCCGCCGGAGGAAGAGGCGGTGCGGAATGACCGGCGGCGCGTCCACGTGCGCCCGGCTGCCGATGGTCGGCTCCTCAAGCCCCTGCCAAGCGTTCTCGACTGATGGCTGCGAAATCATCCACTCAGGCACAGCCGCTCTCACGTGACACTGCAGGCAGTTACGCAACTTCGGGTGAGGCGTCCGGACGCTTACCCGGTCGCCCAGCTTCAGCACGTTCTTGTGACACACCATACATGCCTTGCTGTTGCGCTCAGTCGTGACCTCGTGTGGGATCACCGGCGGCGCCGTGTAGAACGCGCGGAGGTCAGAGCGCTTCGCGGTGCCTTGCGACCATGCGGCGATGCTGAGTCCGCCGAGCACGATACCGACGACCAGAGCGATCGCGGGGGCTTTGCGCATCGTCATCACGCCTTCTCCAGTCTGACCGCGCACTTCTTGTAGTCCGGTTGCTTCGACATCGGACAGTACTCGTCTAGCGTCACGCGGTTGATCAGCAGATTCTCATCGAAGAAGGGAACGAAGACCGTTCCCGGAGGCGGCGTCCCACGTCCATCGGTCGTGGCCGGCAGCTCCAGCTCGCCACGGCGGGAGACAATCCGCACGAGGTCGCCGTCCCCCACCCCGAGCTTGCGCGCATCGTCGGGATGGACCTCGACGTAGGCATGGGGCATGGCATCGGCCAGCTCCTTAACTCGGCCCGTCATCGTGCCTGTATGCCAGTGCTCCAGCACTCGGCCCGTGCATAGCCACAACGGGTACGCGTCGTCCGGGACCTCTGGTGGCGGCTCGTACGGCCGCGCCCAGATGATCGCCTTGTCATCGCCGGCCTTCGCCATGTAGAACTGCACGCCAGCGCCCTTCTCAACGTACGGGTCATCGCCCTCGACGAAGCGGCGGGGCGTCTCCACCCACTCGCCCTTGTCGTTCTCGACGACCGGCCAGCGAATCCCGGAGACCTTGACGTATTCGTCGTAAGGAGCGAGGTCCTTGTGCTTCATGATGCTGAGCGCGCGGTACTCGTTGAAGATCTGGCGGTCGACGTTGGTGCCGCTGAACACATCCCACTTCCACGCGTCGACCTCATTGCCGTCGTCATCTCGGATCGACAGGAGGAAGCCGCCGTCGCGGTCCTTCATCCCCTCGAACCCGAGGTCGTACAGCCGGCGCGCGACGGCGAGCATCTGCCACACGTCGTCCCGAGCGTCCCCGGGGGGATCGACCATCTTGAACCACTGTTGCGTGCGCCGCTCGCTGTTGCCGAAGACGCCGTTCTTCTCCAGCCAGAGAGCTGAGGGCAGGACCACATCGGCGATCTCGGTTGTCTTCGTCGGGTAGACATCCGACACGACGATGAACTGGTCTGTGGTCGCGTCGACGTTCGCGTGGAGATTCGGGATCGTCTGGGCGGGGTTGGTGACTTGCACCCAGGTGCCCGTGAGGTCGCCGGATGTGAGAGCTTTGAACAGCGCCACCGCGTGGAAGCCCGGCTTGGGGCTGATGGCGCCAGGCTTGGTGTTCCAGACATCTTCAACGGCCTTGCGGTGGTCCTCATTCGCCACCAGTCGGCCGCCGGGCAGAGCGTGAGCCAGCGTGCCGACTTCGCGGCACGTTCCGCAAGCGCTCGGCTGTCCGGTGAGACTGAACGGGGTGCTGCCGGGCTTGCCGATCTTGCCTGACAACAGATGGACGTTGTAGACGAGGTTGTTGATCCACGTGCCGCGCGTGTGCTGGTTCATCCCCATGCACCAGAGCGACAGGACCTTGCGTTTCGGATCCGCAAAGACATCAGCCAGCATGTTGAGGTCTTTCACGCTCACGCCGGACAACTCCGCAACCTTGTCGGGCGTGTAGGCCTCGAGAAACGCCTTGTACTCGTCGAGCGTGATGTCCGTGCCGTCCGTGGCCTTGAAACGCGCGTTCTTCTCCACGAACTTCTTGTCGTATTTGCCCCTCGACAGCAGTTGCTGGCAGATGCAGTTCGCGATCGCGAGGTCGGTGTGAGGGACGAAGAGCAGGTGGTGATCCGCAGCCTCGGTCGACCGCGTGGCGCGGGTCGCAAGATCGATATACTCGACCGTCTCGCCCCGGCTCCGCCGGTCGACGATCCGCGAGTAGAGCACGGGATGCATCTCCGCGGGGTTGTTGCCCCAGGTGATTACCGTGTCGCACAGGTCGAAATCGTCGTAGCACCCGCTCGGCTCGTCGACGCCGAACGTTGTGAGAAAACCCACGACCGCGCTGGCCATGCACAATCGCGCGTTCGGGTCGAGGTGGTTGTTGGAGCACCCGCCCTTGAGGAACTTCATGGCCGTGTAGCCCTCGGGGATGGTCCACTGCCCCGAGCCATAGATCGAGAACTTTGCGGGGTCGTCCATGATGCGGCGCGCGATCGCATCGACAGCTTCGTCCCACGTCGCGGGCTGGAGCGAACCGTTCTTGCGGATCAATGGCTCGGTCAGCCGGTCTTCCCCGTAGAGAATGGCGCCGGCGTGATAGCCCTTCACGCACAGCAGGCCCGCATTGACCGGGCAGGCTGGATCGCCCTGGATCCCCACCACGCGACCGTCCTTGATGCCCGCCAACACGCCGCAACCTACCCCGCAGAACCGGCATGGCGCCTTCTGCCACGTCAGCCCATCAGGCGTCTGCGCCTGCGCGACGGGCGCGATGGCGGCGGGGCTGAGACAGGCCAGCGCCGCCAACTTGGCCGACTTGATGATGAACTCCCGCCTCGTGTCCTTGCTCATGCATCGCCCTCCAGTAGGTCCTCGAAATTGTGATAGGCCAGACTCACGCTCACCACGCCCGGGAGGGCGCTGATGAGTTCCCATATCTGGGTGTCTTGCTGCTTACTCGTCGTCTCGGTGATCACAACAACGTTGCTCGAGCCAGGATCAGCCACCGAGGCATCTGCCCCGTCGAGAGCGCTGACGGCTACCGCAACATGGTTTTCTCGTCCGTCTTGGGTGCGCACGATCAAGCTAGAGATCGGCATCTGTCGTTCCCATCGCGCGCGGCTCTACCGTAGAGGCATTATTGCGCGACAATGCTCCAACGACTTGAATCATCAAGCTCGCCGTCGCCAACGAGCGTCCATCCCGCGTACAGCTCTGGTAGTGCTTTCCCGCTCTGCCCCAATTCTCCTCCGAGTTGCTGGAGAATCTCAGACGGAGCGAACCAGCTCCTCTAACTGACGTCGAAACGGCGGTTCGAGCAGCGTAGCCGTCCCGCCACCGGCCTCGATCGAGAGCGACCACGCGCCAGGCCGACGACGACGCCGAAGCTCCTCGATGACGGGCCCCGCATCCCCTCCGAAGCCGTCCGGAAGCACGATCCAGGTCCGGCCAGGCAACCAACGCATTGCCGCCAGCGCGCGCGCCGTTGGCGCATCGACGCCGGGCACCGGCGAGAGTGGATGTTTGGCTTCGAGGTCCTCGCCTAATCTCACCGAGCTGTCCCCAACAGTCCCCCACGGGCGCGCGGCCCAGGCTTCGTTGATGAGGCCCGTGACGACGCGATCCGCCTCATCGAGGCCCGCCTCGTAATCGGCGATGCGCGCCACGATGCCAGGGACGTCACCGAACTCGTCGGTCGCATCCTCCCCCAGCCAAATCCTCGGGATCGGCGCGGCCTTGTAGCCCTCCACGATCAGCACGTCGGCGTCGGCCGGCGCGGCGGCGGTCGCGGCTTGCCAGTCATCTTGGGCGCCACGACGACGGCTGAACGCCTGCTGGGAATCGCGCCCCATGACGACAGTTGCCCCGGCGGCGTAGATGCGGTCGGTGTCGCGGCCGGCCTCGTCGACGGAGAGCCCCGTCGATGAGTGCTTCAGCACGGCGACGGTCAGTCCACGCCCGGCGAGGCGCATCACCAGGCCCTCGACAAGCGTTGTCTTGCCACTCTTGCTCTTGCCGGCGATGCCGATGGTCGGGACGCCGAGAGGAGTGTGGCGGACGACTGCGTCGGATCGGGAGATCCGACCTACGGACGGCAACATCCCTGAATGAAGGGGCTCAAGGCGGCTGTAGTAGGCTCCGCCGGAGCAGGCGCGGCACCAGACGCGCTCGCCCAGACGGATCTCGCGCCGGTCCTGGACGTGATCGCCGCACAGCTCGCACTGCACGCGCGAGACGGGTGGGCCAGGCATGTCCTCTTCGGGAACGGTCACGGAGACGCGCTGGGTGTCGAACAGCAGCTCCTCGGGCATGTGCTTGTAGGCGTCCGTCTGGCGTTCGTACTTGGTGCCTTCGACAGTAGTGAACTCGTCGACGCTCTGGCGGGAGTCCTCGCGCGCGATCACGCGGACGGCGCGGTCCTCGTCAAGCCGCACGAACGTCGCCGCCATGACGCCGTAGTCGATGACCTTCAGCGCGCGACGCCCGACGCGACAACCCGTCGCCGCCTGAATGGCATCAGCCGCGCAGCGATCCAACTCCACGTAGACGAGAAACTGCTTCCGCTGGGCGACGCGGTCATCGATGCCTATCTCGCGGAGGCCGACCATCGCCAGTTTGACGCCGAGAACCTGTCCCGGACACCCGTGGCCGCCATGGAGGGCGATCGACTCCTCAAGCAACTCGTCGAAGGGGGGCAGGGGCATCTAGACGCTCCCAAACGTGCAGTTGGGGAAAGTACACTCTTCGCACTCCAGGCACAGGCCGCCATGCCCGAAGCCACGGACCTCGTCGGCAGTGGGGAACTCGCCCGCCACGAGCCGCGCCAAGAGGATATCCAGAAGCGTGCGGTCGTGGTGGATCCCGCAAGCCGGCACGCCGATGATCGGGACTTCATCGCCGGTGACGGGTGACTCCGCAGCCGCGAGCATCGTCATGCAGCCCGGCAGCACGGGCGCCCATTGAAACCCCACCCGACTCGCGACTGCCGAGATCGCGCCGGGCGTGCGGTCGTCGGGATCAACCGACATCCCGCCAGTGACAATGATCAGGTCATGCCCGTCGGCAAGGTGGCTCCGGATCGCTCGCTCGACATCCTCCGGCTTATCATCTGAGAACAGCCTCGCCGCGACGTCGGAGCCCAGCTCGGCCATCTTCTTCTCCATTACGGGACCGAAGGCGTCCTCGATCCGGCCCGTCAGCACCTCAGAGCCCGTCACGACCAGCCCCACGCTGAACCGTCTCAGCGGCCGCACCTCGACCAGTCCGTCGCGGCTCCTTGCGATGCGCTCCGCGGTCGCCACGGTTGGCTCATCCGTGAACAGCGGCATGACCCGGACACCGGCGACCGTATCGCCGGCCCTCACAGGCGAGTATGTCCTCCGGGTCACGCAGATGATGTCGCCGGGCCCGTTGAGTTCAGCGAGTCCCTCCGCGTCCACGACCACGGCCCCGTCATCGGTCGCCGCGAGTTTCACCTTGCCCTCGCGCGGCTCGCCAAGAGTGATCCCGCTGCCGGCAATCGCCTGGGCCAGGCGCAAGGCGCCATCGTTCTCGTGGACCGCGTCGGGGCTCAGTTCGTGCACGTAGAGGTTCTGCTTGCCAATATCCAAGAGACGCGGGATATCATCCTCCGTGACGACATGCCCGCGATGGAACGCGGTGTGCTTGCGGTCTGGGTCCTTGGCGATCTCGGTGATGTCGTGGACAAGCACCAGCCCAGCCGCCTCGCGCACGTCGACAAGCTTCATCAGTCGCAGCTCCCCGCCACTTCGGCCTCTCGCGCCAACGCAGTCGCCATCCGGCGCGCTTCCTCGAGGTCCTCGGGCGTGTTGATGTTGAAGAACGACAGGCCTTCGGGATCCAGCGCCGCGATCTCAGCCTCCGACACCAGCACGGTGCTGATCAGCGGGTACAAGTCCAGCGGACACAGCTCGTCGGCGTCGACCATGCGCTGAATCGGGGCGTCACACGAGGCGCCGTAGACGCCATGCAGCGGCTGGATGCGATGGTCCCACTCCGCCACGATGCAATCGCCCTCGCCCGCGCGCTCGACCAGGCGCCGCAATAGTTGAGGACGCAAGAACGGCAGGTCCGCCGCCACCACAAGCACGCGCTCGGCGCCAGTCACTCGCAAGGCGGTCAGGATCCCGCCCAGAGGACCCAGTCCAGGGCGCACGTCGGGCGTCGCGCGCAGTCCGAGGTGATCGTAGTCATCGGGCGTATTCGTGATGAGAAACGGCTCAATCCCCAGCGTCCGGACCGACGCCAGCACGCGTTCGATCACCGCGACGCCGCCGACGTCAAGCAGGGGCTTGCGGGGCGAAAGCCTTCGCCCTCCGCCGCCTGCCAGTATCGCCGCGGCTACGTCGGATGAGGATTCGCGCGGCGCGCGTAACTCGGTCAAGTCATCTATCTCCCGGCACACCCGCTCGCGGGTCGCTGCATAATCGGTACTCGGATGTACCTATTCTAACCCTCGTGGCGGCGAACCTGCTCCCGGACGGCCGCAGGCAGGAATGCCTGCGACACGGGAACGGTGAAGAAGGCCGTGGCAATTCCGATGCAGGTGTATACGCAAGCGGGTCCGGAACGTCTGCAGTGGTGAGGGACGCGGGACAGGAGGCTCCCATGAGAAGAGGTTTCACGCTGATTGAGATGCTGGTCGTGATCGCGATCATCGCTATCCTGGCCGCGATCCTCTTCCCCGTGTTCTCGCGCGCGAGGGCGAAGGCGCGCCAGGCCCAGTGCTCAACCAACCTCAGGCAGCTCGCGATGGCGGCGGAGATGTACGCGATGGACTATGACGACATGTTCCCCGGCCAGCCCAACGGCCCGCCCGGCAGCGGCGTTTACGGCGGGTGGGTCTGGTACAGCACGTTCCGCGACGGCAATAGCCACAGCCAGTTTGACGTCGCTCAAGGGTCACTCTACGCTTACACGCGCAATGCGGACATCTACAATCTGCCCCGAGGATCGCACCCGCAGTGGATCCACGTATGAGATCAACGGCTACCTGCGCTGGCTCGCCATCGGAGCCGTGCCCATGCCATCCGAGACCGTCCTTCTCGTGCCTGAGGACGATCGCGGGACATCGAACGACGGTTACTTCGACGTGCAGGCTGGCGACTTCCCCAATCGGAGACACAACGGAGGGGTCAACTGCGCGTTCGTCGACGGGCACGTGAAGTGGAACGCGTGGAAGAAAGCCGACGCACACGCGGCTTGCTGGCCGCAATAGGCGTCACTTCCGCTTCGGCAAGACAACGATGGTCGCGTCGATGCTACAATCGAGCTTGCCGAATTCGTCCTGCATGAAACCCAGAGCCTTCTCCTCGGACATGCTGCCTGATCCTGACCCGATGAGGGGGAAGGCAATTGACCGGAAGCCCTCCTCGCCCGCCAGCGCCATCGCATTGCGGACCGAACCCCTCACCGACCGCTCCGTGGCGAACCAGAGCAAGTTGATCCCGGCCACGTGGATGATGGCCCTGAACGGCAGTCGCCCGGCCGACGTCAGCCGAGCCTCGCCCAATGGCATCGCGCCAAACCGAGCCACTTCGCAGAACGGCCCCGTCCCGCCTCGTCGCTTGATCGCCCCCGACACGCCCTGAGGCAGCAGCAACCACCACGGGATGACGTTGCGATTCCACGAATTGACGATAACCTCGACGTCCTGGTCGAGCAGATCTCCTTCGACGACCGTGGGCTCCATGTTCTACCTAACGATTCGCCAGGCGATGAGAGGCGGAGCCCCGCCGATCTGTCGATAGTTGATTGACAGACACATCTATGTCGTTTATAGTAATTTACTCGTATATATCAGCTCGACGCCAGGGCAATCCCGGAGGCATGCCGTGTACAGCAAGATCGTAGGAGATCACTTCTCCGACCCGCGGAATGTGGGACAGCTTGACGCTCCCGACCTCGTTGGAATCGCCGGGAAAGTCGGTCAGGGGAACTTCATGGTCCTCCATATCGACCTCGATGGCGACACGATATCGGACTGCCGCTTCCAGACGTTCGGCTGCGCGCCCGCCATTGCCGCGGGGAGCCTGCTGACCCAGATGATCAAGGGTCAGCGAGTAGAGGACGTGCTCGTGCTGACGCCACGGAAGCTCGAGGAGGCGCTCGGAGGGCTGCCGCTCGGTCGGAAGCACTGCGCCGCGATCGCGGCTCAGGCGCTCAAAGCCGCTTTCGAGCCGGGCGACGCCGACGCGGATGAATGACCGGCCGAGGACTGTCAGTTGAGATGACCGAGGATCCTCAGCCGCTCCACGATGGATCCGCCGCCGGGCGGAGTCTTAGCAAGCGCATCGTCGACCAGCAGCGGCATCGGCTCCACCGGCACACCCAGCGCCCGAAGCATGAAGGGCGCGACATCGTCCCCGTTGCATGGGGCGACCGCGGCACAGGGCCCGACCGCAGCCGATATTCCAAACGACGAGTGATTGGCGATGGAGCCGAGAGTGATCTCGACGGCCGCGTTGTACGTGCTCAGCGGCACGAGGCGTTGCTCGCCCACGTGTATTAGCAGGTCCGGCCCGCAATGCGCCAGCGGCCCGCGGTAGTACTCCCTGTTCGCGCAGCACTCGAAGCCGTATTCCTCCTGAAGAGCGTCGGCAACCACGCGCAGAAGCTCCGCCGCGTCCTCAGGCGCGACAATGCCCCGGCTCTGCCGCCCGCGGGTGTTGGCATAGAGCCCGAACTCCCAATCGACGCGAGAGGGGTCTCCGCAGCAGGTCGGGTACACCTGCGTCCGGTCAAAGTCAATCCGCCCCTGCTCACGGACCATCCACCCCCGCCGCTCCAGGAAGCACGGAACGCTGAAGCACCCGTCGTATTCCGCTACCCCATGGTCGCTTACCAACAGCGAGACGGTGTCATCGCCCGCCGCGGCCACGCACAGGCCGATCAGATCGTCCATCACGGCCACCACGGCTCTGGCCTCCGGGGATGACAGCCCATAGGCGTGGAGGACGCCGTCGAGTTCGTGCATGCCCAGACAGAGCAGATCGATACTTCGGTCCAGCGCCAGGTCTGAGTATGGGATGCACTTGCGGCCAAGTGACCACATGGCGTCAGAGAAGCATCCGGCCCCGCCCCTACGGCGCCGGGACACGTCGGGCACGCGCTGATCCGCCGGGCTGCCGCCCAGGATCGAGGGGTCGTCAAGAGCCACGAACCCCACGTCGGACCGATTCTCCAGCCTGGGTAATGACATCATCATGTCGCGAACCACGACTTGCATCCCTGACATGGCCGCCCTCTCCCAGAACCGCAGACAGCGCATCTGCCCTATGCTCGAGAGGTACGGGCTTGAGCGCGTCGCGCCATACTCCTCGGGATCGCGCATGGAGAACAAGCCAAACACGCCGTGTTCGCCGGAGTTCGCCCCAGAGTGCATCGACATCCACGCGGGCGGCTCCAGCGGCGGGTTCGTAGACGGCAGATCACACCACGAACCCTCATCCATCAGACGAAGCAACGTTGGCGGCTCATAGAGTTCAAGCGCCTCACGCCCCAAACCACTTACCGCAAAATACAGTACCCGTGGCAAATGACTCCCCCCGTGCGTTGACCGCCGACCCATGACGCGCCTCGTCGTGTGGCCGGCGTCAGATTAAGACGGCATCGTCTCGATCGGGGCCCCGTGCCCCCATACCTCCATTCATCACGCTTCGACGTTCAGATCGTCGTTATAGTTGCGCGATGTGACGATATTATCATACTATATCAGAACTATTTTGTACATAACTTAGTTATTACGTTTGTCTTAAGATGTAAAACATGCTAACGGGGTTTTTCGTCATCTTCAACAGGGGCGATTGCGGGAAGTTGGTAAGCTTTGCCATGAGGAGCGGTCGCATCGCGTGCGGCCGGGTCCCTCTGGCGGGGACTCATTGGGGAACTGACTGAGCGTGAGGCAGCAGAAGAGGCTCCGGACGGCTACGCTGATTCGTAGCATCCGGACTATGCGTCGCAGGCGGGACGGCGACGTCAGAACGCCCCGGCTGGCTTCCTCCAGGCGGCCATCAACACCGCGAGGACCCAGCAGAAAGCCACGTCCAGCAGGTA
>CAZKUN010000093.1:0-6213 GCA_964555935.1 uncultured Armatimonadia bacterium | reverse complement strand
GGGGGCCATCCCCGTCGCCACCCCAACAACCAGGCAGACGGTGCCGACGGCCAGCAAGCCCACGATTGCCAGATCGAGGAACGGGGCGAACCTCTGGGGATCGCGCGCAACCAGGGCGAAGAAGATGCCGATAAACACAAAGGCCGCCGAGCTGGCCCGGACCGCATAGACGATCATTGGATCAGCCGGAACGTAGTGCGCGCCGAACATCCGCATCCAAGCCGCGAGCCAGCTCCAGGGCAATACGACGCCGAGGACAGACAGTCCACAGCCGGCGGCGGCGACCAACAGTGTGGCCTTCAGTTTCTTGCGTGCCATGGCGGTCACTCCCTTGCTGCTGCAGTCACCAAGCTCTGCACAGTTCTTGCCGCGCGGGGATGGACGAGTGTTCTCTGCACCGGCGAGGGCGCCGGTGCTACACGGACACGGGAGGTGGACGAAGAACGTCGCGGCGTGTCAGCGGTAGTCGGCGCCGGCGAGGCTGGCTTCACAGGAGGCGGTCCATTCGTCGAGGGTGGCCTCCATTGTCCGCACGATCTCGGACTTCGAGGAAGCGATGTTCTCGGACTCGGAGGGATCGTCGATGATGTCATACAGTTCGAGCGTCTCGCCCTGGTCCGGGCTGTAGAGCTTGTCCCGATTGTCGATCAGCGCGAGCTGTTTGCGGGACTGAAACGCGATCGGCATCGGACGGCTCCGCATTCGACCCCTGATAAGTGGGAGGAGGCTGATTCCGTCGGTGGGTCGAGGTCGCTCATCCATCCTGAAACCGAGGGCATCCAGGACGGTGGGGAAGTAATCGGAGGTTGAGCACGGGGTGTTGATGGTGCGGGGCTTCCGGATACCATCAGGCCAAACCAGCATCCCCGGAACGCGAATCCCGCCTTCGTAGAGGCTCCGCTTCCGCCCGCGCAACTCGCCTGCGGAGCCGTTCATGCCGTTGTGCTGCTGGCCCTCGGGTCCGTTGTCGCTGCAGAACCAGAGCATCGTATCATCGGCGATTCCCAGCTCGTCTAGCTTCGCGCGGAGCCGCCCGACCTGCTCGTCCATGGCGGTGATGCAGCCGTAGTAGTGTTGCGCTTCCTCCGGCTCGTCGGCGTAGATGGCGCGGTGCTCAGGGCCAGCGACGGTCGGCAGGTGGGGCGCGTGGAACCAGATGACCGCCAGGAATGGCGCATTGGATCGTGCCGCGTGCTCGATGAAGGGGGCGGCGCGATCCATGATGACTCGGGAATCATCGCCCTCGATGTTGCTCTCAACCTTCGCTCCAGCCTGGCGCCAGTAGTGGGTGCCGTAGGGCTCATCGGTGCCGGGCTTGACCATGGGGTTGTAGGTCGGCACCTTGGCCTCTGTTGAGAAGCAGACATCGAAGCCATTGTCCCAAGGCGGCGCGTAGTGCTCGGCGCCCTTCGCGGTCCCGCCACGGTTGGAGTCTTTCTCCGTCCGTGTCAGCGTACCAAGGTGCCACTTGCCGAAGTGGCCAGTGCGATACCCTTGCGTTTTGAGCGCCTCCGCCAACGTCACTTCCTCGCGGCGCATGTGGCCCTCGTTGGCGAAGAAGATCCCGTAGCGATGCGGATGGCGGCCGGTGATGCAGCTTCCACGAGTGGGCGAGCAGACGGGCGCGCCGGCGTAAAAGCGCTCGAAGCGCAGGCCCTCGCGACTCATCGCGTCGAGGTGGGGAGTCTTCAGCGTGGGGTGGCCATTGTATCCCGTGTCGCCCCAGCCCTGGTCGTCGGTCATGCAGAGGATGATGTTTGGCATGGGTTTCTCGCGCCTCCGGGCGGCGAGTGTCGGGCCCGCAATGAGGGAGGCTCCGCCGAGCGTCAGGGACCGAACGAATCGGCGTCGGTTCATCACGTCGCCTCCTCCCCGGCAGGTCTGATGGCACCTTGGGCCTAATCCTTCGTCGCGCTCGTCGCGCGAACCTGTGCTCGACACCGGAGACGCCCGCCTATGACGAAGACACGCCTGCTCCTACTTGCTGTCGGTCTCGCGATCCCTGTCGCCACCCGCGCGCAAGGGCCGATCGCCCACTGGTCTTTCGATGCGGTTGAGGACACGCTCGTGCCTGATGAATCGGGGAGCGGGAACGATGGGCGGATTCTGTCGGCCGAGTTGGTGAAGGGCGTGAAGGGGACGGCGCTACGCTTCGGGAGCCGCACCGATGAGATGCGGTGCGAGGCCGCGGTCAACCTCGATCCCACCGACACGCTTACGATCGAGGCCTGGGCGAAGCCGGACGGGCGGCCAGTCGGCGGCTTCCCCGCAGTGGTGCGCCGGGATGGAGCCTACGCGCTACGCTTCTCAGGCGGCCGTCTCGGATTCCTCCTCTGGTTCGACGACACGCCCATCGGCGTTCAGACGCAGAAGATGGACTGGACGCCCGGCGAGTGGTATCACCTGGTCGGCGTTTACGACGGCAGCGCGATGCGCATCTACGTCGACGGCGAGCCCGACCCCGCGCCACCCACGAGGGCGAGCGGCCCGGTAGACCCGAGTCTGACGAGCTGTGGCGTGGGGGCGCTGCTGGGGAGGTACTCGTTCAGCGGCGTGATCGACGAGGTGCGGATCTACAACCGCGCCCTCTCGGCCGAGCAGATCGCCGCGTCCCATCAGGAGGGCCGCGACAGCCTCGTTGCTCAGGCTGACGTGACGGTCGAGCCGCAGCGAATCGGCGCTCCGAAACGCGTGTTCAGGAAGCCGGCGCGGGAGGTCAACATGGTGGAGGACGGCTTCATCTGGATTGACGCGGAGGACTTCGATGACTATGGCGGGTGGTTGCTGGACACGCAGTTCGTCCACATCATGGGCTCGGCCTACCTAATCGCCGCAGGCGTCGGAACGCCCGTCGAGGATGCGACGACGCGCGTCCCGGTTGCTGCCGCGGGGACGTACCGGCTGTGGGCGCGGACGAAGAACTGGATTCCCGAGCACTCGCCCGGCAGCTTCCGGATCAGCATCAATGGGGAGACGGTGGACAGGCTGCTCGGCGTGGCTGATGCCGAGGGATGGACGTGGGAGAACGTCGGCGACTTCGAACTGCCGGCGGGCGATATCCCGCTGGCTCTGAACGACCAGACGGGCTACTACGGCCGGTGTGATGCGCTGATCCTCACGTCTGATATGGCCTACGGGCCTCCCGTGGAGGTCGAGGCAATCCGCGCCGAGCGAGCGAGGCTGACGGGCATCTCGCTGGCGCCGATTGAGATGGGCGAGTGGGACGTGATCGTCGTGGGCGCGGGCGCGGCGGGGAGCGTCGCGGCTCTTAGCGCCGCGCGAATGGGGGCGAGGACGGCGCTGATTCAGAACCGCCCCGTGCTGGGTGGCAACTCGAGCATTGAGAACGGCGTGCCGATCAACGGGGCGGCGAGTCTGCACAGCAACGCGCGAGAGAGCGGCGTCATCGAGGAGATCGGTCGGATCAAGGCGCGCTTTGGCTTCCCGAAGATGAGCGAGGCCTTCAGGAAGGGCGCGGAGGGCGAAGGGAACCTGTCGGTCTTCCTGAACCAACATGTCTTCGCGGCGGAGATGTATGGGGATTCACGGATCGCGGCGGTGCGAGCGGTCAGCACTCTCGAAAACACGATCACCGTATACCGCGCGAAGGAGTTCCTCGACTGTACGGGCGACGGATGGCTGGGTTACTTCGCGGGAGCGGAGTATCGACTCGGGCGCGAGGCGCGAGGTGAATTCGACGAGGACCTGGCGCCGGAGGTCGCCGACACGATCACGATGAGCGGATGCCTGATGGGGGACCTCGGTATCTCGTTTCGCTCCGCCGACACCGGAGAGCCGACCCCGTACGAAGCGCCTCCCTGGGTGCCCCAGTTCTCGCCGGCTACCCTCAAGAGCCGGAGCGTCAGCGGCGTTACCAGCGGGAACTGGTGGCTGGAGCATGACGGGACGATCGATGACCTCTGGGACCCCGAACGCGCGCGTGACGAGCTGATCCGGATCAGCTATGGGTACTGGAACCACCTGAAGAACGACTGGGCTGAAAGGGACCGGGCGGCGACCTTTGAGCTTGCTTACGTGCCGATCTCTCTTGCCAAGCGTGAGAGTCGGCGGCTGGTGGGCGACTATATCCTAAACCAGAATGACGTTCTCGGCGCGCGTGTCTTCCCGGATCGCATTGGGTACGGTGGCTGGCCGCTCGACATCCATCACCCGAGGGGGATCTACTCAGGGCCGGAGGGGCCGTTCGACTACAACACGCACGTCCCTATCTACACTGTTCCGTTTCGATGCCTGTACTCGAGGAACATCGAGAACCTGCTGATGGCGGGGCGCGACATGAGCGTCAGCCACGTTGCGCTGGGCTCGGTGAGGGTGCAGGGAACGCTCTCGAGCTTCGGCCAGGCGGCGGGCACGGCGGCGGCGATGTGTGTTGAGAAGGGCATCACGCCGCGCGAACTAGGTCGCGATCACATTGCGCTGCTCCAACAGACGCTCATGAAGCACGACCAGTATATCCCGGAGGTGTTGAACGAGGACCCGGGCGACCTCGCGCGCTCCGCGACGATCGCCGCATCCAGCAAGAAGACGGTCGACGAGTTCGGCATGGATGAGTACGTGCACGAGGACTCCCACCCGCTCAACATGAGCCGCGCGGTCATGTTCCCCCGAGGCGAGGGCGAGCGGATCGACACGATCTACGCGCGGCTGGCCTCGACGAATGGTGAGCCCATCGAGACGACGCTACACTTGCGTGAGGCCGGCGAGTCCGGCGACTTCTCGTCGATGGATGACATCGCGACCGTTACGGTCGCCGTGCCGCCGGGCAAGGAGGGGTGGGTGGAGTTTGAGGTCGACTGCGAAGTGGACAGTCCGTTCGCGTGGCTGTGGTTGCCGAAGACGGAGGGCGTCGAGTGGATGATGATGTCGAAGGCGCCGCTGGGCTCGTGTCGGAGTTACGGCGGCTCGACCGACGGCAAGTGGACGGTCCGCACGGGCGAGTATTACGGCTTCGCCACGGATCCGCCGATCGCGCTGCCGGTTGAGTTCCCGCCCGAGAACATCAGCAACGGCGTGACGCGGATCGTTGGCGCGGCGCCGAACATGTGGGCGTCTGATCCGACGCAGGACTTGCCGCAACACGTCGAGCTGACGTGGAACGAGCCGCGGGAGATCAACGCGGTCTACCTGATCTTCGATACCGACATGAACGCCAAGTTCCACACCGTGCCGATCCCTCGCGAATCGGTCCGGGACTACGAGCTGTCCTACGATGACGGTGGCGAATGGAGGTCCCTCGCCACGGAGACGGGGAACTTCCAGCGTCGGCGGGCGCACCACTTCGAGGCGGTGACCACGTCGAAGCTACGCCTGACGGTCACGGCCACGAACGGCGCGAAGTCGGCGCGCGTGTTCGAGATCCGCGTCTACAACGAATAGGCATGGCCTAAGGAGATTCAGAATGCTACTCGAGGGCAAAGTCGCAATCGTCACCGGCGGGGGCCGAGGCATCGGCGCCGGCATCAGCAAGCAGCTCACCGACCACGGCGCGTCCGTCGCGATCGTCTACCACCAGGGCGTTGAGGCCGCCGAGGCAACCGCGGCCAAACTCGTCGCCGACGGCAAGGACGCGGTGGCGTGTCAGTGCGACATCCGCTCCGCCGACTCCGTGCAGGCGCTCGTCGATGGCGTCATGGAACGCTGGGGCCGCGTCGATGGGCTCGTCAACAACGCCATCGCCGGGCGGCAGCACGCGCCGTTTGACGAGGCGACGCCGCAGGACTACGAGGACATGCTGGACTACGGTTGCCGCGCGGTCATCAACACCATCCGCGCCGTCCGTCCGATCATGAAGGCGCAGGGCGACGGTCGCGTCGTCAACATCGTCACTGAGCTGTGGAACATGGAGTCGCCCGAGTGGTCGACCTACCTCGCCGGCAAGGGCGCGATGGTCGGGATATCGAGGGCTCTGGCAAATGAACTCGGGCCGGATGGCATCCGCATCAACATGATCGCCCCGGGCTGGATGGCGACCGAGAAGGTCGACCGCGAGTCGGATGGCTCGAAGAACTTCGCCGCGACACTCCCGCTTCGCTACCACGGCACGGGCGAGGAGATCGGCAAGGGCTGCGTCTTCTACCTGAGCGAACTCAGCGACTACGTGACCGGCGCGTACCTGCCGATCACGGGCGGGCGGATTACGCAGATGGGGTCGTAAGGCCGAGCGGAGGCAACCATGCACCGGCGAGGGCGCCG
>CAZKUN010000092.1:0-31335 GCA_964555935.1 uncultured Armatimonadia bacterium | reverse complement strand
GCCGGTCCAGCCACCCCGGCGACCGCCTAACGCACTGGGCCACGAAGTGGTCGTCGTCAGTTTTCCAGTCGTGCCGGTTCCGCAGGTAGATCGCCGTCTTCTCCCGCATGTCGGCGCCGGCGGGCGTCCCATCGTCCTTGAAGTACCGGTCGACATCCACCTCAATATCCGACGCGCCGAGCGCGGGGTCGTACTCCTGACCGCGGATGAAGTGCGCCTCGTCGAACCCGCGCGAGTAGCACATCCCCGGCTTGTGCATGTGGTACGTATCCGTCACCAGACAGCTACGGATGCCCTGATCCCACATGGCCTCCGATAGCACGTTCTTCATATCCAGCGGCTGCCACGCGCGAAACGGCAGCCCGAATCGGCCGGTGAACAGCGCCTGCCGATTGGGCAGCGTTGGCATGTTCTCGCTGTACGCCTGCTCGAACACGGTTGATTCCGCTGCAAACGCATCCAGGTCCGGCGTCTGGATCCACTCGTTCCCGTAGCATCCCAAGTGGTCCGCCCGGAAGCTGTCCGCCAGTATCACGAATACGTTCATGGGTGGCCTCTCGCCCTGGTGTTCTCTGCGTCTTCCCGCTACGTCGTCTTCGGGTACTCCGTGCATAGGTAGCGCAGCGGCGGCTCGTCTTCCTCGATCTCGGGGAACCGGCCCACGTCGCCGAGGAAGAAGTTATCGTGCGCGTCGTCGTTGACCCTGGATACCTCGCCAACCAGCGACATCCCCGTGCCCTCTTCGGCGTGGAACTCGTGGTACTGGAATGACGGGAGGGCGATGCTCTCGCCCGGCGTCAGCCGCACGGTCGAGCCCGCGGCGACCTCGTAGTTCCGGCCGTCAACGCTCACCCGCACTGGCATCTCGGTGTCGAGAGTATCGTCATCGGCACGGCTGTAGACCACGCACAGCAAGTTCCCGCCCGCGCGACAGATGATGTCTTCCATCTTGTTCGCGTGGTAGTGATACGGCGTCTGCTGATTCTCGCCCACGAGCAGCAGCTTCTCGCAGTAGGATTTCGTGTATCCCGCGCCGGGATCGGGGTTGCCGTTGCGGATCGTGAATAGCACCAGCCCGAGGTCGCCGAACGCCTTCGGCACGCTCGTGTCCATCGGGTCGCGGTCACCATAGTCGGTGATATCCCAACCCAGCCTGTTGTTGCGGATCTCATCGTATTCCGCGCCCGCCTCCGCCCACTGCTCCGGCGACCAATGTCCCCAGGGCGGCAGGTTGAAGTTCATCTCCTTGCAGAACTCGATGCTCTCACGCAGAATCTCGTTGATCTCAGAACGCTTCATCTGTCCATCCTCCGGAAGTCTGACAAGACGCCGGGCACATTGGCCGGGGCGATCGTTGATGTTTCCAGCCAAGTCCTGTTCCCTAAACCGCCAACTCTCACCTCGTTCGCTACCCGACGAACCCTCGCTCCACTGCCCTCGCGCGTCGCGAAAGGCCCGCACCGCTCTCGCGGTGAATCAGCAGTTGGTATGCTTGTCCCAATCCCGTACGGCGTCGACCGCAAGATGGGTGGCGTTCCTTACGTCACCTACGGCCTGGCCGCCGCGAACATCCTGGCGTATTTCGTCTGCGTGGCCATCGGCTGGGAGGCCTTCGAGCGCCTGGTCTTCTGGGCCGGAGTCGTGCCTGCCGATCTGCGCTGGCACTCGTTCATCTCGCACCAGTTCATCCACGACGCGCCGCTGCCGTTCCACATCGGCGGCAACATGCTCTTCCTGATTCTCTTCGGCCGCCACGTCGAGGACGCCATCGGGCGGATCTGGTTCGCGCTGGTCTACCTGCTTGGCGGTGTCGCGGCGGCGATGCTCCAGGTCATGGCCGTTGCCCTGATCCTGCCAGACGAGGGCGACCTCCCGATGATCGGCGCGTCGGGGGCAATCGCCGCCTTGCTCGGGGTCTTCGCCGTCCGCTTCTACCGGACGCGCGTCAAGATCTTCTGGATCGCGGGCCTTGGCCTGTTTCTGAATCGAGCGGGCGTCATCCGCGTCTCGTCTTTCATCGTTCTGGGCCTGTGGGGCGGTTGGGAACTCATTCAGGCCATCTGGGAGGTCGGCATTCCCGGCGACGAGGGGGGAGGCGGCGTCGCTCACTGGGCTCACCTCGGAGGCATGGCGTTCGGGGCCCTCGTCGCAGTCGCGGCTGGGTTGCATCGCCATGGCAAAGAGGTCTACACGACGAAAGACGCCTACGATTTCTTCCGCAACGGCGAGCTGTCCCGCGCGGCCGATTGCTTCACGCAGCTCATCCGGGAGCATGATGACGACGCCGACATGCACTTCAAGCTGGCCATCGCGCTGGAGCACACGCACCGCCAGGCTCGCGCTCTGCCCCACTATGGGAAAGCGATCCGCCTCTACGCCTCGCGCAACGATCCCGCTGAGGCGGCGCGAATCCATGACAAGGTCCGCACCTACCCGTGGATTGCGCAGCACCTGAGCGCCGATGCGCTGCTGACTGTCGCCGAGTTCCACGCCGAGCGCCAAAGCCCGCTCGATGCCTACCAGGTGTACGCGTCCCTCGCGCAGGGCCAGCCGGGCCTGCCGCAGTCTGAGCGCGCGTCGCTGGAGTGCGCGCGCTTGCTCGTCGAGGAACTGAACCAACCGGCCCAAGCACTTCAGTGGTATGGTATGGTCTCAAAGCACGGTAAGATCACTGAGAACGTTCAGGAAGCCGAGAAACACCTCGCCGCGCTTCGCCGCGGCGCCGGCAGCTAGCCCTCATCCTGTCGAGGACACCGATGCCCGGGCCAACCTCACAACCGTCTCGCATCGCCTACGTCGACCATGCATCTGACACCGGCGGCGCCGAGAAGAGCATGCTCGACATCATCGTGCGCCTCGACCGCGCGCGCTACGAGCCTCGGATCTTCTGCTCTCACGACGCTCAGTGGTTGCAGGGAGCCGACCTCACTGACGTCACCATTGAGCGCCCATTCACCCCCGGCGGAATTCTCGACCGGACGCGCGAGGAGATCGGAGCGGGGTTGTTGCAGGGCACGCGCGATGCCCTCAGCGCGACGAAGCCCGTCGGCGCGCTCTATCGCCACTTCCGCCAGTGGCGGCCCGACATCGTCCACACGAACACGCTCAAGACCCACATGCTCGGCGGCGCGGCGGCCTGGTCCGCCCGGCGTCGGCTGATCTGGCACCTCCGCGATATCCTCGACGAGGGCAACGCGCTGAACTGGTTGCTCAAGGCGGCGCGTCGCTTCCGCCCCAAGATCATCGCCATCTCAGAGGCCGTCCGGGACTCGCTCCGCGGCGCGGATATTGACGTTTCCGTCATCCACAACGGCACCGATCTCTCATCGTTTCATCCGCGCGATTCCCGGGGTGCGGTGCGCCGCGATCTCGGCCTTACCGATGACCATGTGGCCGCGTGTGTCGTTGGCCGGCTCACGCCGTGGAAGGGCCACCGCGATTTGCTGCGCGCCTTCGCCGACGTGGTGAAGGAAGCGCCCAACGCCCGCTTGGTCGTCGTTGGTGATTGCGCGTTCTGGGAAGATGCCTACGAGGTTGAACTCAAGCAACTCGCCGAGGCTCTCGGGATCGTCGGCGTCGTTGATTGGCTCGGATTCCGCGACGATGTCCCCGAGATCCTCGCCGCCTGCGACGTTTTCGTTCTGCCCTCCATTGACGAGCCCTTCGGGCGAGTCTTCGTGGAAGCCATGGCGTGTGAGTTGCCTACGATCGGCACGCGGACGGGTGGCGTTCCCGAGATCGTCCTCAACGGCGAGACGGGGCTATTGGTAGCGCCTCACGACCCCACCGATCTCGCGGCGGTCATCGTGACCCTCTGTCGCGACGCTGATCTCCGTCGCGCGATGGGCGCTGCCGGCCGGGCGCGGGCGATGGACCAGTTCAACGTCGATCGCACTGCCGCTCGCGTCCAGTCGCTCTACGAGGAACTGCTGGCTTCGCCTCGGCGCTGACACGGGCACCCTCCACGGCCTTGGGGGCGCGGCCATAGCCACCGAGTACCTGCGCGCCGTCATCGACGACGAGGATGTTATGGCCCGCGTCGCCCGCGTCGTGGCGCGACACGCGCCCACATCCAATATCCCGCCCGAGACCATCGAGGAGCAGATCGTCTACGACGCCGACACCATGGAGCGCTTCGGGTGGATCGGGGTGCTGCGAGGGGTGATGAGTAAGTCCGGCTCAATCGACGACATCCTGCACGCGGTCGTCCGCAAACGCGCGGCCGATTACGACACGCTCCGCCTCCCGGTCAGCCGCGATATGGCGGCCGAGCGCAACCAAGGCACGCTGAATATCCTCGGGGGCGTCGAGCGCGCGCTCCAGGAGCGCGACGAGAACCTGGCCGGACCCCTCGACCTCCCCCGCTGACCTCTCACTGCTCCGGCGCGATCTCCTTCGGACGTGGTTCGCGACCAACCCAGACACGCTTCCGTGCCAGTGGCGGCGCGTCCTGGTCGGTCGCCACGAAAACTGAGTACATGCCGATCGGCAGCGTGTTGGGTGCCTGGGCGCCAAACCATGCCTCGCCCTTCCCCGTCTCGGCCTGAATGTTGATCTCGGTCGTCGCCTGGGCCACGATCCCGTCCTCGTACGTCCAGCAGACGACCATCACCGTGCCGGGCACGGCGTGCGCGTAATCGAAGGTCACCGTCAGTCGCTTCGGCATCTCCGGCAGCACGAGATGCTGCGCCTTCGGCTTCGCTGGGGGCGGGTCGGATGTGACGACGAGGTTCTTGACCTCCGGCTGGTACCGCTCCATCCCCTTCGGCACGTTGAGCAGTTGCGTGGCCCCATCAATCACCGCGAAACTCGCCGCCGTGATCTTCATCCCGTCGGCCATCAGCGAGACCTCGTATATGTCGGGCTCGAACGCCTTCGCCCCGCCGGGCGGCGACAACGTCGCTTGGCCTCTCAGGTGCTCGGCGCCCTCCTCGAGCACGATCGTTGCGGTCGCGTCCTCCCGCTTACCTGTCCCGGCCAGCCACGCGAACGACACGTCGTCCGTCGGTTGCGCATCGGGGGCGTTGAAGAAGCAATGGACTTGCGTTAGCCCCGCGTCCAGCCCATCAGGCGTCTCCTCGGGCCATGTTGCAGACGCAGAGAACAGGAACTCCCGTTTGCCGGGCCGCTCCGCCGCCGGGGAGGGCTCCGTTTCGGGAGCCGGCTGGGGTTGGGGGGGCGCCACCAGTACGGGTTCGGGCTCGGGCACTAGCACCAACGCAAGCAACACCCCAAACACGGCTCCCAGTGGAAACAGGATCAGGCACCCGATCAGCAGGCCGCGGCCTGGCGGCTTCTTCCCGCCCGGCGTGGCCCCATCTTGCGCCTGCTCCTCAGTCGCGTGCTCGCGTGTCACATTGCCTCTCGTCGGATGGACGCCGTGGTCGACTCGCCCCGTCAGTCATCCTGCGACCATATAGCAATTGCATGTGGGTACGCCTCAAGCACCCCGCCGAACTCCGCCTCGACAGCGTACCGGCCGGGAGGGAGTGGGGGAGTGTGGGCCGCTCCAGGCTGCCAAACTTCCTCGATCTCAAACGCCTCGCCCGCGGCTAGCTCCACGGTCCCGGGCGCTTGCGCTGGAGGGCTTGCCTCCGACAGCCGCCACACTTCCAGGCCCTCTCGGTTTCGCAGCACGATGTCGTGCATCGTGCCCGGTTCGCACTGCAGCGTCACGGGCTCCGTGAACGGGTTCTCAATGGTGAGGCGCATGCGGATCGCCTCGCCATCCACATACGACCTCCGGCCCGTTTCGACGGTGCATGTCAGTCCGTCGGGCTGCGGCACTACCGCTATCGATCGTGGTTCCACAAAGGCGAATCCCTGCCTCGAGAGTTTCCCAAGGCCCTCAACGACAATGCGCCGACCTTTGTTGCTGTAGGGCGCCAGGTCGAACGGCGCCTCGACCGCGATATCGCCGCGACAGTAGATCTCGCCCGTCGCGTCTCGCAAGACCCAGTCATTGCGCGAAACGGGTTGCCCGTTTCGCGTCGCTTGCCCGAAGGGGCTCGGCTCCCAGCCCCGGTACTCGCCCGTGACCCTCACTCGCTTGCCGACCCACTCTCCAGGCTGGTTTACGATGCTCGTCACGGTGGCCTCGAGCGCCGGTCCTCTCGGGCCCACTTCGAGATAGACTCTGCGACGCTCCTGGTCCCACGCGATATCCGCGCCAAGGGCCGTTGCCACCAGCCTGAGCGGGATAAGCGTGTTCCCGTCGATGAGTTCGGGGGCGGTCGCGAGCAGCACGGGCGTGCCGTTCACCACGGCCTCGGTCGAGCCAATCGTAAGCACGAACTCGATGTCTGGGCCCTTCACCTCGACGCGCCGCGTCTCGGCGTTCCAGTCGATCGTGGCGCCGAGCCGGTCGAAGACGCCCTTAACAGGCACCAGGACGGTGCCATCGCGCTGAATCGCGGCGGTAGGCAGCATGAGCTGATATCCGTTGATGAACACTGCCACCGCAGCCACTGCCACGATCGTCGGCATCTCGCAGCCTCCGCCCCCAAGCGCTGTCGGACCCTCTCCATTTCGCACAGACCCTCCGAATCTCCTCGCGCGGGTCTAGCTTCCTGACCCATGGGCAATCCTTGGCCATACCATGGGGTCCTAACACGCCGGGCGTCGTCGGTTGGGAATACCAATAAGCGACCGCGGGGGGGGGGGGGTGACGGAAAAGAGACCGGGCCCACCGTGGGGCAACGGTGGGCCCGGTCATTTGACTCCATCCCAGCAGAACTGTAATGGAAGCCTCATGTTGCAAGGCGGAGCCTGACCGAACTGCAACCTGGGCGCTCGTCGGGGGGTCGACTATGGTTGCAGGTCGGAAAAATGGCTGGCGCCTGGTGCAACTGTTGCTGTAATGAAGAGAGTGTCTAGTGCTGTATAGGTATCAATACCATAGCTAGACCAAGCTGTCAAGAGCGTTCGTGACTTTTTATGCCGAGAAAGTCCTGGGACTGAGAACGCCATCGCTGGTCCAAGCCAGGACGTCCGGCTCGGTCGCTCGGACTCGGCTCTGGCGCCTTTGGTGGGAATTAGCGTGGAAACCTACACAGGCTTGTACCGTCGGCCGATTCCTCATCATCTGCCGCGCCCTCCGGGAATCGGTTGCCCTGGTGCTGCTTCCTCGCCGTTCTTGAGCGCGATGACATGGTACTGCTCAAACTTCGCCAGTACGCCCGCGACATCCACCTCGGTGGCCACGGTCTGGGTCAAGAGACTGGCCTGTTGCGGACTGAATTCCACCGAGTCACTGCCGTAGACGGCAAACCGCTCGAACTCGCGCCAATCGCGCCAGACGTAGTCCAGCCCCTCCCAGATCTCCGCGCTCCATGATATCCGCAGCCGATCGCCCCGCGCCTCTTCGGTCGTGACGCCTCGCACTGGTGGGGGAGCGTAGTCGATCGTCTCCCGATCCCCGTACGGCTGATCCGGCATCTCGCCAAACCATTGCCGCAGCGCGTACTCGAAGTTGGTGCTGCGCGTTTCGTACCCCCAGTTGCCGCCGAACTTAAGCCCGGTCCAGCCCTCGATCTCCATTACGTGCGGCCGGTATTTCCACATGAGATCCAGCGCGGCGCGGTGCTCCCCAACCGTTGCCGTGTACATCTGAGGCGGCAGCGAGTACGCGTGCCACTCGCCCAGCATCCAGTTTGGCGGATCGCCGTCTGACACCGATACGATCTCTTGGTAGACCTCTTCCGTCCGGCAGACCGCCCCGTACATCGTGAAGCCTGGCGAGCCGAAGGGGTTCTTCGCGACCCACGCCGGGTCCGCGTCCGCGAGCTTGCGTCTGACGTGCCAGTCCTCATCGTTGTGCGCGATCACCGAGGCGAAGATCCGCGCTCTTGGCACGCCTGCCTCTGCGAAGACCTCATGGACGTCGGCGACGTAGTTGCGTACCAGAATCTGCCGGAAACCGGGGCTTTCGGGGTCCTCGTTGTTCCACGCGTCCCACAGCGGATCGCCCTCTCGTGTCTCTCGCGGCGCGTCAAACCCGTCCTCAATGTACCCTCGCTCTCCTGCGCCCGGCTGGCCGGGAGCATCCAGGGGCACGGGTTCCGCGAAGCGCTCGAGGTCGTAGTAACGCAGCTCCCAAGTGGCAAACTCCGTTCCGTACGTCTCATTGAACGACGCGTTCACGCCCGCCGCTTCCGCCGGCGACGGGTCATCCGCAAACACCTCGCCGCCCGGCCGTCCCTCGCCGGCCCGGTCAGCGCCCTCCGCGTAGATGCCCCGGTTCGTCAGCCAGTCGCGGAATTCGGCGACCGCGAACGGCGAGTAGTCCGCGAGCAACCCATCGCGCATCCCCGTCTCGAGCAAACTCGACTCTCCCGGGCCGGTAACAACTACCTGGAGCGGCGAGTTGGTCGCGTCTATCTCCGGCGTCTGGTTGAGGAACCGTTCGGCCTGCTGGCGTAATCGCCCCTTAACTTCATCCCACGCTCCGGTTGCGTACCGAGACACGCAGGCGTAGTGCCCGCCGAAGTGCGTCCGCCTCTCCGTCTCAGTCGCGCCGTTGCCGAACCACTGGAGGTAGCGCCGGTCTGTCTCTGTCAGCGCTTTCAATTCGGGGAAGTTGGGGAAGAACCGGTGGAAGCCCGCGTCGCCCGTCTCGTCTGAGAATCCCAGTGCCCTCTTGGTCTGGATGGTCATCCCGGGCCCTCTGAGCGAGAGCCTCGAATACAGCCGTTGCCCGCCCAGTCGGTCCAGGAAATCCTGGCTGAATGCCATCTGCGCGTCCAGGTCTACTTCGCCTCCGTCGCGTCGATTGCCGGGGATGCCGTAGCACCGCATAAACATGTAGAACGTGTTCTCATACGTTGGACGCGGCAATTCAGGCCGCGTGTCGGCGCGTGTGGGGACAGATATCATCGCGAGGCAGGCCAGCACCATGGGACACGCTCCATTGCATTTATGTAAATACGTGTCCACCTTTCACCTAGCGAACTACCACATCCTTCTACGCCATTTGAGGTCGTCCGCTGCCTACGTCGCGGCTTGAACCATCTCGGCAAACCTCGTCCCTGTCTCGTGCGCTTGCCTCAGGAACTCGGTCTCATCCTCAATGTCGTGGCCTCGCGTGGCAACCTCCATGCTGACGCACTTAGTGTATGACGAGTCCGCGAGGATTCCAGCCAGCCGCTCCCAATCCGTCGTCCCCGAGAACAGCAGCATGTGCTGATCGCCCGTACCGTCGTTGTCGTGCAGGTGGATGCTGATCAACCGGTCCTTCAGCGCCTCCAATCGATCCAGTCCCTCCGGGAACATGTTCCCATGCCCGGAGTCGTAGCACAGCCCAACGCACTCCGAGCTGAACGCGCCGAGCACGCGTGCGATATCGTCGAAACTCTCGTGCGAGCCGCCATTCTCGATGGCGATCCGCACGCTGCTGGCGGACGCGGTCGGTTGCAGCTCCTCCAGCGACGCCCTCACCCTTGGCCACACCTCGTCTGAGTCGCCTCCGGGCAGGTGCATGATGATGACATCGCTTCCCAAGCGCGCCGTCATCTCGATCCGGTTCGTCACGATCTCCACGCCCGCCAAGCGCTCATACTCCCGCGCCGAGCCCCAGTTCTTCTCAGGCCCGACCGTGGCGTGCAGGTCTGTCAGCGCGAGATCGACTTCACCCATGACCGCCTCGATGTGCGCGATCTCTGGCTCGGTGTACATGAAGTCCGTGTTCCACTGGTGGCACCAGTGCACGTGCGTGAAGCCGGCTTCGGCGGTGCGCCGCAGGTACGGCTCCGGCGCGCCTGTCCCCGCTGCGTAGTCCGTGGTTATCGATAGCATGGTGGTCTCCCAGGTATGGACGCGAATCAGGGCGCTAGTTGGAGCAAGCCATGGCTTGCTCCTCCTGCGCTCATGGATCTGGCCCATCTCTGGAGTCGTGCGTGAGGCCCGTCTCAGTCGGCAGTCGCGCCTTGGCCTACTGACTCATCGGACGTATCGACGGCGCAACCGGCACGTGTCCCATCCAGGCGTCCGTCGGTTGCTCGCCGGCGGGGCCAGCCTCCGGTCGCCGCGTTTCCCAATACTGTTGACGGATCCGGTCCGTTACAACCGGCAGTCGTTTCCGGTACTCATACTCCGTCGCTTGGGCCGACAGTCGCCAGATGGTGATGCCCATGGTGCAGGCGAGTCCGCCCAACACAGCCGCCACGATGCACGAGCTTGCTGGGAAGTCCAGCACGTCCGCGTAGACGTAGCCCGACAACCCGAGGGCCGAGACGATGCTACCGATCCCGGTGAAGATCATGCCTCGCATCCGCTCGCCGGCCGTCTCCACGCGCGCCTCGGCCCACGCCACGACTTGCCCATCCACCGAGGCCTCGTGCGCGACGTTCCGAGCGAAGTCGTCGTCACTCGGGCCGCTAGTGGTTGACGGCATGGTTGGCGCAGGCTGAGCCTTCTCTGGTTCGGGCGCATCGGGCAGTGGCGTCTTCGTGCCACACAGCCGGCAACTGATGTCTCCGCCGCCAAATCCCGCGCGCGCAACGAGTACCGTCCCGCAATCCTGGCAACTGAACCGAATCAGCATCGCTAGATCCCCCCCGCGAGTCGTCCAGGCACGCGTCGCGCGCGCCTTTACATTTATGTACCATCCTCGTCCCGAATTGTCCCATAGGAATTGACGCGGGCATTGGTCAGTCTCCGATTGTGCCCGTCACGAACGGTAACGGAGCGGGCGTCGCAGCCGCGATTCCCCCGCGCGCGGGAATCACAGAGCCCAGAGCAACGGGGCTCT
Organism: uncultured Armatimonadia bacterium; assembly: GCA_964555935.1. Lineage (GTDB taxonomy): Bacteria > Armatimonadota > Zipacnadia > Zipacnadales > VGFC01 > CAZKUN01. Next base: position 20,588 of record CAZKUN010000092.1, on the reverse strand, counting down.
GGGCTCTTCCTACCACACAGCGGGACGAATCAGCAGTGCCTACCCCAGCTTCAGCACCCGCCGAAGCGTCCGCAGCGCGCCCAACTGGTCCGCCGCCTCAAGTTCCACCGTGTACGCGTCGACTCTCTCGACCTCCGGATCCGTCGCGCACGAATCAGCCTGCCCCGTCCGGTCCCACGTCGCGCGGACGCGGCATGGCTCGTCCTGCTTCAGCGGCTCCATCTCTGCCATCCGCTCGACGGCACGTTTGGCCGCGCCTCGGATGAGCCCCTGCGCTCTAGTGATCGGCAGCAGCTCCGCCGCGAACCGCGTGATGCCTCGCTTGACCACCGCTGTCTCGACCCATGGAAGCAGTTCCTTGGCTTGAACTTCGCCTGCCGCGCACGTGCTGATCATGCCGATCGGCACGTCATGCGCTCCGGCGAACAGGCCCGAGATCCCCATCTCGCCGATCTCTATCCCATTGAACACGACGCTCCGCAACGAGCCCGTCCACGTGTGGCTAAGCACCCCGTCGGGCGTTCCCGCCATCGGGTGATAGCCCACCAGGAACGCGATGTCATGTTCGCCCGTCAGCCCTTCCATCATCCCGTCCTCGGGGCCCCAGCCCTGGATCAACGTCGCGCGCTGGTCGATCTCGTCCTGGAGGATGTTCAGCGCCCAGCCGTGCGCGTCCTTCACGCAGATCTCCGTGACGCCCGCCTCACACGCGCCCTCAATCGCGGCATTCACATCCCCCGTCATCCACTTCCTCGCGTCCGCGAACTGCGCGCCGGTTTGCATGGCGTGGGCGTCACACGTCACGCCGCTGATCCCTTCGATATCCGCCGATATGTACAGTTTCATCTGTGTCCTCCCAAGCCTCTGTACCTCGTGGTGTCCGTTGGTGTCCGCCCTACCATTTCGTCAGTTCACAACCAGCCCGGCCTGGTTCCTTCGGTTGCCACCCGGCGGCCTCGGGGATCGGGCCGGCCGTGTCGAGACCCTCGGTGGTCAGCAGTTCAAAGCCCATCCCCGGCAGCCGGTATTCAACCGGCATGATGCGCGAGTTCATGTCCTCGCCGAACCGCTCGCGCCACTGCTCCAGCGTGTTGTTCGGGTTCCAATGGTGGCGCACGTACATGCCGCCCGGTCTCTCGGCGAAGACGTTGTAGTCCGAGTGGTTGCTGGTTACCGTCCGCTCACCGGGCGGCTCGCCCTCGGCGCCCATGAAGACGGTCAAGTCGTTGCCACTCCACGACGTCACCGGGTCCGCCCAGTTGCGGATCAGCAGGTTGTTGAGCAGGTGCACGTCTTCAAGCGGCCAGTCGTCCCCGCGAGGCATGGCGACGATTCCACTGAGGTTCTCAACCACGGTGTTATGCACCACCCACGTCTTCTGCGAGCCCGAAATGTAGATCCCTCGCACGCCGTTTGAGTAACAGAGGTTGTTGGCGATCGTGCCGCCGCCTTTGTTGATCTCGAAGAAGATCCCGCAGCCGTCGTTGTGGTGGCTGACGTTGCCTTCGATGAGAATCCCCTCGTTATCCGCGTCAAACCAGATTCCGTCACTCGCGATGTTGTAGGCCGCCTCGCAGTTGCGCACGATGCAGTTCTTATTCGCGGGGATGCACTTCATCCCACCCGCGTGCCATCCCGAGCGGAAGCGCCTCGTGTTGTTGAACATCAACCGGCAACCGTCGATCAGCACGCCCTCGTTCTTGCTCATCCCCAGGCCCGTGTTACCGTTGTAGCTCAGATCACAGTTGCGCACGATGCAGTCCGTGCTCGTGCCGACTCCCAACCCGCAGAAGTCCGCCCGCGTGATCTCGCAGTCCTCAACCACCACGCGCGCGCAGTTGCCGATGTTGACCATTGGCCACGATCCACCGGGCTGCCGATTGTGCCGCATCTCAAAGCCGCGAATCACCACATCGTGAACATCCACCGCCTTGAGAACCCAGCCACGCACGCCCATCTCGATCGTGTACCAGCTCGGCGAGCCGCCCTGCTTCATGTACAGCATCTGCTCCGCCGCGTCGAAGTAGAACGAGCCGTCGATCATGTCCTCAATGCCCCGGCCGACCGTTACCAGTCGAACGTACTCCTCGCTCGTGTAGATTCGGTCCGGCCCGATCTGCTGCAGGCGCATCCGGTCCTGCAGGTATACCTGCGACACCCACCGTTTCGCCACGTCCGTGTAGCTGTGCTCGAAGTCCGGATCGGTGAAGTACTCGTCGCCCAGCGTCACGCGCCAGAGCCCAGTGAAGGCGTTCGGGAACGGCTCCTCCATATCAGGCAGATCAGACACGCGCTCCCAATCGCCGCGCACGATCTCCGAACCCTTGATGACCACGCGAGCCCCGGGCGCCGCCGCGAACGTGATCGGGTTGCCCTCTTCGCCCGAGACAGTGATATGCACGCTCTCGCGATATACGCCGTCGGCCACGAGCACCGTGTCGCCGGGCTTCAGTTCCTCCGCCGCGCCCGCGCGCGCCATGGTCTCCCACGGCTCACCCTCCGTCCCGGCGTTCTCGTCTGACGCGTCCTCAGCTCGGCCGTCGACGTAGTACGTCGCCGCGTCGGCCGTCGCCAGACACGCCACCATCAGCGCCACTGTCAGCATCAGTCTCCGCATCATGCGGTCACCTCGCCCTGTCGGTATAGGGCCGTTAATCGTCACGCCCACCGGTTCCCCGCCCAGTGAAGGTCCCCCTCGCCCGTGCCTCGAATCCATCGCGTGACCCGCTGCAAGGGCATAAGAGCCTGCGCCGTCTCACGCGCGCAGGCCATAATGATAGTCACGGAAGGGAAACCACCACATGGCACTTGGATACGACGACACGCCGATCATCCCTGGCACGAGCTGGCACGTCCACGACGGAGACCGGCCCCAGCCGCCGGTCATTACGCCTGGCGAAGGGCCGGGCGCTGCGCCGTGCGACGCGACGATCCTCTTCGACGGCACCGACCTGTCCGGCTGGACGGACCTCGCTGGCGAGGCGGCGGGCTGGAAAGTCGAGAATGGCTACATGGAGGTCGTCCCGGGCACGGGAAACATCCGGACGATCGCGGAGATGGGTTCGGGGCAGTACCACGTCGAGTTCGCCACGCCGGTTGAGGTCAAGGGCGACAGCCAGGGCCGCGGCAACAGCGGCGTCTTCCTGGCCGGGCAATACGAGATCCAGGTCCTTGACTGCCACGAGAACCCCAGCTACCCAGACGGCATCACGGGCTCGGTCTACGGACAGAAGCCGCCGCTGGCGAACGCCTGCCGTCCGCCGGGCGAGTGGTCGACCTATGACATCATCTGGGAAGCGCCTGAGTGGGATGGCGGGAGTCTTGTCAAGCCCGCCTACGTCACCGTCATCCTCAACGGCGTCGTGCTTCACCACCGCTTGGAGCTGACAGGCAATACGAGCCATCGCGTTCTGACTGAGTTTCACGAGCATGGCCCGCTGCCATTGATGTTCCAGGACCACGGCGACCTCGTCAGGTTCCGCAATGTTTGGTTCCGCCCCATCGGCGAGTACGACGCGGGCTAGCCGTCCGCAACACGCGAAAAACAGGGACAGGCTCCATTTTCGTGTCGTCTACGAAGGATGGCTGCCTGTCCCTGTTTTTTCGCTCTGTCCTTGCCGCCCGCTATATGAATATGCCGGGCGGCGAGAGCTGCGTCGTCGCGCCGCCATCCACGCGCAGCACTTGTCCAGTGATATACGATGACTGCCGGCTGGCCAGGAATGCCACCGCCGCCGCCGTCTCGGCCGGCGTCCCTCTCCGGCCCATCGGCACGTGCGGCTGACCCATCTTGTCCAGCGGCACCTCATTCTCAATCGCGTCTCGCATCGTCGCGCCAGGGGCTACTGCGTTCACGCGGATACCGTTCGGCGCGAGTTCCAGCGCCAGCGACTTCATGACGCCTTCCACCGCGCACTTGCTGCTGTCATACGCCAGCATCCGGTGATGTGACCGCGTTGCGCCGATGGTAGAGATCAGCACCATATTGCCCGAATTCTGCTCGATCATGATCTCGCCACACGCCTTCGCGAGGTAGAACGTGCTATCCGCGTTGGCGGCGTAGACGGCGCGCCAGTACTCCGCATCCGTCCTCGATAGCGAGCCGCCCCTGACCATCGCCGCGTTGTGCACCAGCAGATCCAGTCTCCCCGTCTCCTCATGCACTCGGTCAACCAGCGCGTTGACCTGCGCCTCCTCCGAGACATCCGCCACGATGGGCGTGGCCTTGCCGCCGGCCTCGCCGACCATCGCTGCAGTTTCCGCCAGCGCCTCCTCCGTCCGCCCGCACAGGAAGACGCTCATGCCCTCGGCCGCCAGCCGCAGGCTGATGCCCTTGCCAATGCCCTTGCCTCCACCCGTCACTAGCGCCACCTGCCCCCGCAGATCCTCGTAACACGGCCCTACGGGCTGTGTGAACATCTCGCTCATCGCGCACTTCCTTCGCTGTTCGCGTAGCGACGGGCTTCCAGCCCGTCGAATCCGTTGTCCACTGTCCCCCGCCGTCACGGGTAGTACAACGTCCCATCCACCGTCCGTGCCTGCGTCCAACCAAGCACGCCCTCCGGGCAGGGGTACTTCGCCGCCAGTTCCTCATCGATGTCGATCCCCAGGCCTGGTCGGTCGCTCACGTGCGCGTAGCCGTCCCGCAACTCCGGGCAGCCTGGGAACATCTCTTGTTCGAGGTCGCTGAAGCCCGCCCACTCCTGCACGCCGAAGTTCGGGCTGCTCAGGTCCAGATGCACGTTGGCCGCGTGTCCCACGGGCGATACATCTCCTGGCCCGTGCCACGCCGTTCGTATGCCGAAGTGATCGCAGACCGTCGCCAGCCGATGCGCCGGCGTGATGCCGCCGATCGCGCTGATATGACACCTCACGAAGTCGATCAGACGACCCTCGACGAGTTGCTTCCACTCATTCGCATTCACAAACAGCTCGCCCATCGCGAGCGGCGTCGTGCACTGTTTGCGCACCATCGCGAACCACTCCGGGTGCTCGGGCGGCAGCAGGTCTTCGAGGAAGAACAACCGATACGGCTCCAGTCGCTTCGCAAACCGGACCGCCTCGATCGGCGCCAGCCTCTCATGCACGTCGTGCAGCAACTCCACCTCATCGCCGACCGTGCTCCGCACGTGCTCAAACGCCTCCAGCACCGCGCGCATATATGCGTCGGGATCGTAATACGCGCCGGGCAAGCTGCCCTCTGGCGGCGTCGGCCGCGCCTTGCCTCCATACCCGCCCATCTGCACCCGCACGAACCGGCATCCCTGCTCGATGAACTTGCGGACATTGGCCTCAACCTCGCTGGGCTCTGAGCCATCCGCGTGGCGATAGACAGCCGCCGCCTCGCGACACTTCCCGCCGAGAAGCTGGTAGACGGGCATTCCGGCCTGCTTCCCCTTGATGTCCCACAGCGCCATGTCGACGCCTGAGAGGGCGTTGTTCATGATGGGCCCGCTGCGCCAGTACGCGTTCACGTGAACCGTCTGCCAGATGTCGTTGATCCTCGATGGGTCCCGCCCCACGAGCAGCGGCTTGAGGAACTCGTCCACGACGGTCGCCACGGGGCTGTGCCGCTGCGTGAAGGTCGCGCAGCCGAGTCCATATAGCTCCGGCTCGGTGGTCTCGATCTTCACCACGATGAGCCGCTTCTGAATACTCCCCGCGCCGGGCGACGTCATGATCGCCCGAACGTCCCGGATCATCGGCTGTCCCACGTGCCCACTTCCTTCCATCGTCGCATGCTCCCGATCCGCACGTTGTTTGTCGTCACGTGACGACAAGCCTCCACCCCGTCAAACGTCCCGAAATGCGCTCAGCGCCGACTTGCCGTTCGTCGTCGTCGTCGGAGGGGCCGAATACGAGATCGTCGTTTGACCGACGTGTCCGGCCCGCATACGTTCAGCGGGCGCCGCGGATCCCCGCAACGCCCGCCTCGTTTCGTCGTGTCTTCGCCGTTCTCCTGAATACGGGCTCCGGGCTCCCGACTCCCGCTGTTCAGTAATTCAGCTTCACTTCCTTACCGCTCTTCGCGCTCCGGTACAGCCCATCCAGGATCGCGATGACATCCATCGATTGCTCCGCCGGAACCGGCGAGGGCTGGCCCTTCGCAACCGCCTCGGCGAACGCCATACATTCTTTCGCATGAGGCTCCCCGCCCTCGGCGCGGGTGAGCTGCATGTTCATGTGCTGCTTCGTCTGATTGTTCGTGCTGAGGATCTCATTGCTCGGCCAGTGGGCGCCGGCCTGGTCGCCGTAGAGCCACATCTGCATGTCCTCGCCCTCGGTCTTGTGGTGCAGTAGCCAGCTCACCTCAAGCACCAGCGTCGCGCCGGTCTCAAACCGCACGAACGCGGTGGCGAACTCCTCGACATCGTACTCCTTCGGGATCGGGCCGGCGTTGCTGAACGCGCCCTTCTTGTGGGCGAGGACGTCCTGGGTCTGGCCGGTGACGCTGACGGGCTTGGGATTGCCCATCATCCACAGCGTCAGGTCGAGGATATGCACGCCGATGTCGATGCACGGGCCGCCGCCGGAGTGCTCCTTCAGGATGAAGCCCGGCCGCGTCGGCGCGCCGGAGCGACGCAGCATCCAGCAGCGCGCGTGGTAGACATCCCCGAGCGTGCCGGCGTCGAGTTCGGCTTTCATCGCCTGCGCGGTGCCCTGGAAGCGGAAGTGCTGCGCGGTCATGAGCATCTTCCCGCTGGCGTCCCGCGCGGCGATCATTTTCTTGATGTCTTTGGGTGTCGGCGCGAGCGGCTTCTCGCAGATGACATGCTTCCCCGCTTTGAGCGCCGCAACCGTCAGCGGCGTGTGGTACATGTTCGGCGTGCAGACATCAACAATGTCGATGTCGTCATTCGCGATTAGCTTCAACGGATCTGTGTATAGGCAGTCGACGCCGAGCTTCGCGCCGCACGCCTTCACCGTATCCTCGACCACATCCGCCAGCGCCACAACCTCCGCATGCGGGCTCTCGGCCCACCCGGGGAAATGCGTGTTGGCAATCCCGCCAACGCCGATCACGCCAACCTTAAGCTTCTTGGCCATTTGCTAATACCATCCCTCATTCTGATTCACACCATCACCCGGCACGCCGGGCGCGTTCCTTCGCTTCCGATGTCGCTTCGTTTCCGATGCGCCGATACCTCCACGACAGAGGCTGCGGGCATGGCCCCTGCGAATAGGTATCCTAACTGGACCGCCGGCTTTCAGCCGGCAGGATATGGCGGCGTTCTCTGGCTGAAATGGCGACGACCATGCCGGCTGAAAGCCGGCGGTCCAGTTACGGTGCGTGGTCCATGGTCGCGAATCTGGCATTTGCCAGCGTACCAGGAGGAGAGGCGACAGCATGTCAGACGCGACCGAGAGCACCCCTCCGGGCTGGTACTCGCGCGGCTACCTCCCGCACTTCGATTCCGACGAGACCACCCAGATGGTGACATTTCGGCTGGCTGACTCCCTCCCGGCGCATGTGTTGGAGTCGTGGCGGCGGGAGCTTCGGATCACGGGCACCCGCGATCCGCGCTTGGTGAGGCGGATCGACGCCTACATTGACTCCGGTCACGGGGAGTGCATTCTACGCAACCCCGAGGCCGCTCAGATCGTGCAGAACGCCCTCTTACACTTCGACGACCAGCGATACCACCTCCATGCGTGGGTCGTGATGCCCAATCATGTCCACGCCCTCCTCACCCCGATGCGTGACCATCGACTCGCCGGGATCTTGCGCTCGTGGAAGTCGTACACGGCCAAGTGCATCAACCAGATGCTTGGCGGCACTGGGACCCTCTGGCAGCGCGAGTATTTCGACCGGTTCATCCGCGACGAGCGCCACTACCACGACGCCATCCATTACATCCACCAGAACCCAGTCACGGCCCGCCTTTGCGCGCTGCCCGAAGACTGGCCATTCAGCAGCGCCCGCCTCTCTGGATGCACCTGAGTCGTCCCACTGAGAGAGTATCCTAACTGGACCGCCGGCTTTCAGCCGGCACATCCGTCGCCGTCGTGAAGGCCTCCTCCCGTCCCCCCTCGAATCATCCCTCACCCGAGAGGAGCCTTTCCCATGCATCGCGCACGGTTGGGACGGCGTGAGTTCGTAGGGATGGTCGGTGGAGCGATGGCGGGCGTGCTGGGCGGAGCGGCGCTGGGGCAAGGGCGGAGACGGCCCCCCAACGTTGTGCTCATGTTCTCCGATGACCAGGGCACGCTCGACATGGGGTGCTATGGCGCGGAAGACCTGCACACCCCTCACATGGACGCGCTCGCCGAGCGGGGCACGCGGTTCAGTCAGGCCTACGTCGGGGCATCCGTGTGCTCGCCATCCAGGGCGTCGCTGCTGACGGGCCGATACCCAATTCGCGCGGGCGTACCGGGCAACGTCGGGCCCGACAATGGGCTGCCGACGGACCAAGTCACGATGGCGGAGATGATGCGTGACGCGGGCTATCGGACGGCGCTGTTTGGCAAGTGGCACCTCGGACACAGGCCCGGCATGTTGCCGCTGGATCAGGGCTTCGATGAGTTCTACGGGCATCGCGGCGGTTGCATCGACAACTACTCCCACTTCTTCTACTGGAACGGGCCGAACCGGCACGATCTCTGGCGCAACAACGAGGAGGTCTGGGAAGATGGACGGTATTTCCCGGACTTGGTAGTGCGCGAGGCGCGGCGATTCATGGCCGAGAACGCCGAGCGCCCGTTCTTCCTGTACCTCCCGTTCAACATCCCGCACTACCCGCTGCAGGGCAAGGCGAAGTACCGCCGGATGTACGAGGGCCTCGACGCGCCACGTAGCGAGTACGCGGCGCTGGTATCGACGCTGGACGAGAAGGTCGGCGAGGTGGTGGGCAAGGTCGACCAACTCGGCCTGCGCGAGGACACGCTGATCGTCTTCATCAGCGACCACGGGCACTCAACCGAGGTCCGCACGCATGGCGGCGGGGGGTATGCGGGCGACTATCGGGGAAGTAAGTTCAGTCTCTGGGAGGGCGGATTGCGCGTGCCCGCGGTTGCGTCGCTGCCGGGCGTGATTCCCGAGAACGAGGTCCGCGACCAGGCATGCATGAGCATGGACTGGCTCCCGACCATCGCTGAACTCACCGGCGCCACGCTCCCGGCGAGGCGGCTCGACGGCAGGAGCCTCGCACCGGTTCTGAAGTCGGACGACGCGCCTGCGCCGCGGGATGTGATGCACTGGCAGCAGGGGATGCAATGGGCCGCGCGCGATGGGGATTGGAAGCTGGTGGTGAATGGCGTGGGCGCGGCGGATGATGAGAAGGAGTTCCTGAGCGATCTGTCCAGAGACGCGACGGAGCGGAAGAACATCGCGAGAGAGCATCCGGAGGCTGTGGCGAGGCTGAGAGGGTTGCACGAGGGTTGGGCGGAGGACGTGAAGGTGCAGTGAGGCGGGGGTTGGGCTAGCGGCTCGGGAGAGCCGCAGGCACGGACGGCGGAGGCAGTGCGAGCTGGAAGCTCGCGATCCAAGAAGGCGGCGTTATAGGACAACGGAGGTGCGATGATGGCGGATGATCGGCCGAACATCATTCTCTACACGACGGACCAGCACAGGGGCGACTACATCGGGCTGAGCGGCTACCCGGTGATCGAGACGCCGAACCTGGATTCGTGGGTCAATCAAGGCGCGTACTTCCCGAATGCCTACACCGAGATCCCGTCGACGACGGGCGCGCGTCGGTGCTTGCTGGGCGGGCAGGGGAGCTATGACTGTGGGCTGATCGGGTACGCGGGGGCGGAGTGGCATGAGCCGAACACTGTGGCCCAGGTTCTCGCGGATCAAGGCTATCACTGCATCAACGTCGGGTGGAGGAATCTGCATCCGAGACGGAAGCTGTATGGCTTCCACAGCGTCATCCCCCATGACTTGAGCCTGGAGGACGACGACTACCTCGCGTGGCTGAAACAGCAGGTCGGACCGGAGGCCACGGAGCGCGGGCACGGAGTGGATTCCAACGGTTGGCTCGCGCGCCCGTGGCACCTGGAGGAGCGCTTGCACCCGACCGTGTGGACGACAGACGTGGCGCTCGATCAACTCAAGAAGCGCGACCCCACGCGGCCCGTGTTCATCTGGATTAGCCACCTGCGGCCACACTCGCCGTACGATCCGCCGGAGTTCTTCTGGGACATGTATATCAACCGCGAGCTGCCGCCCGTGCCCGTCGGCGACTGGGCCGAGAAATACGAGACGCCTCAGCCCGGCGTCGACCGGACGGCCTGGCATGGCAAGCTCACGCCGGAGCAAGATCAGCGCGGCCGCACGGGGTACATGGGTTGCATCACGCACATCGACTACGAATTGGGGCGGCTGATGGAGGAGCTTGCCAAGCAGAGACTCCTCAACGACAGCCTTTGGCTCTTCACGAGCGACCATGGCGACATGATGGGCGACCACCACCTGCATCGGAAGACGTACGCGTACGAGGGCTCGGCGCGGATTCCGTTCGTGGTGCGATATCCCGCTGGCGTGGACCTGCCAACGGGGACCTTCGACAACGTCGTCGGACTGCAGGACGTGATGCCGACAATCCTCGACAGCGCGGGCGTCGACATCCCCGATTCGGTGACAGGCACCAGCGTCCTCGACGTAGCGCGCGGCAAGCCGTGGCGCGAGTACATCCACGGCGAGCACTCGCCGTGCTACGCCACCGAGCCGGCGTGTCAGTACCTCACGGATGGGAAAGAGAAGTACATTTGGTTCCCGGCGACGGGCGAGGAGCAGCTCTTCGATCTCGTCAATGATCGCGATGAGCTGCAGGATCTGTCCCAGGATCCGGCGATGGGGGATCGGGTGGTTCTGTGGCGCCAACGCTTGATCGAGAAGCTCGATCGGGGCGACGGCTTCAGCGACGGTGAGAAGCTGATCGTGAGGACTGAGCGATGGGGCCCGGAAGTGGCGAAGTGACGGAGTTCAGACGGCGCTGATGGGGCCGGCACCAGGGCGTTGGCATGGTGATTCCCGAGGTTGGGGGTTGATAAAGAACGAACGGTTGATCTATACTGGCGGACACAACTGAAGACACGGGTCGCTAACAACACTATTCGCAGCAGACATCGCAGCCAGGAAGGAAGCTCGACCCATGACCCCCGAACTAGCACTGCTAGTTGGTTCCCCCAACGGTAGCACGTCCACCATACTGTCGTGCCTGGGTGATTTCGAGTTGGATGTCGAGGCGGCTTACACCGCGACGGACGCATTGCGTCTGCTCCAGCCTGAGCAGCACTCTGTTGCCGTGTGCGATCTGCCGATGCCGGACATGACGGCCGCCGGGCTGGTCGCCGGCATTCGTCGCGCGTCGCCGGCCACATCGATCATCGTGCTCGCGGGGCCTCCTCGCGGACCCGAGTTCGGCGACATCGTGCAGATCGGCGCCGACGCGATCGTCGCTCGGCCGCTCCACCGCGCCCGGCTGATCGAGGCCGTTGCGCGATCTCTGCACAAGCGCCGTCTCGTGCAGGATGCCCAGGAGTGGCGCGACTACCAGGCGGGTGACCTATCCAGCCAGATCGAACTAGAGCTGGTGGGCGGCGCGGTCGAGGCGTTGACGCGGTGCCTCGAAGCGAAGGACTTCATGAGCGACGGACACGCCAGAAGCGTGGCGGGCCTGTCGTACATGCTGGCGCGGTACTTCGGTCTGTCTGACTCCGAGTCGGAGGAAGTGCGCATGGCCGGCGTGCTGCACGATCTGGGCAAGGTCGCGGTCGATCAGGAGATCCTCGAGAAGCCGGCACGGCTGACGGCCATGGAGTGGGAGGAAGTGCAGCGTCACCCGGTTGCGGGGGCTGAGATCCTGCGCAGCATGGCGCTGCTGAGCGACGTCGCCACCTACGTGAAGCATCACCATGAGCGTCACGATGGCGAGGGCTATCCGGACCGGCTGATTGGCGAGGAGACGCCGCTTCCGAGCCGCATCATTGGCGTGGCCGATGCCTACGACGCAATGGTCCGCCCGCGCCCTTACCGCAGCGACGAGGGGCTGCCTTACGCCGCCCACGAATTCCGCAGCCACGCCGGGACGCAGTGGGACCCGAGCGTGGTGGACGGACTGTTCGCGTGCGTGCCGGAGTTGCAGATGGCGGCGGCGGTGTAGCGGGACGGCAGGAGCCAGGAGAACGACGGGGCGCGAGCAATCGCGTCCCGTTTTCGTGTCTGGGGTTAGACGTCGAGGACCAGAGTTACCTCGAGGTGGTCACCGACCTGGGTGGTGGCAAGGTCGTGGTACGTGGCGGCCTTCGGGATACCCTTGATGCGCCGGTCGATGTCATCATCGTTCGGGTGAGCGAAGCCGACGCGGCCGGTGATTCCCTCGCCGGATGAGGACGATAGCTCGACCGCGACGGGCAGACCCTCGTTGATCTCCCACTCAAGCAGCAACTGTTTGACGAAGCGGACAAGCACGCGCTCGGGTTCGTCGCTCGATGCGGAGATCTCGACCCACACGTCCGGCGCCAGGCCGTCGGTATCGGAGATCAGGTGGATCACCCCTCGACAGGCGTTCAGGATCAGCTCCGGGAGGTCCTTGCCCCGGGCGAGCAGCGCCAGGTCCGCAGTGTGGTCCACTTCCTCAAATGGTCTCATGGTCACGGTTCACTTCAGGTAGCTTGCCGAGTCTCTCAGCTCCCTCAGGGCCTCACCAATTCGCTTCGCATGCTTGAGGTTTGCCTGGCCGGTTATGAGCTGCCACAGGCCGCGCCAGATCCGCCGTCGACGCGTGCTCTTAGGCGTCGCGGCCGCCGCTGCGCGCCAAAGACCGGCGAACTCGGCGTAGAACTGCTCCGCCGGCAAGCGCGTGGGCAATACCGAGTGCCACAGATCGAACCGTTCCCAGTCACGAGTTGTGATTTGGTCCTCCATCTCGTCGAAGAGGATCGTGCCCGGTAGTGGCGTGAGGACCGAGAATGATGAGTTGAACAACTCGCGCTTGGAGACATACTCGGCCAGCTCGGCGAAGTCCGCCGGCTCCCAGTCGGGGTCGGCGATGAAGTTGCCCGTGAAGCCAATCCCGAGGCGCTTCAGCACGTCGATGGCTTCCTCGTTGTTTTCGAGCGTGTTGCGCTTGTCGAGATCTTCCAGGCCCTCCGTGCTGGCCTTCTCCAGCCCCAGAAACACGCAGACGAGGCCAATGTCGCGCCACTGCTCTATGAGATCAGGATGCTTCGCGATGGTGTCCGTGCGCGCCTGGAAGGTGTACTCCTTGCGGATGCCGCGGTCGCGGATGATCTCCGCCGCCCGCCGCGCTCGCGAGACGCTCAGCAGGAAGTTATCGTCGGTCAGGAAGACATACTTCTCATCGACGGCTGCGATCTCGTCGGCGACGCGCTCGGGCGACTGATGTCTGACGGCAGGCCCGTGGAACTGCCAGACGCTGCAGAAGTTGCATCGGTGCGGGCACCCGCGAGACGTCTCGACCAGCGCGTGCGGCGACTGGTTCATCCAGTAGTACTCGCTTCGCCACTTCGCGGTCAGGTCCCGCGCGGGGACGGGGAGCGTGTCCAGATCGGCCACGGGCTCGCGCTGGGCCGTGCACTGCTGGCCGTCCTCGGTGTTCAGCACGAGACCGGGCACGCGCGCCAGGTCTCCATCTGAGACGATGCAATCGGCGACTTCGGGGAACGTCAACTCGCCCTCACCGACAACTACCCCGTCCACGTCCGCCGCGGCGAAATCCTGGGGTCGAAGCGTTGCGTGATGCCCGCCGACTAGCACCCTCGCGTCGGGTCGCGCGGATCTGACGCACCCCGCCAAGCGAAGCGTCTCGTTGATCTGCGTGGTAAAAGGGCACGTGATCCCCACCAGGCTCGGTTCGGCTCGGTCGAGGGCACTCTCAAGGTCGGCGTCTAACCGCATGTCGAGGATCTCGACGCGATGCCCAGGCGCGGCGGCGGCAAGGCGCTCGACGGCTAGCGGCTCGACCAGGGCCAGATTCTGCAGCCCCACGTGTCCAACCTGGGGCGGGTGGATCAGCAATACGCTCATGACGGTCTCCTTCGGCATGGTGCCGACCGACATGATTCCTGTTCCATGGCTTCGTGCCCTCCCCGACAGTGAAGGTCAGTTCATCGTCGGCACCGAATACGGGTTTAGACCGCGGCGACTCCCCATGTTTCTCGGGCGGCCGGCTTTCCGCGCTCACCAGCAGTACCTGTAACGGGGCTCCGCTCTGGCTCGCATCGGCGGCCGGTGGGCCCGCGAACCATCCCACAGAATCTATCGGGGGTAAATTCGATGAAGAAGAGCGTTGGCCCAGCCGTGGCGGCGATCGTCATTATTATCGTGATAGTAGTGGCGGCGGCCGTGATGTTCCAGATGACCAAGGTGAAGAAGCAGCCCATGGAGGGCGAGGGCGAGGGCACGATGCCAGGCATGGGCGGCGGCGGCAAGATGGGTCCCGGTGGCGAGGGCACGATGCCGGGTATGGGCGACGGGAAGATGGGTCCCGGCGGTGAAGGCAGCGAAGGCACTGACACGACTGACGACGCTGGTGACGAGGCCACCGACGAGACCGGTGACGAGGCCACCGACGAAGCCACTGACGAGACTGGCGACGAGGCCACCGACGAAGCTACGGACGAGGCTGGCGACGAAGCTACGGACGAGGCTGGCGATGAGGCCACCGACGAAGCTGCGGACGAGGCATCCGACGAGGCCGCGACGGAGTAGCCGGCGACAACCATGCATGACAGCGGCGGGCGCCTCTCTGTCGAGGCGCCCGCCGCGTGTGTTGTGTGTGGTTGCGGGTACGGGTGTTATTACACCACCATAGCGGGGTGGCCAGTGTAGCCGGCCGTCCACGCCGCGTCGGTGAGCTGGATGACCTTGAGGAACTCAACGGGCGGAGTCTGGGGCTCTTCCTCACCGCGGATCGATGCGATGAAGTTATCGTCCGGGCTCCATGTTCGACCCAGCTCTTCCTGAGGCACGACCTTGTGCTCCTGACCGCCATCCCACTCCCAGACGTCGTTGCCGCGGATCGCCAGCGTCCCGTCCTCGAGCCAGAGAGTGATCTCCTCGAAGAAGTTCACCGCGTGGCCGACCACGCTGAAGTTCATCAGCGCGCCGCTCTCGCACCGGCAACTCATCGATGTGAGGATGTCGATCTCCGCGCCCAGGTTGTCGATGTGGGCGAAGACCTCGGCAGGCTGCTGGCCGGTCATCCACATCATGATATCGAGCAGGTGGCTGCCGGAGTCGTTGAGCTGGCCGCCGCCGCTGAGCGCGAGTTTGCTGCGCCACGTGCCGCCACCGACCTGACCGCGGTACCAGTTCTGGCTCTGCAGGCAGCTAGTGAAGTTGACTTTGCCGAGCCGCCCGGACCCGATGACCTCGCGGCAGTAGCGATAGGGCGCCTGGAAGTGGCGCTGGTAGGCGGTCATGAAGATGTTGCCGCTGTCATTGCCGGCGGCGATGACCTTGTGGCAGTCATCAACGGTGCAGACAAGCGGCTTCTCGCACATGACGTGTTTGCCGGCCGCAAGGGAGTCCAGGATCTGGTCGGTGTGCTGCGTGTGGGGCGTCGAGATCTCTATGGCGTCGCACTCGACCGCCGCGAGCATCTCTGCGTGCGACGCAAACGAGGGGACGTCAGCGAGACCTTCGATGGCTTTAGCAGCCTCGACCGCGGCCTCCGCCGGATCGCACAAGCCGACGACCTCAACACCATCGATAGTCAGCAGGCGATTCATGTGGCCCCGGGCGTTGCCCCCGCAGCCGATCATAGCGACTTGGATCACGTCTTTTGCCATGGGAAAAACCTTCCTTGCGGCGAATGTGATCGCCGCTGTCAGCATGGGGTACGCACAGCCCGGCACGGCCTCTCGAGGCCCGCCGGGCGGCATTTCCCGCAGGGGCACAATAGTCCTCCTCGCGGCTCAGAATCGGGCACGGATTGTGCTGATTCGGACTGGCGGATTCGAGGGCAATTCAGAGCGCTTCGTAGATGGGTCTGAGAGCCCCGTACAGCGGTTTCGAAAGGTGCGATATCTGGGTGGATACCTTGCGCCACACACGGCGATGACAGATTCGGCGGAGAACCCGCCAAATCCGCCGGAATCATTGACTTTCGGGTCCTGATATGCTATGATTAAGGGGCTGGTTTGGGTGAGGTAGATGAGGCGTTAGTAGACGGGCCATTCGCACCGGATCTACCCCGGATTTCAGACCCCATCAGCAAGGGGAGTCGCGGTCGGATTCTCCGGCCGATGGCCACCTGCAAATAAGCGTCATTCCCGTTGTGACCCGCGTCTAGTATCCGCCGATCTACGTGGCGTCGTTCTAATGCGGCATGAGAATACCCCAATAGAGGTAGCGGCAACCCATGGCCCAGCCAATATACGGAGCCGAGCAGATCAAAGTTCTGAAGGGTCTCGAGGCCGTTCGTCGCCGCCCGGCGATGTACATCGGCTCGACCAGTGAATCAGGTCTGCACCACATTGCGTTCGAGGTCATCGACAACTCGATCGACGAGTATTTCGCGGGCAACTGTAACAACATCGAACTCGTCATCCAGGCCGATGGCAGTTGCGCCGTCACCGACGACGGCAGCGGGATTCCTGTCGGCATGCACCCGACGGAGAAGCGCTCGGCCGTCGAGGTCGTCATGACGACGCTTCACGCCGGGGCAAAGTTCGACAGCGGGGTCTACAAGGTCTCGGGCGGCCTGCACGGCGTTGGCGTCTCCTGCACCAACGCTCTCAGCGAGAAGTGCATCGTCGAGGTTAGCCGCGAGGGCCACGTTCACTCGATGTCCTTCACTCGCGGCAAGCCCGACGGCGAATTGGAGAAGGGCAAGAAGACCAATAAGACCGGGACGAAGGTCATCTTCTACCCGGATGCGGAGATTTTCAACACGGTTGAGTTCATCTACGAGCGACTGGCGCGGCGACTTCGGGAGCTGAGTTTCCTGGCCGGCGGCGTGAAGATCACGATTCGAGACGAGCGCGAGGGCAAGGAACAGGAAGAGGTTTTCTACCACAAGGGTGGCATCCTCGAGTACGTGCAGTACGTCAACGAAGCCCACGAGACGATCCACAAGCCGGTGTATTTCACGGCGACGCGCGAGGACACTGAGGTCGAGGTCGCGATTCAGTATACGAGCCGCTACGACGATGAGGTCTTCTCGTATGTCAACGCGATCAACACGACTGAGGGCGGCACGCACGTTACCGGTTTCCGCTCGGCGCTGACGAAAGTAATTAATGACTACGCGTTCAAATCGGGACTGCTCAAGGAAGAGCGCAAGGCGGACCGGCGGTTCGAGGGCTCGGAGGTCATGGAGGGTATCCGAGCTATCCTCAGCACCAAGGTCCTGAACCCGCAGTTCGAGGGTCAGACGAAGACGAAACTCGGCAACAGCGAAGTCCAGGGCATCGTCTACTCGGTCACTTACGAGCAGCTTCAACAGTACTTCGATGAGAACCCGCGGATTGCTCGGGCGATCGTCAACAAAGCCATTATGGCCGCTCGCGCTCGCGACGCGGCAAAGCGCGCGGCCGAGACGGTTCGCAAGAGCGCGCTGGAGTCGGCGGGCATGCCGGGCAAGCTCTGGGACTGCTCATCGCGCGACCGCTCCGAGAGCGAACTGTTCCTCGTTGAGGGAGACTCGGCGGGCGGCAACGCGAAACAGGCACGCGACGCGCGCTTCCAGGCCATTCTCCCGTTGCGCGGCGTGATTATCAACGTCGAGAAGAACCGCCTCGATCGGATACTGGATAACAACGAGATCCGGGCGATGATCACCGCGTTTGGCACTGGAATCGACCTCAGCAAGAGCGAGAATGGCGAGGTCGATGAAGAGGGGGAATCGGTCAGCGGCAATGGCAACGGCAGCCATTTCGACCTGGAGAAGTTGCGCTACGACAAGATCATCATCATGGCTGACGCGGATGTCGACGGATCGCACATCCGCACGCTGATCATCGCGTTTCTCTTCCGCTACATGCAGCCGCTCATCACCAACGGACACGTATACGTGGCGCGTCCACCGTTGTACCGCATCAAGGCGGGGGGCGACACGTACTACGCGCAGGACGATCAGGAACTCGAAGGGCTGCAGGAGAAGATCGGCAAGCGCAAGGCGAACGTGTATCGCTTCAAGGGTCTGTCGGAGATGCAGTCCGAAGACCTCGCGGACACGACGATGGACCCCGAGAACCGCGTGCTCCTGCAGGTGACGATGGATGACGTGGTCGAGGCGGACCGGGTTATCAGTCTCGCGTACGGACCGAAGGTTGAGCCCCGTCGCAACTGGATCGCGCAGCACGCGAAAGAGACCAAGGACCTCGACCTGTGGGCGTAGTCGCAGCGTCGCATCATTCGGATTAACGCTAATGGGGACGGACTCACGTCCGTCCCCACGTTTGTGCATTCACTTGGTAAGGTGACACCACATGGCAGACGCCGGAGACAACATCCAGCAGATCGACTCCCTTCCGATCGAGGAGGAGATGACGGACTCGTTCATGCAGTTTGCGCTTTCCGTCATCGTAGCGCGGGCGCTCCCCGACGTGCGCGATGGGCTGAAGCCCTCGCAGCGGCGCATTCTGGTGGCGATGAACGACATGAACCTGGGGCCCACGGTCCAGCACAGGAAATGCGCGGGGATCTGCGGTGAGACCCAGTCGAAGTACCACCCTCACGGCAGCGAGATCATCTACCCGACTCTCGCGCGCATGGCGCAGGACTTCAACGCGCGCTACCCGCTGGTCGATCCTCACGGAAACTTTGGATCCATCGATGGCGACCCCCCTGGCGCGATGCGTTACACGGAGGCGCGCCTGGCTCGCCCGGCCGTCGAATTGCTCGATGAGCTGAAGTACAAGACGGTCGACGTGCAGCCGAACTACGACGAGTCTATCGAAGAGCCGAACTACCTGCCGGCACGATTCCCGAACCTGATGGTCAATGGGACTGGCGGCATCGCGGTCGGGATGGCGACGAACATTCCGCCGCACAATCTTGGCGAGACGATTGACGGGTGCATCGCGCTGCTGGACGACTCCAAGATGGAGCCGACGGACCTGATGAAATACATCAAAGGTCCGGACTTCCCGACGGCCGGCATGATCCTCGGCTCGAAGGGCGTGAAGGACTACTTCGAGACGGGGCGCGGGTCCGTCGTGATGCAAGGGCGGGCAACAATCGAGCCGATTGGCCGCGATCGATTTGCGATCATCGTGACAGAGGTGCCGTTTCAGGTCGCGAAGGCCAGCCTCATCGAGCAGATCTCGAAGCTACACAATGAGAAGAAGATCGACGGGCTCTCGGCCGTCCGCGACGAGACGGACCGCAAGGGCATGCGTCTGGTGATCGAGCTGCGCCGCGATGCGAACCCGAATGTGGTGCTGAACCAGATCTACAAGCGCACGATGCTCCGCACGACCTTTAGCGCCAACATGTTGGCGTTGGTCCCGATTGGCGGGACGCTCGTGCCGCGTCGGTGTACTGTCAAGGACCTCCTGCAGCATTACCTCGACCACCGCTACGAGGTCATCAAGCGCCGCACGCGCTTCCTGCTCCGTCAGGCCGAGGAACGCGCGCACATCGTCGAGGGCCTGCTCAAGGCCATCGACAACATCGACGCCCTCATCGCCCTAATCCGCGCGAGCAACAACCGTACTGAAGCGCGCGAGGGGTTGATGAAGAAGTGGGAGTTCAGCGAGCGCCAGGCGAACGCCATCCTGGACATGCAGCTCGGCCAACTCACGCGGTTGAGTCACGACGAGCTGACCAAGGAATACGAGAAGCTGCAGGCGGCGATCACCGACTATAGAGAGATCCTGGCCTCGAGGGAACGGCAGACGGAGATCATCAAGACCGAGCTTCGCGAGGTCAAGCGCAAGCACGCCGACGAGCGCCGCACGCAGATAATCCCGGGCGAGGCCGACGACATCTCGGTCGAGGACTTAATCGCGCAGGATGACATGTGTGTCACGATCACGCGCGATGGGTACATCAAGCGGCTTCCCGTCAGCACGTATCGCACTCAGCGTCGCGGCGGGCGAGGCGTCCTGGCCCTCAGCAAGAAGGAAGAGGACAGCATCCAGGACATCTTCGTCGCGACGACGCACCACCTGATCTTGTTCTTCACGGATCAGGGGCGCATCTACCGGCTGAAGGCGTATCAGATCCCGATGGCCAGTCGCCAAGCCAAGGGCATGCCGATTGTGAACCTGTTGCCGCTGGAAGCGCGCGAGCGGGTAACGGCGTGGATCCCGGTGGAGTCCTTCGACACGGGCGGGTACCTGTTCATGGTGACGACAGGCGGGTACCTGAAGAAGACAGAACTGAAGGCCTACGATACGCCGCTGAAGGCCAAAGGCCTCAACGCCATCAGGCTCGAGGAGGGCGACTCCCTGAACTGGGTGCTGTGGACCAATGGCGAACAGGACATCGTCTGCGCGACGCAGCAAGGCAAGGCGATCCGCTTCACCGAGCAGAGCGTGCGCTCCATGGGACGCACGGCTCGTGGCGTGAAGGGGCCGAAGCTGCAGAAGGGTGACAAGATGGTCTCTGCCGAGGCCGTCGGCGCCGACGACCCGCGAGACCTGTTGGTCGTGTGCGAAAAGGGTCTGGG
>CAZKUN010000091.1:26275-31824 GCA_964555935.1 uncultured Armatimonadia bacterium | reverse complement strand
GTCGGCGTCGGTCATGAATGGGGCGTTTGCCACCAGGTCGTAGGCCATCGCGCAGTTCACCGCAAGAGGGCCTTCGCGGAGGGTGCTGTCGTGCAGTCTGCCGCTGGATCCTGTCGTCTCGAGCGTTGGATAGACATCCGCCAGCGCCAGGAGCACCTCGCGGCACCGCAGCCCGAATCGCTCCTCGCCCGTTAGCGCATACGCCTGGGCCAGCGTGGCGGCGTCGGTCGTGTCGGCGGCGTCGGCGGGCTTCGCCGTGAAGTCCGCGTCACGCGTCAGTTTGCCCTCGGCCGAGGCGCGAATACGCTCCACGACCGCCACAGTGTAGGCATCATCCGCAGCGAGATCGCGATGGATCCGATCCAGGTCCGCCTGCGTGCAGAAGACGCGCGGGTGGTCGGGGAGCGTCTCGGGGATGGGGAGCCTGTGGATCTCCCCGTGGGGCGTCCCCGGACGTTGTGTTTGGCCTGGCTTGATGGCCGTCAGCGGGAGCATTGCCGTCAGGGCGAGCGCGCCCAGTGTAGAGCGGGTCACGTGAGCAGACCTCCGGTGTCGCAGCGCTTCAGTTGCCTGGACTTGCGTCTCACTCGCACTGTTTTCCTCCGTTCCGAGCGTGTTGGCTCACACCGGGGGGCCATCGCCTGGGGGAGGGCCCGCCACGGTGTGGTATAAGGAACCTGGCGCGCAGTAGCGCCACTCAGGGGGGAATGCGCGTGGCTACGACGCTACGACGCGAGCAAGGCTTCACGCTAATAGAGGCACTCATCGTTATGCTCGTCATCGCGATTCTGGCGATGATGGTCGTCCCGCGACTGCTGGGTGTGGGCAGGCTCGCTAATGAGGCGCAGCTTCGCGGGGACCTGTACGAACTCAGACATGCCGTCGAGGCCTTCCGCGCGGACCTTGGCGGCCACCCGGACAAGCTCAAGGACCTGGTGCGCGAGAAAGCCCCAAAGAGGGCCCGATCGGCGGGCGACGGCAGCAGATTCCGCATCGTCAAGGCCGATTTTCGGGGCCCATACCTCTGGACGCCCGACGGCAAGTTGCCGACCGACGTCATGACGGGCAAGAGTAATTGGGCCTACAAGAAGAGGACGGGTTGGGTCCGCAGCAAGTCCACGCTGCTCAGCACTGAGGGCACGATGTATCGCACCTGGTAGCCTCGGCCGTTCACCCACCCAGCTCCACGACGCGTTTGCGATGGTAGACGTAGTCCTCATACGGGACTTCCGGCGGCACGCCGTGATCGCATGTCGGGATGAAGCCGCCGCGCTCGCGCATGGCGGGGATGATGCGCTCGAGCATCTCGTCAATCGCCGCGCGCCCCGATGCGAGGATGCGCTTATCGATACCACCGGAGATGACGAGATTCGGGTACTCCTGGCCTGATCTGATCACGTCGCAGTTCGAGGCGACCTCAAACGGGCTCATGACATCCATGCCCATTTCGCCGTAGACGGGGATCGTGGGATCGGCGAACCCATCCGTGTCGACGTGGCAGTAGAGATGCCGGGTCTTGTCGATCTGGCGCGACCTCAGGTTGCTGATGACCTGCTGGTAATACGGCATGAGGAACTCGCGCATCATCGCCGGCGAGATCAGCGGCCCGTGGTTGTAGCAGATGTCCTCGGCGAGGAAGACCTCATCGATCGTCACGTGTTCCTGGTGCTTCGCGATGATCGCATTCGATAACTCACACCACGTCGCCATGCAGTCATGCACGAGCTTTGGATCGTCGTGGAACACGTAGAGGATTTCCTCCGGCCCGACCAGGCTGCGCAGGTACATGTACCCGCCGATCAGCCCCTGCACCATCATCATGCCCTGGCCGGCGGCGGCTTTCGCGGCTTCCATACGCTGGTCGAGGTCGGCGTAGCGCTCGGGTGAATCCGGCTCGAGGCGCCACTTGACGTCCTCCTCCCACGTCTTCCAGTCCTTGACGGGATGGTCGAGGTAGTCGGGCATGAAACCATGGCGTCGGCCCTTGAAGTACAGCACGTGTCGGCCGGCGTAGTCCTGCACGACCTCGTGGTCGCCGCGGTCTTCGATGACCTTCTCCTCGTAACACGGGATGAAGGCCGCCTCACACCAACCGAGCTGACCGAGGCTGTGCTGTCCGGGCGGATCGAAGTCGAACAATTCGTTGTAGGGCACATCTTGCGGCATGCCCTGCTCTTTCCACGCATCGAGGGAGTAGTAGCCGAACTCCTTCTTGTAGAGTGGCGCGCCGGGGGTGACCGCATAGGTGTCGCGGAGTTTGCGGGCGCCCTCCACCATTTCTTCGCGGGGCACCAACGCGTGGATTCCGTCCTGGGGTACTGAGTCAGTCATTACGTGTCTCCTGGATTGGGCGGAGCCGACTGCGCGGCCATGGGCAATTCGCGAATCAGGCGGCTATTCCTCTGTCTCCGCGCAGCGGCACGGCGGCGCCCCCGGACCGGTCCCAGCTCGCGGTGCCTGTTGTAGCTGCCCGCAGCGACTCTCCATGGCCGCTGAAATCCGTCCGATGTCCCTCGCGCCTGATCTACGTCTTTCGGTCGGGCTTACGGTCCGCTCCGTCTGAATATGGTGACGTAGTAGTGCCCCTCGGCCGGGCCCTCGAGCGTGAGCGTGTTCCCGACCACGGCATACGTTATGGTGGATCTGACGCCTATGTTCGACGGATCGCTGGAATCTGTGATCGTGTAGTTGAGCTTCCCAGGCCGCGTGCGATATGTTCCGATCGACCAGGCGCCTGAGAAGGTGTCAGACCGCATGGCCCCGTCCGCCGCGAAGCTCATGGTCTTGCCCCTGAAGAACACGGGGAAGCCATCCTCAGTCATCTCGATCAGGTCCCAGAGTCCCTGGATCTGCGGGTCAAGGCCCCATGGAGAACTCGTTCCGCCTCCGCACCCGCCAATGCATAGCAGCAGCACGCCGACCATCGCGGCTCGCATTGCTCTCATCTGTTGGGCCTCCCCGAGCGCGGCAATCGCCTTGCTCATGGCTGCGTGACCACGATCCTTCCGTCCGCTTCCTGGTCGACGGTCTGCATTCCCTGCAGCGCGTCCAGCACGATCGAGCTGATTGTCGTGCCGAGGTACCTGGGGTCCGCGCTATCGGCGAACATCGTGTAGCCGTTCCCGCCCGTCAGGAGGAACTCCGGCAAGGCGAGCTTGTAGGTCTCGTCCTCGTTCAGCGCCTCCCCGCCGACCTTCACGTCCGAGGCTTCGTCACCGGTGATCGTGAGCGACACGCCCGCCACCTGGAGGAAGCCGCCATCGGGCCTTGGGAGAGCGGCCACAAAATCCAGCATGTCCATCAGCACGGCGCCCGTCACCTCGACTGTGGCGAGTTCGTTGCCGAAGGGCAGCACGCTCATGATCTCCTCGACGGTGATGGGGCCCTTGTCGATCCCCGCTCGGATGCCGCCGCCATTCATGACCGCAACGTCCGCCTCGCTGAAACGCAGGAGTATGTCGGCGATCAGATCGCCCAGGTTCGTCTCGCCGCTACGGAGGTTGTCGCGGACGCCATCGAGCGGCACGTTGCTCGTCGCGACCACGCGCTTGATCTCTTCGTTCAACTGCTCCGCGTAGTGGGCGACGACCGCCACTATCTCCGGATCCTCCGGAACGGACGAATCGACGCTACGCAGGAAGCCTCGGTGTTTGACGATATCGCCGTCGTTGAAGTAGACATCCAACTGCCCGAGGTACTCGTTCTCTCCGCCGGCCATACAGACCAGCGTGTCGCCGACGACGATCGGCTTCTCAACCACATCGTTGCT
This sequence comes from uncultured Armatimonadia bacterium, assembly GCA_964555935.1. GTDB lineage: Bacteria > Armatimonadota > Zipacnadia > Zipacnadales > VGFC01 > CAZKUN01. The sequence goes on along the minus strand of CAZKUN010000091.1, from coordinate 28,055 downwards.
GTGACCGCCGATGATGATATCGATGCCATCCACGGCCTCGGCGAGTTCCAGGTCCTGCTTGAGGCCGATGTGCGTGAGCGCGATGATGATCGGGTAGTCATCGCCATGTTCCGCGACGATCTCGCGGGCCACCTCGGTCGGGTTTCGGAACTTCAATCCCACGACGTTCTTCGCGTTGCTCTCGATCGGCGTGTCCTCGCTGGTGACGCCGAAGATCAGCGCGGGCACGCCCTCAATCTCGGTGGTGGCGTAGGCCTCCGTGAACAACTCCATCGTGTTCGCGTATTCGATGTTCGCGCTGACGATGGGGAACACTGCCTGCTGCATCCGCTCGTGCAGATTCTCCTGACCGAAGTCGAACTCATGGTTGCCGACGGCCATGACGTCGACGCCGATCATGTTCAGGCAGATGAAATCCGGCTCGCCCTGGAATACGGTCGACAGCGGCGTGCCTTGCAGGATGTCGCCCGCTTCCAGCAGCAGCGTGGTGACGTTGTGCGGCTCGTTCCACGCGCGAGTCTCGTTTACCATCGTCGCCAGGCGCGCCATGCCCCCGATGCTCTCGTCATCCTGCTGCTTTGGCAGAAGGTGTCCGTGGAAGTCGTTGAAGTGCAGTATGGTGACGTATTGCGCCTGACCGGCAATGGGGATGAGCAGCAGTGCCAGCGCGAGCGTATGTTGGGTCACCCGTGTAATCAACCGCATCATGGAGCCTCCCGGTGTCTGTGGTGCGCTACTGCTCCAACACCTGCATTCGGCTTGGGCCCTCACGCGGCCTCGTGCTGGTGACAGAGGATTTCGCGTTGCCGCGCATGAATCACTTCCGCCTGTTGCCCAACCGTACCAGGAGGCCGTCATGTCGCCACGCATTGCAGCGTTCGCGTTGCTCGTTTGCCCCGCAGCCGCAACCGCCCAGCCCGTCGCGATCCCGCCGGGCGAGACGCTGCTCGGCGACATCGGCATCTATCGCGTTGCCTATCAGCCATACGGCGCGGACGTGGTTGAGATGCCTGCGTCATGGCTCGGGCACTTCCACGAGGTCAGCGGGATCTCTTACGTCCCGCACGAGCACGTTCTCGGGCGCGATGCCATGCTGATACACTCCCCGTGGCACGGAGGACCCGGTCGCGCCTTCGTTGAGTATGCGCTGCAGTTGCCCGATTCCGACCCGATCACGCTCTCCTTTGGGATTACGATGCGCCCGGATGTCGCCGTGCCTGATAAGAGCGATGGCGTCACGTTTAGCTGCGCGCTGATCGCGGGCGGCGAAGAGACGGAATTGCTCAACGAGCACCACGCCGAGGCCGAGTGGCGCGACTACGAGTTTGACCTCACTGAGCACGCGGGGAGCGAGGTCACGCTGCGCCTGCAAGTCGAGCCCGGGCCGGCGAACAGCCCATCCTTCGACTACTCCTACTTTGGCGAGCCGAGGATCACTGCCGGCGAGGCGGCGAAGGCCCTGCCCGAGCGCGTTCGGCAGCTCACCAGCACGAAAGCCTATCGCGCCTACGCCCAAGCCGACCTGACGGCGCTCGCCAATGATCCCAGTCGCGGCGTCGTGCCCTCGTCAATGCTGCCACATGAGAATGAGATCGCCAAGACGGGGGAGAGCTACACGTTCACCTACACGGGACCGGATTGCGAGGTGACCTACACCTACGCTCCGTCCAGTGGAACGTTGGACGACATTGGCGCTTGGGTCGACGACACGGAGGTCTTTCGGCCGGCGGCGGGCGGCGGCGTCATCGTCGCCGTGCCGGATGGAGATGGCGAGCGAACC
>CAZKUN010000091.1:0-26265 GCA_964555935.1 uncultured Armatimonadia bacterium | reverse complement strand
CGTGCCCGCGAGGGGCGGGGAGCTTGTTTCGCTTGAGTTATCGGATGATGGGAAGCAACTCGAGGCGGTTTGGAGCTACGACGTCGAAGGCGTCCCTCTCTCAGTCACCTGGCGCTTCGGTATCGACGGGAAGGCGCTGACCATCGCGGCCTCATCGGCGGATCTCGTTGTCAGCGGGTTTTCGCTCGGGAATGTGGCGTCAGCGCCCATGCGCAAGACCATCGGGGTGCCCTATCTCCACGGCAGCGTCGCGTACCTGAACGCCCAGAACGTCTTCACGGCTCGATACTTGGACTGGACGCAGTCCAACGCATCCACCGCGCCGGAGGGGTGGTCATCTTACAACAGGAAGACCGATGGGACGCGTCACCCTCTCCGCGAAGTGGGGTACATCGCGGTGTCGCCGCACGTTGGCGAGGTCCTGCCCAACATACCGAATCCTCCGTCGCCCTACCTCGATCTCCTCGGCCCGAAGATCATGCTCGATATCTGGGGCCATCACAAGGGCACGTACGCGGGGGACGGCGAGAATCTCCGCACGCTGAAAGACAGCGGCGTCGACCATCTCGCGATCATCTCGCACGTCTGGCAGCGCTATGGATACGATGTCAAGCTCCCCGACCACTTGCCCGCTAATCCCCAGTTCGGTGGCGACGAGAGCATGGTCGAGTTCGGCGAGGCCGCGAACGATTCGGGGTACATCTGGTCGCTGCACGAGAACTACATCGACCTCTACCCGGACGCGCCCATGTACGACGAATCGGCCGCGGTTCTGCGCGCAGACGGCAGCATGTCGCCGGCTTGGTTCAACCAGGGCACGCAGGTCCAGAGCTATGGCTTGAAGTGCAATCGCGCGCTCGGATACGCCAAACAGAACGCGCCCGAGGTTCACCGGCGGTTTGGCACGAACGCCACGTACCTCGATGTCCACACGTGCGTCCCGCCATGGCACCAACTCGACCATGATGCCACGCAGCCGATGGCCGCGATGGCCCGGCACAAGGTCGAGCGGGATTCGGAGCTATTCCAGTACATGCGCGATACCCATGAGGGGCCGCTGTTTGGTGAGGGCTGGAATCACTTCTACTGGGCCGGCAAGGTCGATGGCACCGAGGCGCAGGTTGCCGGCGGCGCGGGACACGTGCCGTTCCTCGACTTCGATCTGCTGAAGCTCCACCCGCAGATGGTCAACCACGGCATGGGGTACTACGAGCGCTGGTTTCCGCAGGGGTATGACATGCGGTTCGGGACCGACGTGGGCACCGTCGCCGACATCGACCAGTACCGCGCGCAGGAACTGGCCTACGGCCACGCCGGATTCATCGGGAACATCTCAACGGACAACGTGCAGTGGGTAGCCAAAGAGCACAATATGATGCACCCCGCTCAGCGGCTCTACGGGGCGGCGAAGGTGACTGACATCAGCTATGAGGTGGCGGGTGAGATGGTCTCGGCCAGCGTCGCCCTGGCTCTGGGCGAGCGGATGCGCCAGCGGATCACTTACGACTCCGGCCTCGTCGTCTGGGTCAACTGGTCGGAGGCTGACTGGACCGTCAAGGGCCACGTCCTGCCCCAGTGGGGGACGCTCGCGCTCGGCCCGGAGACGGAAGTCAGGACCAGTCTCGTCGATGGCACGCTGGCCGACTACGCCGAGTGCCCGGAGTTCATCTTCGCCGACGCCCGGACGTCTTTCAACATGCCCTACCTCAAGCGTTTCGTGGACATCGAGCCCCGCATCGCCGACTTCGAGGATCTCGGCGAGGGGAGGATGCGCGTCACCTACGAGTGGCTCGTCAATGAGGAACTGGATCGAGACTACACCTGCTTCGTGCACTTCGCGCACCCGTCTTCGACAGAGAACGACGGCATCGTCTTCCAGCAAGACCACTCGCTGGTCAAGCCGACGAGCGAATGGGAACTCGGCGACGTCATCACCGACGGCCCGTACGAGATCGATGTCCCCGGCGACCAGTTCGATTCGTACGGCATCCTCATCGGCCTCTACGGCCCGGAGCGCGTGCCGCTGAAAGGCATCTCCGCTCCCGGAACTCCGGGCCGCACTATCATCGGCCTGCTGGACCTCCGCCGAGATGGTGACGAAGTTGCGGGGATGGGACTTGCCGACTTGAGCGCCATCGAGCGTGAACAGGATGAGAATGTCGCGGATTTCTCGGCCAACCTCAATCCTGAGGGCACGATGGTCGACTTCGGCAAGGTGGCCACGGACGGATCGCTGAAGATCTGCCGGACCCGGGACTCGCTGACCGTGCTGCCGTATCCGCTGGAACGCGAATTCACTGTCACGCTCGATTTCCCGGAACTCGTGCCCAACGTGGACGGCGATCTGATCGAGGTAATCGCCCAGGCGCCGCTGACGCACGATGTCATCGGCGCGGTACCGATTGAGTTCGATCAGGGGCGTCTGACTTTCCAGGTCGGCAAGCCAGGCGCCGGTCGGTATGTGGTGACTTGGAGTCCTGCCGAGTGAGGCGGGCAGTGGCCGACGCGCCGCCGGCCCTCGCCACGTTGGCGCGCATGCCGTATACTGGAGGGACGCTTCGAGACAGATTCTGCCAGGCAACCATCAATGAAGAAACCCATCAGAGTCCTCATCGCCGACGATCACCCCGTGTTGCGGGCGGGGCTGAGGGCGCTGCTTGACGCCGAGAAGGACCTCGCCGTAGTCGGTGAGGCGGCGACCGCGAGCGATGCCGTCAGCCAATCCGAGGCCCTGCGTCCGGATGTCGTGTTGCTGGACGTCCAAATGCCGGGCAACGGTCTGCGCGCCGTGCCGGCGATTCTCGCGCTGTCTGATCCGCCGAAGGTGGTCATACTGTCGGTGTGTGACGACGTGGTCCACGTCCGCGCGGCACTGCGGTCGGGAGTGAGCGGGTACGTGACCAAACGCGCCGTCGACGAATGCACCGTCGAGGCCGTGCGCGCGGCCCATGAGGGGCGCGTGTTCATCGATCCGATGCTGGGGAGCGTGGTTGTCGGCGAGATCGTGGGGTACAAGGACAAGTCGGACGAGAACCACGCCCGACTGACGCCCAGGATGCTGGAGGTTCTGCGTCTCGCGGCGTGGGGGTACACGAACCAGCAGATCGCGGCAGCCCTATCGGTCACGGTCAAGACCGTCGAGGCGCATCGCAGCTCCATCTTGCGCCGACTTGGCGTCTCGTCGCGCGCTGAACTCGTCCAGCACGCCTACCACTCAGGTCTTCTCGATGAGCCGCCGACCGATCCCGGCGGGTCATCGTAGCTCCTAGCGGATCTCCGCCACCGCCGGCGCGACCAGCGCGGCAATCTGGTGCAGGAACGCCTCCTCGTCAGCCCCGAACGCGCCGACCTCATCGCAGTCCGCATCGATCTGGCCGATGATCTCGCTCTCGTCGTGCTCATCGTCCCAGATCAGCACGACTATCTCCGAGCGAACCGTCGGGCTGCACGCGATGTAGTTCTCGAGCTTCCTCACGTCGTCGATCACCTGGTCGGCGCGCTGGGCAACCGCGGTCCCACAAACGCCCTTGCCGACAGGAATCTGCGTGTGGTCGGTGGGCTTGCCGACGTATGGCCCAAGTTCGAGCATCTCCCCGCGCAAGACGTAGACGCCGACCCATTCGAACGTCGGGTGGCGCCGACTGATGATCTGCATGGCGAGCTCCAGGCGCTCGACCGCGGGATCCGGCGCCTGCATGGCATGGCGGACGGCCTCGACCGTTGGATCGTAGGAGTGCCCCATCTGGTTCCCCCAGTTACTCCAGAATCGCCTTCACGCGCGCCGCGATCGCCTCCCCGATCTTCCGATGCTCGCCGGCCTCGAAGTGGATCCCGTCGAGGTCACTCGAGGTCGCCACCGCGCCGATGTCAAACCACGGGCAGTCGTACTCGCCCGCCACGCGCTCGTATTGGTCGGCCAACTGCGCGGACTTCTCGACAGCCCCGCCAAACATGTCGGCGAACTCGCTCAGCTTGCCGACCTTCGCCGGGCATAGCAGCAACACCGCAGGCGCCGAATCATCCGGGCCGGTTGCGCTCTTCTGAACGATCTCCACCAGCTTGCCCGCGCTTGCCGCGATATCCCACGCCGGGACGCTGAAACGCTGTTTGAGGTCATTGACCCCAAGTCCGATGATCACGAGATCGATCGGCTTGTGCGATTCGATGCACGGGATGATCTGCTCTTTCCCGTTCTTGTAGCCCTCGATCGGGTCGTCCCACACGGTCGTCCGACCGTTCAGGCCCTCCTCGATGACTCGATACCCGTCGCCCAGTTGCGCTTGCGTTACGCCGGTCCAGCGAACATCCGGCGCGAAACGCTTCTTCGTCGCCGGGTCATAGCCCCACGTGTTGGAGTCTCCATAGCAGAGCACGACCTTCATCGGGCACTCCTCCCGCAGCACGTTTCCGGCAGTTTCTCCCGACAGCGTCGAAGGTCCTGTTCCGCGTCAGATGCAGGCCATTCCCAGCCCCCCCGCGAAACCGCGCCGACAACCCATTGCGAGGTGCTTGGTCTATGTCCACGAGCCCTGGAACACGCATTTGTCGTCGCGCATTCGTCCACACGACCGGGCTCGCCGCCGCGGCGGGCGTGCTTGGTCAGGCCGCGCGCGCATCCGGCGGCGAGAGGCCGAACATCCTCTGGCTCATCTCAGAGGACCATGGGCCTGAACTCGGGTGCTACGGGACCGCCGAGGCCCGCACGCCGAATCTGGACGGACTCGCCTCCGATGGCGCCCGCTACACGCAGGCGTTCACGACCGCGCCCGTGTGCTCCGCGGCGCGCTCGGCGTTCATGACGAGCATGTACCAGACCGCCATCGGCGCGCACCATCACCGCAGCCACCGCGACGACGACTACCACCTGCCCGAGGGCGTCGATGTCATCACCAAGTACTTCCGCGATGCCGGCTACTTCACCGCGAACGTGAAGAACGCCGCGCCCGGCGTCAAGGGCACGTGCAAGACGGACTGGAATTTCAAGCCGAACTCGAAGCCGTTCGATGGCGACGACTGGGTCCAGCGCGCGGATGGCCAGCCGTTCTTCGCGCAGGTCAACTTCGCCGAGGCGCACCGCATGGGCAGTTGGCAGCACATGAAGGACCCCGCTCTGCGTGTCACCGATCCGGACAAGGTCGAGTTGCCGCCGTACTACCCAGACCATCCCGTGGTGCGGGATGATTGGGCGCGGTATCTGGACTCCATCGCTCTGCTCGACACGAAGGTCGGCAAGGTATTGCAGCGCCTGGATGACGAGGGCCTGGCGGAGAACACGATCGTGGTGTTCTTCGGCGATCATGGGCGCGCTATGGTGCGAGGAAAGCAGTGGCCGTACGACAGCGGGCTGAACATGCCTCTCATCATCCGCTGGCCCGGACATGTCGAGCCTGACGCCGTCTGCGACGATCTCGTCGCGGCGATCGACTTCGGTCCGACGTGCATGGAACTCGCGGGGATCGCGCCTCCGGAGCACCTCCACGGGGTCCCCTTCCTCGGGCCAAACGCCGTCCAACGCGACCACGTGGTTGGGGCGCGAGACCGGTGTGACGAGACGCTTGACCGCATCCGCACCGTTCGGACGAGGCGCTATCGGTACATCAAGAATTTCATGCCTGAGCGTCCTTACACGCAGCCAAATAACTACAAAGAGAATTGGTACCCGCCGCTTGGGGTGTTGAAGGATCTGCACGCCAAGGGTGAACTCACGCCCGCCCAAGCCCACTTCATGGCGGATCGCAAGCCAGATGAGGAACTCTACGACATCCAGGCCGATCCGTGGGAGACGGTGAACCTCGCGAATTCATCAAAGCACCAGGGAACTCTTGGGCGGATGCGTGGCTTGCTCGACCAGTGGCTTGAGGACTATCCGGATCTCGGCGCGATTCCCGAATAGTAGCCGCCGCGCGCTGCTGCGGGAGTTATCCCGGAGGTGTATCCGATGAGCGGCATCGCTTTCGAATGCGTGGTGATTCTGGGGCTCATCCTGGTGAACGGTCTGCTTGCGATGTCGGAGATGGCCGTGGTTTCCTCGCGGCCCGCTCGACTGAAGAGCATGGCGGCGTTGGGAAGTCGCCGCGCCGAGGAAGCTCTGGAGATGGCGCGCGACCCCGATCGACTCCTCGCCGCCGTTCAGGTCGGCATCACGTTGGTGGCCGTGTTGTCGGGCGCCTATGCGGGCGTCACGGTAGCCGAGCGGCTGGAGGCTCAGTTCTCGGACGTGGCTTGGCTTCAGGGCTACGCGGGCGATCTGAGCATGGCCATCGTGGTCGTCGGGATTACTTACCTCACGCTCGTGCTGGGAGAACTCGCTCCCAAGCGCCTCGCCCTCGGCGCGCCTGAACGCGTCGCGCTCGCCATCGCAAGGCCGATGCGGTGGGTCTCGATGCTGACGGCCCCCGTCGTCTGGTTGCTCACGCGCTCCACTTCGCTGCTCCTCGCCCCTTTTCGCTCTCTTCAACACCAAGATGAATCGGTTACCGCCGGTGAGATTGAGGTGCTCGTGGAAGAGGGCATGGATGAAGGGGTTTTCACTCCCGTTCAACAGGACCTGATTCGGCGGGCGTTGCGCCTTCGCGAATACCAGGCCCGCGACTTGATGATACCCAGGCCCGTGTTGGAGTGGTTCAGCCCTGGTGACGAGGTGCGTGACCTCTTCGACACGGTGTCGGCCCATCGCCAGGCCTATTACCCCATCCTGGACGGGGACCAGGACGACGTGCTCGGCCTCGTGCGCGGGTGGGATCTGCTCGTGACGATGGCCAAAGGCCAGAGCGCGCCGGTCGGAGAGTTGGCTGAGGAGCCCGTGCTGGTGCCTGAGACCACGCCGGTTCTCGACGTGCTGAGCCTCTTGCAGGACGAAGGCGCGGGTGCGGCTCTCGTCGTAGACGAGCACGGCGCGACCTCGGGAATGATCTCCATGGAAGGCGTCCTGAGAGCTATCGGCGGGCGCGCCGCTCTGACCATCTCTGCGCTCGACGCGCCGGAGTGGGAAGAGCGCGGGGACGGCAGCATCGTGGGTGACGGCCTCGTGCCACTCGTCGACTTCCGACAGGCGCTAGGGCTGCCAAGGCTTCTCGCTGAAGAAGGCCGTTACGGCAGCGTGGGCGGATTCATGATGTCCCGGCTCCAAAAGATGCCCGAGATCGGCGACGCGTTTGAGGCGCATGGCTTTAGGTTTGAGGTGCTGGCGCTGGACCACTACCGCGTGTCCAAACTGAGAGCCACGCCCATTGAGCCGGTCGCCGGCGAGGTTCCTGAAGGGTAGTAGGCGCCTCCCAACTCGCGATCCCGAGCCGGATCACTCACCCACAATCCAGTCGATCTCAACCACCGCGCCCTCTTCGCCTCCACCTGTCGTGGGGTCGAGGCGTATGGCGCGGATCGTCTGTCCGCTCCACAGAGCGTGTTCGCCGACGGGGATCTCGTACTCGTGCCACTCGCCGTCGGGGATCACGGGATAGGTGATGTGTTTGTCGTCGGCAAAGCGGGGGCTCTCCGCCGTTGTCCAGAAAAACTGGCCGGATGCCTGACACGCGGGCAGCTTCATCCGCACCTTCACGGTCTCAACCGCGCCCGGGGGTACGCTCATGAAGCTGCGGGTCATGTGCGGGTCCGGCCCCATGAGCGGGACGGTCAGCGCCTCTCCCTGGATCGTGGCCATGCCTAGCGCGTTCGCCATGGCCCATCCCTCGAGATTGCCGGCCGCGTTGAACTGGAAGTCGATCCGCTGAGCGGGCTTGGCCGGCTCCGGGTAGGCGAAGTCCGTGTCGAGCTTCAAGAGCACGCTGCCACCGGCCGCCAGGCCAATTGGCAGCTTGCCGTCCGTCACATCCAATGGCCGCAGGCTTCCGTCCTGGTCTGATACTTGCGCCGCGCCCGTCACGTGTGGTCTGAGCGTGGCCTCGACGCGCGCCACGTTGTCGTGGTCTCGGTTCACGATCATCACGAACTGCGCATCGTCGGCGTCCTCGAACAGCCCTACCACGAGCGGCACGTCATCGGGCAGACTCAGGATCGCATCGCTCCCAAGCCGCGTGGCGCCCTGGGGCGTCTCGCCCGTGTGGTAGACACCGGTGGATGTCAACCCGAGCAGCGTCTTGCCCAGCCCCTGGATCTCGCCATTCAGACCGCGGATGATCGCGTAGAGACGTCCGGGCTTGCCTTTGGAGTCGACGATCCCCGCCTCGCCATCAGCCTCCCATGCCTCCGCGGTCCAGTACGTGAAGTACATGATTCCCTTCATGCCGTACGCCAGCGACGTGTAGACCTGCCAGCGCATCTCGCCTTCGGTGGGATCGCGGTAGCGCAGGTGGGGCAGCGAGAGGATGATATTCCATTGCGGCGTGTCATAGCGGAGACCATACTCGCGGATGAGCTCGAGGTTCTCGAAGTAGTCCGCGCGGTCGCTCCCGTCCGCCATCAGGCAATAGTGGTCGTAACTCAGCACCCTCGGCTTCACGATGTCGAGGTACTTGTCGAGATGCTCGGCGTACGTGGGCGTGCCGAGTTGATGGAAGTTGGCGTACGTGGGGAAGAGGTTGATGTACGGCAGGTGAGCGGGATCTTGCTTCTCTAACTCTTGGCTGACTAGCCCGAGCGATTCGAATAGCTGCAGCCCTGGTTCGTCCTTGATGTGGTAGCCATACAGCGCGGGATGGGATCCGTAATCGCCCACCACTTCCGCCACGATCTCGCGCCAGTTCTCGCCTGAGACCATCTCCCAGGAGATCCGCGTGTCGACGATGGACGCCTTGATGCCGACTTGCTCGCAAAAGTCGAGCATCGCGAGGTTGTCCTCAAGCGAGTAGCCGCCTCGCGGCCCGCAGAACGTGAAGTTACAGTCCTTCACCGTCTGCCATGTCTCCAGCCGGTTCTCCGTTGCCGGCGGACCGTACCAGAACCCGATTGGGAACTCGCTGGGCTGCCACGGCGCGGCGGATGCGGAACTGACTATTGCCGTCACCAGCAGTATGATGCTCATCCCTCACCCGCTCCTTTAACAATCTCCGCCACGCCATCGCTCGCATCCAACTCCCTCACCGTGTCCCCCATTCGCACCCTCAGCCGCTCGCGTCGATAGGGATCCCTCACCACGTACGTCCCGTCCCGCATATCGACCCGGCAGCCATCTATGCCAAACCCAACACCTCGGGCCGCGTCGATATACGCGTCTCCGTAAGTGTCCAGCGCCTTCGCCGCCGTCGCCAGCGCGGCGCCGTTGCCCCAGGTGAAGATGGTGAACGGGCCGATCGGCTCCGATCCCGGTCCGCCATGCGATATGTTCTCCATCATGAAGCCGTAGCTCTCCTCGCCGAAGAACTCGTAGCGACGCTCGTATTCTTGGCGGACCTGCGCGTTCTCGGGGCAGTATAGCATCGCGAACGACGACCGGATCGCCGCCACGCCGCGCTCGAAGTACTCGGCGTTGCCCGTCTCCGCGTAGTAGTCCAGGTAGATCGGCGCGAACAGGCTCTGGCGGGCGTCGTTCCACTCGCCATCGGCGTTCATTACGCCAAAACCCCCGTGGCACGGTGCGGGGATGAAGGGCGGGTCCCACACTTGCTGATACAGGCTCAACTCGTCAAGGCACCGGCGGCCGACCGCGAGGTAGTGCTCGTCTCCGGTGACGCGGTATCCCGCGAGGAATGCCTCCGCACACCAGAACATCGAAAGCGTGTTCCGCTTGTAGATGCCATTTCGCGCGATGGGCTCGCCAACGCGATCGCCCCAGTACCGACAGCACGAGAAGTATGTCTCGTAATCCTCCCAGCGCCCGTCGGCCACGGGACCGTTCTCCAGGTATTGCAGCCCTCGCATGGCCGCATCGCGCCACTCCGGATTCTCCGGCAGCTCAAGCAGGAGCGCGACGCCCATTGCCGTTTCTGGCCCCTCCGCCAGCATACCGGGAACGGTTCCATCTGGCTCGACCCATCCAGGGAAGGCGCCGCTGGGGAGTTGGAGCTTGACTAGCCGATCCGCGAACCGAGTCGCGTATCCGGCGGCCTCGTCATCGCCGCCCACGAGGTCGCTCCACTCCAGCAACAGCCTGGCGGTGAACGCGGCGTCCAGAATGTGGCACGCGTCGCCGCTGGTGCCGGGCGGTCTGCGATCCGAATTCGTCCATCGCGCCTCGTCCCATCCGGCGGCGTCCTTGTAGAGCTTGTAGCCTCCGCCGCCCGCCGTGTAGATGGCAGGGAACAGGCCATCAGTCTGTGGCGCCGAGAGGGCGATGTTCGTCATCAGCCGCGCGCGCCGCTCAAGGTCTTCCGAGCCGACAATCCGCGCGTATCTCAGCAGACCATTGGCGCAGCGCTGAGTGCTGAACCACGCTTGGTTCCAGATAGACTGTTGCTCGCGCCAGCGGCGCTGCTCCACAGGAACGCTCGGGTGCTGGGCGATGTCGATGATGAACGCCGGGGCGCCGCACTCCCTCCCGTCGATCTCGAAGCTCTGCCAGACATCCTCCCAACCCTCGGGCGTGAAGGCCCATCTGACGATATGCTCCATATTAGTCGATAGAGGGGCGCGCTGGGCGCCACCGGCCTTGTGCATGGGACGTCCCCAGCGATCCCAGATGAACCGCGCGGCGAGTCCGTACGGGTTGGCCCTGTCCTCAGCGCGTTTGCTCGCCAGCACATGCACCCTCACCCGCACGTTCTGTCCGCGATACTCCACTGGCAACGCGTTGTAGAGCACGTGCACGTCGCCGAGACGGTAGTTGCCGGCCGCTATCGTGACGGCGCCTTGTGGGTGATCGTAGTCCATCCAGCTCTTCCAGCCGGTCAGATGCCCGGTCCGCACATCATCAATGTCTGGTGCCAGTGCCAGCGCAACGTCATCATTCGCGATTGCCAAGGCGGGCGATCGGTAGGAATGATCCGCGATGATGTAGCCCGGCGTCGGCGCGAGATGGGGGAGATGTAGCTCCTTCGCGCCTCTGACGGCGTGCACGATGCGAGTCAGCGCGCCGATGCCCTCCCCTGTTTCAGGCAGCTTGCCCGTGAACTCAAGGACGCCGTCGGCATACGTCACCCGAAGTCTCTCCGGCGCCCCCTGAGTAGCTCCGCCCTCCGGCGCGAAGGCCCCGCCTGCGAGTAGCACTTCACCCTTCTCGCCGTCTTGAATGGTCCACGCGGTGATGTCTGCCACCGTGGCCAGGCTCGTGTGTGCGCTTGTACCCACACGCGTGCCCTTCGGTCGGTACTCAGTGTCGAGGTGTTCGGCGATCAGTTCTCCGTCGACCAACACGCGAACGCGAGTGCCGACATCCGTCTCCTCGCACGACGCCTCGACCCGGTACGTCCGCCCGTGCTCCACATCGTGCGGCACCGCGATCATGTCCTTGCCGGGCCATGGGATAGGCGCCACGCGGACGAGGTTTGAGTTCGCGCCGAGCAGCACGAGGTAGCATGGACCGCCCTCGGCGCCGGCCCGCAACGCGATCCCCGCGACGTCACCATCAGTGATGGTCACATCAGCCGCTACCGCGATGTCGGGCCCGCCAACCGGCGCGCCGTGCATGACGAACACGTCGTCGCGGATTGCGCGGCGATATTCCACTACTCCACCCTCTGCGGTCCATGGCGACGCCTGCCCGTAGATCGCAGCCTGCTCTGCCGTCGGTGGCGAGACCTCGAGCAGCACCTCTCCGTCCAGGCTCAGCGTTCCGCTGTGCGGATCTGTCTGTTCCCAACTCATCGATGCCTCGGTCGTCGCGCATAGCAGCACGACGAGTGGAATCAGTATCAGAGCGGCTCGCGTCATCGGCTCCATGGATAGACCTCACCCATCTGTCGTCGCGTAATATCCGCCAACACGTTGGCCCACGTGCCGTCCGAGTCCTTCAGCGTCAAGTGGCGTCGCGTATCGTCGAAGCTGGGGCGTGCAGTCATGCAGAACGGACGACGGCCCTCGCCGTTGGCAGCGGGGGCCGTCGTTTGGCGTCTGTCATTACTCGTCGATTCAGTCGATGATCTCTTGCTTGACTGGGTCGAAGTTGATGGTCTTCCCCTTGCGGTACGAGAGGCAGCTCAACGCGATGGCCACTTCGGTCTTATAGCCGGTTAGCGCGTCAAGATGCGGCTTCTCGGTGCCGCGGATGGAGTTGATGAAGTTCACCATGTGGTCCGAGCGCGGCTCGCGCGCGATACGCGTCTCCTCGCGCTTCTCCTTGTACGGGTCCTGCGGCCTGATGACGACCTCGCCGGTCTCGAAGGTCATCGTTGCTTCTTCGCCGCGGATCAGTTCGGGGAGACCGTGGCTGCTGGCGCCCGTGGCGTGGAGAGCCATGCTGTGGCCGGCAGTGCTGTTGAGCTTGTACTTGGCGATCGGCACTTGCTGGCCGTCGTGCTCAGCCGTCAGCACCTTGTTGCCGGGCTCGAAGCCCTTCGGCGCGTTCTCCTCCGGCGGGTAGTCGATGTTCACGTGGAAGTTGTCGGGTACTTCGCGGTCGCTAACGGCGGCGTTGGTGCCGGTCGATGCGACGCGTGTCGGGAACTGTGGCCCGAGCGCTACAATCATGTGACTCAGCGCGTGGTAGAGCAGGTCTGTTGCCAGCCCGCCCGAGTAGTCCCAGTACTTGCGGAAGTTGCAGAATCGGTCCAGCTCAAATGGGCGCTTTGGAGCCGGCCCGAGCCACATCTGCCAGTCCAGGTTCGTCGTCGGATCCGCAGCCCAGTCGAGGCCATAGTTCCAGTCGCCGCCCGGCACGTTGCGGAACGCGCCGGTCTGACTCCAGACGAGCTTGCCAAGCGCGCCGGCCTTGATCTGCTCCTGGGCCTTCCACCACAGGTCGTCCGAGCAGCCCTGAGCCCCGACCTGGAAGACGCGTCCCGTTCGCTCGACGCACTGGTACACGTCCTTGGCCTCGTGCCAGTAGAGCGTCATCGGCTTCTGGCAGTACACGTCCAATCCTGCTTCGAGGCACTCGATGGACTGGGTCGCGTGCCAGTGGTCCGGGCTGGCGATGACGACCGCATCGACGCGTGCTTTGTCGATCAACTCGCGGTAGTCGCGGTAGCCCTTGCCGCCGCAGATGCCCTGCGCTCGTTCGGTGCGGTTGTCGAACACATCGCACACCGCGGTGAGCTTGATGTTGTGCTTCGGGTCGTTCGACATGTCGGTGAGCTGGCGGACGTGTCCGGTGCCCATGCCGCCCGTACCGATGACGCCGAATCGGATGCGCTCGTTCGCGCCGAGAACACTGCCCGGCGCTGGCGCGCCGAGCGCCCCAAGCCCCACTGCCGTTGCCCCGGTTGCGGATGCTCTCACGAAATCCCGTCGGCCCATCGTGCTGGTGTCTGTCACCAAAGTGACCTCCCTGACATGACGTCGCGCACGGGCCCTTCGCCCGCGTGCGCCAAGGACCTTCTCACATCAGTAGTGCGAGTGGTTCGCCGCCTTGCGTCGTTCGTCATAGCTCTGTTCGCCGCGAGGCAAGGCGTCAACAGGCCCGTCGATGCCGTAGGCGCCGAGGTATTGCTTCCCATCCTCTTCCCGCGTCACGCAGAGGAACTCCTCTCTCTCGTCACCCGCGAAGTCGAACGCGTGGTGCAGATGTCCCGGCATCACCGCGACCACCTCGCCCGCGCCGTTTAGCACCATGTTCGCCCAGGCGATCTCCATCCCGCCCTCGCCGTCCCAGTCGAGCACGCCCAGATTCGGGTTGCCCGTGATCGCCACTTCCGGCGCCGCCGTCAGCAGATTCCCGCGGCAGTCGAAGATCATCAATCGCGCCCGCAGCCGGGGCATGTAGAACCGGTCGCCAACGACGACCTCGATGCCCTCCACGTCCGGCCGCACGTCGGCGATCTCGATCTGCTGCGCGTGGTTGGTGTCGTAGTGCCAGATCGTCTCGCCCGTCTGCGCGTTCAGCACGAACACGCCGCTGCCCGAGTAGCAGTAGGCGACCTCGGTATCGCCATCGCCGTCCAGGTCGCCCAGCCGGATCGAGTCCGCGTGATCGCGCCGGATGTCCATGCGCTCCCAGCCGGTGGTTCCGTCCGGCCGGATCATCCCCGACGAGACGAACGTCTCCTCGCGAGCGTCGCCCTCGACGTCGGCCGAATAGATGAAGTGCCCGAGGATGTCGCCGCCCTCGTCGCTGTACGACCAGAGGTGGTTCAGATCCGCGTCATACGCATCGGCCTGCTGGAGGTTTCCCTCCAGGTACTGGCCGCTGAACATGAGGATCGTCGCCTGGTCGTCCTTGCCGGTCAGGTTGCCCACGGCGAGGCGTCCGTTGATGTAACTGTCCTCAATCGGCCAGGGCGTCTTGCGCTCGACCTCGCCTGTCATCGCGTCGCAGAAACACAGCCACTCCTTGCCGTCGATGTAGCGCCACATCGCCACGTCTCGGCGTCCGTTCCCGTCGAAATCCCATATCACCATCGGGTGTTCGCGGCGCTGGATGGGCGTGGGGAATTCCTCCGGCGAATCGTACGACCAGAGCAGCGTTCCGTCGTGGAGATACGCGTCCACCGTCCGATACGGATCGCCCACAAGGACGTCCGTCTGGTTGTCGCCGTTGAGGTCGCCGAACCGCGCGCTGCCCCTTCTGCGCATCTGCAGTTTCCACGCCGTGAAGTCCGTCGCGGGAAACACGTGTACAGGCGCTTCATGGGTGGCGGTCTTGCCTCCGAGGTCGGTCACGGTCAGCGTCACCACGTAGTCGCCCGGCTTCTCGAAGGTATGCGCGCAGTTCTCTTCGTCTCGCGTCCCGCCGTCGCCGAAATCCCAGTGCCACGCCACGATGTCGCCCATGCTATCGGCCGCCGTGAAGCCCACCGGCACGCCCGCTCGGGCCCACTGCTCGTCCCACGACCATGCCCTCAACGGCCGGAGATCATCGGGGTGTAGCTCGAGATCTCGCGTCAGCAGCACGCAGTCGGCGTACGGGTTGTCGTGCGCCTCGGCGATCCGGATCGTGATCGTGTCGCCCTTGAGATCGAAGTCGCCGCCCTCAGCCCAGCGCATCGTCGAAGTCCCGAACTCCGTCTCCGACTGCGCCTCGCCGATCCACACGCCAAAGCCTCGGTTGCTAGCTCCGTGGCTCCTGACCCACAGTCGATACGTGCCCTCGCCCGGGAGGTCGAACGCTGCTTCCGCCTCGCCCTCGCCGCCGAGTAGCAGCGCGCCACCACCCGTGCACCCCATCCGCAAGAAGTCCTTGTCGACCACTCGCCAGTCGCCCGGCATCTTCTCCAACCCCTCTGGTTCGAGCAGCACCGTCGTCGCGCGATCGATGTGCGCTGCCAGGTCGATGTTGCCTGGATCGAACTCCGGATTGGGCTCAAGCGGGCCCTGCGCTATGGCCAGTCCTGTTGCGAGCAGAATGGCGAGCATCTTCACGCCCCCATGTGTTATGCTATCCGTGATACGCATCTGGTCTTAACCCCGCCGGGCGTTGCCTCCTGCTCGGTGGATCGGGAGCGAAGCAATGACCTCGATGACCGCGCCCCACCTGTTGGCTCTTGCCGCAGTCGCCGTATGCGTTTGCGGCGCGTCCGCCGCCGATGAGATTGCGCCACGCTCATGGGCCACCATCCGCGGCATCTATGGCGGCGTGCCGGATGAGTTGATCCAGGACGGCAGGCGCCTCAGTGATTCGGGCGTCAGCGCGATTTGGATGGGTTCTGGCTCTGTCACGCCGGAGCGACTCGCCATTCTTCGCGAGCAGGGCGTCAAGGTCTTCGTCGAGTTCAACACGCTTCACGTTGCCTCGTACATCAAGGACCATCCGGACGCTGCACCGGTCGGTGTCGATGGGAAGCCCTGTCCGCCGCCGCACGGATGGCAGGGCGTCTCGCCCACGCACGTGGGCTACCGGAAGTACCAGATGGATGCCTTTCGCGAGTTGCTCGAAACCTACGACATCGACGGCGTCTGGCTCGACTACCACCACGCCCACGCCTCCTGGGAACGCTCTGATCCGGATATGCCCGATACCGGCTTCGACCCGCGTTCCCTCGCCCTATTCCAGAAAGCCACCGGCATCGAGCTGCCCGATGCTCCCACTCCTGAGATCGCCACGCTCCTGCTAGGCGAACACCATGATGCGTGGGTGAAGTGGCGCTGCGGCGTGTTGACCGATTGGGTGCGCGAGTTCCGGAGCATCATCGACACCACTCAGCCGAACACGTTGCTGGGGACGTTCCACAACTGCTGGAGCGACACCGACCACGACGGCGCGCGGCTGAACAAGCTCTTCATCGACCTCAGGGCCCAGGCCAAGTATGTCGATGTATTCAGTCCCATGCCCTACCACGTCCGTTTCGGGCACGGCGATGATATCGGGTGGATCTCGCGACAGACGGCCTGGCTTGGAGAGGTGCTTGCCATTGAGGGCGACCCCGCCGAACGTCACCGCATCTGGCCGATCGTCCAACTGTCCGACTGGGATGACCCAGTGCCCGTGTCGCATGTCAGGCGCGCGCTCGACCATGGGACGCGACGCCCCGCAACGGGGGTGACGGTCTTCAACTGGGGCTCCCTTCACGCCGAGTCGGACAAGGTCGCCGAGATGACTCGCCTCTACCTCGACATCGCGCCCTAACCGCGCCCATTCACGTGTCCCCTCGCCACCAAATCACCTCAGCCGCCGCCCATGGTGTGGTACATCTACTGTGATGCGGATGCTCGCTGTGATCCGCGTCACGTTAGAGACGGCAGCGTATGGGACATATTGGATGTACGGACACTGGACCATCGCGCCCTAGTACGCACCAACGATCACACCACCTCTTCGCAGCAGCATCCACCACCACGTGATGTCTGCACGTATTGGGCGCATCCAGACTATCCTGGAGCGTAGTGTCTATGCTCAGCGATGGTGCGAGCAAAGGGGGGAAGCTCGGGATGCTAGGCGCATCGGTGGCCGACGCCGTCTCCCGGCTTACGCGCGCGCTGGATGACGAACCGTCATCGGCACGCGGTTCCCATAGCGAGACAACCTCACCCGCCGGGCCTGCTTCCGGCGACGCTCGAACGCGTGTCCTCATTGTCGATGATCACAAGGCGATCTGCCGCGCTCTCTCCAAGTTCCTCGACGTGTCGGGCTTCGCAACCGCAGAGGCCGACTGCGTTGTCGCCGCGCGCGAGCGGCTGGCCGAATCACGCTTCGATGTAGTGCTGCTCGACTTGGACATGCCTGGCGAGAATGGCTTGACGCTCCTGCCCGAACTCGCGCCCCTCCTGCCGCACACGCTGGTCATTGTCACCACCGGAAACGACGATGCGCCGACGGCCGTGAAGGCGATGAAGCAAGGGGCGGTCGACTACATCTGCAAGCCCTATTCCTGTGACGGAATCCTGGCCGCGATCCGCGGGGCACTCGGGTTTCGTCGGCGCCAGATCCGCGACATGGCGACCCAGTCAGACCTTGAGGTACTGGTCCGGGAGCGTACGGAGGCGCTGCACAGCGCCTTGGAGCGGCTCGATGATACGGGCGCGGCGATCAAACGCGTGGTCTGCGCTCTGGCGGAGATCCGCGACGCCGAAACCGGCGCTCACCTGCGGCGGATGGGCGTTTACGCCAGGGAGCTGGCCCGCGCGCTGCCGGCCTCCGTCCGCGAAGCTCACCGCGTCGACCATGCCTACGTTGACCGCCTCCACGAGGCCGCTCCCCTCCATGATATCGGCAAGATCGGCGTTCCAGATCAGATCCTGCTTAAGCGTGGGCCGCTCACCGACGACGAGCGATGCACGATGCGCCAGCACTCGGCCATAGGGCGCGCGATATTGCAGACCGCGGGAGCGCAAACCGAGTCGCAGAGCGTGCCGCTGCTCCAAGTCGGGATGGAGATCTGTGAGAGCCACCACGAGCGATGGGACGGCGCCGGCTACCCGCACGGCATCAGAGGCACTGAGATCCCGCTATCGGCGCGCATCGTTGCGGTGGCTGATGTCTACGACGCGCTCGCCACGTCGCGCCCCTACCGGGCCGAAGCATTCGCCCACGAGACGGTCTGCGAGATGATCGTCGAGGAGCGGGGCGGCGCTTTTGATCCGGATGTCGTCGACGCATTCATAGTGTGTGAAGCCAGCCTGGGTGTCATCAGTCAAGGCCTCTTCGAGGAGGCCTTCGAGACCGTTGCTCTCCCCCCGATCACCATCGAGACGGACTCCACGTCGCGTGGCAGCGCCGCGCGGGTCTGGGAGACCAGCGCGTTCGTAGAGACCGCCCGCGACCTTGGCCTCATCTCCTGACCATCGATGCCAAAGGCATCCTAGGCTCCCCAAGCGAACCTCACGGCATGATCTTCCGACTGTGTCTCCTGCTAGGCCTGGCCTGCGGCGCCGGCTCTTGCCAGAGCGCCCGCGTCGACGAGACGACCGATGCCATTGTCTTGCGCAACGAGCGACTTGCTCTCCTGCTTGGCAAGCCCCAGAAGGGCTGCATCACGTCGCTCGTCGATGTCTCCACCGGCTCGGAGCTGGTTGCGGGCACGGGCAGCGACTGGCTGTTCCTCGTCGCCGTCACCAAGGCCGACGGGCCGGGGGATGACAAGACATACCTCTCAAGCTCCACTGCCGCGTCAGTTCAGTTCGTCGTTGAGAATCAGCGCCGGGAATCTCGCGTGCGAATGCGGTTTGCCGACGTAGGCGGGCGCGGCATTGACGCCGAATGCACGGCCTCCGTACGCCGGCGCGACCCCTTCGTGCGATGGCGCGTTGTCGTCGACATGCCTGAGGGGCTTGTCGTCGAGGAAGTCCTGTTGCCCGGCATCACGCTCCGCGCGCCGCTGCATGATGGCCTGACGGACATGGCCGTGACAGGGCACACCAAAGGCGGCGTTTTCCGCGCGCCCAGCGCGTGGGAAGAGAACTGGTCGACCTCCGCCTCGTTGCCTGGCGCGATGGCGGCACAATTCGCCTGCTACTATGACGAATCCGTCGGGCTGTACTCAGCCGCCCACGACT
This sequence comes from uncultured Armatimonadia bacterium, assembly GCA_964555935.1. Taxonomy (GTDB): domain Bacteria; phylum Armatimonadota; class Zipacnadia; order Zipacnadales; family VGFC01; genus CAZKUN01. The sequence continues at coordinate 7,347 of CAZKUN010000091.1, read as the reverse complement.
CCACAGGCTACCCCAAACGCGTCGCGTTGCGCCGGAGCAAGACTGGCATCGAAGTCAGTTGGGGCGAGTCCTGCTTCGCGGCGGGGCGGCATGCTCTCGACTACGATGTCGTCATGACGACATTCTCCGGCGGCGACGCGCCGACTGATTGGCGCCACGCGGCCGATATCTACAAGGTCTGGGCCGAGGAGCAGGCGTGGTGCGCGAAGACGTACCACCAGCGTGATGATATCCCGGACTGGATGAAGCAGGGCGCGCCCTTCGTTCGATTCTCGCGTGGCTGGCTGTCTCGACCGGAGCAGATCGAGCGCTGGCTGACCGATTACTGGAAGCGCCAGTTTCCTGAGGATCTCCCGCTCACGATCGCGTACTGGGGTTGGGAGAAGGTTGCCAGTTGGGTCACGCCCGATTACTTCCCCCTGTACCCGTCCGACGATGAGTTCATCGCGCTCGCGGCCATGAATCGAGAGATCGGCGGACATGTTTTCCCATGGCCCTCGGGTTACCATTACACGATGACGTTCGAGGAGCAGGCCGACGGCTCATTCACGTGGGACGATCGGGAGCGTTTCAATCGCGTTGCGCGGGACCATGCCGTTCACAAGCGCAATGGCGATCTCTATGTCAGAAAGGCCTCGTGGCTCCAAGGCGGAGCTAATGCCTGCATGTGCCCCGGTGATCCATTCACCATCGACTGGATGAACGACATCGCCGATGAACTCGCCGAGTGCGGGGCTGACATGATCCAGGTCGACCAGGTCGTCGGCGGCGCGTTCCCAGCGTGCTACAAGACGGACCATCCTCACCCGCCTGGCCCCGGCGCTTGGCAGGCGGAGGTTTTCCGCACTCAACTCAAGACGATGCTCGCGCGCCTTCGCGAAATCGAGCCCGATGCCGTCGTCTCCTTCGAGGAGCCGAACGAGCACTTCATCCAATACGCGGCGATCCAGGACTATCGTGACATCGAGGGGCGGTGGGGGGATCCGCGGCCCGACGAACTTGCATCGGTCTTCAATTACATCTATCACGAGTACCTGCCGACTTTCCAGAGCAACCCTCGCCGCGGGAACGGCTTCCTGACGGCCTACTGCCTCGTCAACGGCCAGACCCCGCACTTCGTGCCAACGCAGGATATCGGTGCCGGGCCGCTGCTGGCAGGCGGCGACTTCGAGGAGTGGGCCGACGATCAGCCCCGTGGCTGGGAGAAGGTTGGTGGCTACCAGGGGGCCGTGTGGAATGGGAAATGTGCTCGCGATGAGACTGTAAAGCACTCCGGCGACTCGTCGATGCGTCTAGAGAACGGCGCCGACGAGTCCGTGCAGGTCTCGCGGAATGTCATCATCGGCGACAGCTTCCGGAGGGGCCGCACCTATCGCGTGTCCGCGTGGATCCGCACGGAGGACCTCGCCCAGGTAAACGGCGTCAACTTCGGCACGCTCACCCACCAGCTCAAGAGCACCGGCGCGGGCGCGCGGATCGACATGCCTGCCGGTACTGACGACTGGGCGCGTGGCGACATCACCCTCACGATCCCCGAAGGCACGGACTTCCTGCGCATCATGTGTCACGTTGACGGGCCCGGCAAGGTCTGGGTCGACGACGTGCTGCTCGAGGAGGCGGGGGCGGATGGGGCATTCGCGGAGGTCCGTCGGCCCGAGACCCCACCCGATCACGACATCATGTCCCGGTGGGTCGATCTCTACTCCGACGAGGCCCGGCCGTATCTCCTGTTCGGCCGCACGCTGCACCCGCCCAAGCTCGAGTGCGATTCCATGGAGCACGGCGGCTCGACCTATCCCGCCGTCCTGCACAACGCCTACCGCGCGCCCGATGGCTCCGAAGCGGCCATCCTCGCGAACGCGACCAACGAGGCCCAATCCGCTACGTTGCAGTGGCACGGCGACACGGTGCATCTCTCGCTTGATCCCTGGGAGGCCCGCCTGGTGCGCTAAATGGGCCGCGAAAGGTCCCGCTCGTCTCCGTCGCGAATCGCATATCGCACGCGAGGAACCCGCCCAATGACTGTCCGCCGACTGATCATCGTCTTCGCCCTCGTCGCCATCGCGGCGTCATCCGCGTCCGCCGCCATGTACGTCAGGCGCGGGACGGCTCGTGAATCATACGAGGCCTCGCTGGCGGCTTCGGGCGCCAGTGTCCAGCTCGGGCCATGGCACTTCATCGGCCCGTTCGATCACGCGGATGGCAAGGGCTTCGTTGCGGTCTACCCGCCGGAGGAAGGGGTCGACCTCGACGCCGAGCACGAGGGCAAAGACGGGCGCAAGCTGTCGTGGCGGCGCGGCAATGACTTCGTCGATGGTCGCGCGAATTCGCTCCGGATCTTCGGCGATGACAACGATTGGATCACCGTCTACATCCATCGGGTGATCACCGCACCGAAGGCTCAGGAACTCCCCGTTCTGCTGGGCAGCGACGACACGCTCACGCTCTGGCTGAACGGCAAGCGCCTGATCCACCACAACACGTCTCGCCACTGCGTTCTGGGCGATGAGCGGCTGACGCTCAACCTCCGCGGGGGCGAGAACGAACTCCTGCTGAAAGTCTGCCAGGGCGGCGGAAACTCTGGGTTCGCCTTCGGCCTCGATGAGGGCGGCGACTCCCTGCTTGAATCGATCGCGCGAGACTTCCCCGGCGAGATCAACGATCTCCTGATCGAACTCGACTGGCTGCGTCAGGCCCGGGCCACTGGTACGGGCGCGGTTGGCGCGGCAATGACGCCCGAAGACGACGCGCCCGGTGGCTGCGATGGCGTCATCGATGGCGGCACGGGCTTCCACACGGACCTCGAGCCTCAGCCATGGTGGCAGGTTGATCTGGGCGAGTCGGTCGCGCTCGATCGCGCCGTCCTTTACAATCGCGGGACTGTCCCCGAGCGCAACAACGTGCTCATCATCCAGCTCTCCGACGACGGCGAGTCATGGCGTCAGGTCTGGCAGAACGACGGGACGCTGTTCCATGGCTTCTCGGACAACAAGCCCCTCACTGCGCCGCTAGCCGGCGAGCGCGCGCGATATGTCCGGGTCACGCTGCCCGGCACGAACTACCTGCACCTGGATGAGCTTCAACTCTACGGCCCTGGCGACACCGCGAACCTCGCGCTGAATCGCCCGGCGACGCAGAGCAGCGCGAGCAACTGGTCGACGTACACGCCTCTCGCCGTAACCGGACCAGATGGCGCGCGCATGAGATCGGCGACCCTCGATGCTCTCGATCTAGCCGGCCGCACGTTTGAGTTCGTCCCATCCGCCGACACGGGCGAATTGGCCGGTCTCGAAGCTGCCATCAAGGAGGCGCCGGCCGACGCCGATTGGGAGGCGCTCTACCTCACCGTCCGCCGCTTTCGTCGAAATGTCATCCTGTCCCACTCGTTACTCGATTTCGATGAACTCCTCATCGTCAAGCGCCCGCCGCCGCTTTACTCGCACATGGTCGACCAGTACGAGGGTCGGCACAGCCGCGCCGGCGATGGGCTCGTGGTCCTGCGCGATTGGCGCCGGGAGTCGAGGCTCGATGTCTTGCTCGACGGCAAGCTTCCGGACGGCTCCGTGCTGCATCCGGATCTATCCTTCGACGGGAAGCGCGTTCTGTTCAGTTTCTGCGACCACACGGTTGAGGACCGCAACGCCCGAGCGTTCTTCATCCACGAGGCTGATCTGGAGACGGGCGAGGTGCACCAACTCACCGGCGTGCCCGGCGTCGACCCACTCGACCGTTGGGAGGATCGCGAGACGGTGCTCATCGAGGACTTCGACCCCTGCTACTTGCCGGGCGGGGGCTTCGTCTTCGTCACCACGCGCAACCAGGCATTCGGCCGCTGCCACGGTGGGCGCTACACACCGGCGTATGTTCTGTATCGCGCCGATGCCGATGGCTCGAGTATCCGCAGACTGTCATACTCCGAGGCCAACGAATGGGATCCCAGTGTTTTGCCTGATGGGCAGATCCTCTACACGCGCTGGGATTACGTCAACCGCGTCAACACGTTCTTCCAGAGCCTCTGGACCACGCTGCCCGACGGCGCGGGCGTCGCGCATTTCTACAAGAACAATACCCGCAATCCGTGCATGACGGCCGAGGCGCGCTTAATCCCCGGTAGTGACAGGATTGTCACCACCGCCATGGCCCATCACTCCTACACGGCCGGCTCGATCATCACCGTGGATCGCGGCAAGGGCGAGGAGGGCCTGGAGCCTGTCGAGCGCATCACTCCCGATGCCAGCTTCCCGGAAACTGAGGGCTGGCCGGTGGGCAGCTACGCCAGTCCTTGGCCACTCAGCGAGGATCTATACATTGCTGCCTACTCGCCCGAGGTGCTGGTGAGCCAAGGCAGCGTCCAGAGCGCGAACGCCTATGGGGTCTACCTCGTCGACACCCTCGGCGGGCGCGAGCTGATCTATCGCGATCCATCCACATCGTGCTTCTCGCCGATTCCCGTGCGGCCGCGACCGGAGCCACCCATCCTCGCGTCGACGCTTGATCCCGAGCGCGACGATGGCACGTTCATCATCCAGAATGTCTACGAGTGCGTCGAGCCGCTAGAGCCCGGCAGCGTGAAACGCCTGCGCGTCGTTCGCATCCACGAGCAACCAACCGCGGCATGCGCGCGCCGGGGCGCCGTCGAGCACGAAGTCGTCAAGAGCGTGCTCGGGACAGTGCCCATCAACGATGACGGCTCGGTCGCCTTCAACGCGCCCGCCGAGATGCCGCTGCTTTTTCATCTCCTCGACGACAGCAACATGTCGCTCTTCAGCATGCGGAGCCAGGTGTATCTCCAGCCCGGAGAGACGATGAGCTGTATTGGTTGCCATGAACAGCGCGGCACGGCGCCGCCCCGAGATTACGGCGACGCGGCGATTGCCGTTCCCGAGATCGACCCGCCGCCCGGGCCGAGTTACGCCGGCGGTTTCAGCTACGCCCGCACGGTTCAGCCAGTGCTGGACCGTTACTGCATCTCGTGCCACGGTCTCAATGAGCGCGAAGCTGATCTCAGCCTCCTCGGCACGCACGAGGGACAGTTCAGCGAGTCGTACAACGCCCTCACCTCGCGACCGGGCCTCGTCTCGCTGGCGCACATCTACCAGGAATCTGACACCAGCCGGGCGGCCGACTATGGCGCGCGCGCAGGACAGCTCGCCAGCCTCCTGCTGACCGCCCATAGGGAACACGCCCCGCTGGACCCCGACAGCTTCACCCGCATCGCGCAGTGGCTCGATCTGAACGGTCAGTACTATGGAGATTACGCTTTCGAGAAGCACGAGCGGCGCGAGCCAATCGCAGACGGCGTCGCCGCGCTCCGCAAGCGTGTTGGCGACTCGTGCAACGCCTGCCATGAGGGCATGTCCAACCAGCCGCTCGGGGCGTTGGTCAACATCGCGATGCCCAGCGAGAGCCGCGTGCTGATGGCGCCGCTCGCCGGCGCTTCCGGCGGCTGGGGGCAATGCGGGAGCGCGTGGGATGGTTCGTCGGATGCCGCATATCTGTCCATGCGGGACGCTGTGCTGGAAGCCACGGGAGGGGATGACCTGCCATGAAGCCCACGTTGGGCGTGATGGTGCTGCTGCTCGCGTCCGCGTCCGCCTCAGCCGATCTGACCATAGTTGAAGATGGCGAGCCAATGGCGTCGATCGTGGTCGCCCAGCAGGCGAGCGAGAAGGCGCGGCTGGCCGCCGAAGAGCTTCAGGCGTATGTCGAGAAGATCTCCGGAGCCAAGCTTCCGATCGTCACGGACGCCGGCGACGATGACGGGCCGGTGATACTCGTAGGCCCGAGCGATCTGACGGATCGGCTGGGTATCGACATACCGTCTGGCCTCACCAACGCCCGCCGCGAGGAGGGCTTCCTCGTTCTGTGTCGGAGCGACCGGCTCGTGCTCGCGGGCAACGACGACGCAGAATACCATGGCACGGAGTATGCCGTCTATGAGTTCCTGCGCGGGCTGGGTGTCCGGTGGTTCATGCCCGGGGAGTATGGGGAGTACGTGCCCGAGATGACCACCATCTCCGTGCCAGAGATGCGCGTGCGAGAGACCCCGGACTTCATCATGCGCAACTGGTGGCTCCACTCCAAGCCGGAGCTTCGCGAGCCTGAGCGCCGGTGGAAGATCCGCAACAAGATGACGCCGGACATCCACTTTGCCATTCCGGGCGATAGCAGCGTGCGAAAGGTCCTGCCGGAGGCTGAGTACTTCGATGAACACCCGGAGTATTTCGCGCTGAATCCCGACGGCACGCGCAACCCTCACCACCCAAACCTGACGAACCCGGAGACGGTCAACGTAGCCGCGGAGATCATCAAGAAGCACTTCCGGGAGAACCCGGATGCCCACTCGTATGGGTTTGCGCCGGACGATGGGCTCCCCCGCGACTACAGTCCCGACACGCTGAAGCTGCACCGTGGTTTCTCGGATCTGCTGGGCCGGCCGGGGGTCCCGGCCGAGGCGAGCACGACTGAGGAGTGGCTGACCTTCGTCAATGCCGTCACGCGGCAAGTGCGTGAGGAGTTCCCGGACGTCTACATTGCCACGAACGGCTATGCTAACCGCACGTTGCCGCCCCAGGGCATCGAGTTGGACGACCACCTGATCATCATGTTCGCGGCCATCTGGAGCTGCACGCTGCACGGGTATGATGATGAGCACTGCTGGCAGAAGGTCCGGCAAGGCCAGATGCTTCGGCAGTGGGCCGCGCTTTGCGACAACGTGTGGATCTACGGCTACAACTACAACATGCTTGTTTCGGGGCTTACGCCCCTGCCGACGACCCGCAAACTCGCGCGCGATCTTCCTCTGATGAAAGAGTGGGGCGTCATCGGCTTCCACGACGAGACGCGCAACATCTGGGCTGAGTGTGGAATCACCACGCGCTATCTGCGCGCCCAGCTCGAATGGGACGCCGAGGCCGACGTGGTAGGCATACTGGGCGACTTCTTCGCCCACTGGTACGGCGCGGCGGCCGAGCCCATGGAGGCCTACTACGATGCGCTGGAGGCAGCCATCGAGGCCAGCCCGCTCCACGGGCACGAGGACCGAGTGGTGCCATACATCTACACGTCCGCGCTGATTGACGAGCTACAAGAGCATCTGGAGCAGGCCGAAGGAGTGGTCGACTCGGATCGCGCGCGGCTGCACGTCAAGGCCGACCGACTGATCTACGATCACATGGTCGCTTACATGGCCATGTACGAAGCCGCTTGGGGTGGCAGATTCGCCGCGGCCGTCGGCCAAGCCGATAGGATGATGGCGCTTCGCGGGGAGCTGCATGCGATCGACCCGTTCTACATCTGGTACGACGAGGAACGCTACCACTCAGGCGTCTGGTATTGGGGCATCGA
>CAZKUN010000090.1:0-31936 GCA_964555935.1 uncultured Armatimonadia bacterium | reverse complement strand
CGCCCCTCCCACCACGAGAGTCATGGCGTGAGGTATGATCCCCATCGAGGGCCTGAGTGAGGACAGCGCCCGGGCGGCGCGGGGCAAGTCCGGCGCGGGCCCCGCCGAGCGGAACCTCTCGACGGCCGCAAGGGCTTGGCAGGCGATATCGGTGGAGCCATTAGTGCGGTCGGCCGACAGTTGGCGCGCCGCGCCCCATAGTCCCGGCGTGCCAAACCCCGGCCAGACGCTGGCCAACACATCCGCGAGTCCGGGCACGGTGTCGAGTCGGCCGATCTCGTCGGGCGCAATCCACTCGCGCTCGGTCGCTTTCCAGTTCAGTCGGACCTCGGACCCGGACTTCAGCTCGAAGAGGTACGGGAACACGAGCCAGTCCCAGTCGTGCTCGGAGTCATCGACTCTGACCGGCGCGCCGATACCAACAAGGCGGATGCGCTCGGTGCCCATCCCGAGTTCTTCGGCGATCTGGAGGTAGGCTTGCTTGAGCGGGACGTGCTGGAGCAGGCTGTTGACTCCCGACCACTTGCCTGGGTACGAGGGGATGTTGTCGGCGCGGCGCACCACGAGGACTTTGTCCTCGTGCGCAATGAAAGCGGCGACGGCGGGCACGCGGTCCAGATCGTTTGGCATCGCTTGGTTCACCATGTTACCTCGTAGATGTCCCGGCCCAGTGGGCCTAGCTCGCCGGCGATCCGGCCGTCGGCCATCGAGGCCTTCGTGTCGCCGGATCTGAGCCTGCTCGTCGCCGGTGACGGAAGGTCTTCCGCGACCAGCGAGTACGTGACGGAGCGCTCTTCCTCGGCCGACACGACGATGATGATTGCGCGATCGCCCGCGCGACGGACTCGGGCGACAACGTTGGCGTCGGCGGGCTCGAGCGTCAGTTCGGCTGCAAGCTCTTCGCCATGGTCGGTCAACAGCGGCTCGATCTCGCGGACCTCCGCTACGGCCTGAGAGAGGCTCTCCCAAGCGGCGGGGATATCGGCGGCTGTCAGGAATGAGCGACGACCGTCGCCGTACCACCACCACGCCAGGCCGCTGCTCCGGAGCGCGAGCGCCATCGCGATATCGGCCCGCGCTTTGGCTGGTGATGGTGAGAATTCCGCCTCAACCACTTCGCCACCGGCTTTCAGGATCCCCGTCTGGCGGCGGTCGTAGCACGTCAGGATGGCCATGATGTCGCGCCCGTCGAGCGCCTCTCGGTGCTTCGTGATGCGCCCCCGGACGCGGTCTGTCGACTGGTAGACCTGGGTCCAGTGGACGTCGTAGGCCTCCGGGTACTGCGCCGCCGCGGTGTCCATCGCGAAGGTCACGATGACCGGGTGGTGCGGGTCGAGCGTCTTGATGAGTTGGTAGAGATCGCGCAGCCTGCCGGGCGGGACATATTGGTGCGCGAGATCGGGCTCATCGAAGAGATACCACGCCAGCAGTGCCGGGTGATCCCGCAGCGCCCCGATCCTCCGAGCGACGTTGGCGATGTCGCCCTGGATCAGGCCGCTGCCGGACGACTTGCCGCGGTCGAAGCCGATGAACGCCTGGAGGCCATGCTCCGCGCAGGCGTCGAGATAGTCGCGCGCGCCGGCGTCGTTCTGGCTGCCCTCCCACTGATACACGTGCACGGTGTTGAAGCCGGCCTCACGCACCGTCCCCATCTCGGCGATCGGCACCTGGTACATTGCTAGCGGCAGGAAGTGCCGCTCGCCGTCGAAGACGCCTCGGTCGTAAGTCCACTCAAACGAACGGGGCGGCGCAGGCGTGTTGACCACCCATGTCTCGGCAGAGGTGGCGTTGCCATGCTCATCGGCGAGGGTGACCTCAACCAACGAGGCTCCAAGCGGCCAGCCGTTGCGAGGTCGGATCTGCCAGCCACCGTCCTGTCTCGTTCGGTGCCGCGCGGTCTCGCCGTCGAGCGCGAGGGAGATCCCCTGCCAGGCGATCGGCGACTCGTCCTCGGCGGCGATGGAGATGAAGGGTGCGCCGTCGGTGAAAGCAACGGGCGAGATGGTGATGTCGGGTCCTGTCGTGTCGGCGTCGACGGGAGCGGTCTGGGCGAATCGCCAATCAACCGAGGCCTCCGTGCTGTCGCCCGTCACTCGCCAAATGTACTCGCCGGGCGCGAGACGCGTCGGGGGGCGGAAGCTCGTCTCGGGCGTGGTCCACGTCTCAGTCTCGTCTCCGCGCATGCACTCGATCGTGAAGACAGGCACGGTGGGCTCCGCGCGCCAGGAGAGTGTCGGCCGGTTGTCGGCAATCTCCGCTCCGTCGAGGGGCGAGGCGAGGACCACGTGGCGCTTCACCTCGGTGAGCTTGATATCATCGAACCAAGCCGAACCGCGCCCCCGCAGAGCGAGGAACACTGTCGCGAAACCGACGCCCTCGGGCGCGAGGAGTTCCTCGCACGCGACGTCGTGCCAACCGGTCGTGCCCCACGTGCTGTCGGAGTAATCGCCGGCAAAGATCCACTTGCCGTCCGGGTCGGCCCACTCGTGGATCAGGCACGCGCCGACGGACGCCATCCGCAGCTGTTCATCGGCGACCACGTCCTCGCTCCGGATCTTGCCCGTCAGCCGATAACGCGCGCCGGGCGTGACGGGGACCTGGCGGGTAATGTAGACGCTCTCCTGGTCGGATCCATCCATGTCGATGCGAGCGCATGAGTCGCCCTCGGCGGGGTCGTCCGTGACGAGGGACGCGTTGGGGCCGCGCGCCCACGTGCCCAAGCCGTCCTCGAAGCCGGCGTCAGGTATTGGCACATCCGTCTGCGTGGCTCGCCGCTGGCTTAGAAGGAGACGCCGCGCCCGGGCCTCCTCGGGCGTACCGCGATCGATGGTGATGTCGACTCCGAGATCGGCCACTGTGACGCCCTCGCCGGTGCTACGGCGCATGCCAATGAGGCGGGCGGCTGAGTAGGCATCCTGGAAGGTCCAGCTACCCTCGCCGGGCTGGAGTCGCATCGTGATGTCGTGGTCCCCGGTGCGGAGCACAACACGCTCGCGCGGGAAAGCGTGGGGCCATGACCGCCCGGCGACGACCTCGCGATCCGTGTTGTCGAAACGGAGGAACACGTCGCCCGCCGGACTCTCGAACGCGGCAGTGGGCAAGGGAATATGACACTCCAGCGGCCCCGCGGCAGCCATCATCACTCTGATGCGCCAGCTCAGCGTGTCGCCCTCAACTTCGAGTAATGCCGTGAGATCGGCGACATCAGGGGTCGCCTGCGTGAAGGTGATCGCGTTGCCGTCGCGCTCAACGGTGGCATCAGACAGGACGAACTGCGCGCCCTGCCAGTCCGCATTGTATAGCGTCGCCGTGAACTGGCTCAACAGCTGCTCGCCATCGTAGAACACGGAGCGCACGCCGCCGGAATCGTACTGGACCACCCACGGGCCTTGGGTTAGCTCGTCGGCGGAAGCGATGGTGGAGAGAAGAAGCAGAGAGATCATGGGGTGAGTTTCGATGCGAGCAGCGGGATATCCCTTCCGCGCGGCGAAACGTTCTGTCGAAGTGGGTGCAATGAGCAGCAATGGAAGCGAGTCACGAGGTCTGGCGCGTCGTGGAAACTCGTTGAGTTTCCCTGCTAAAGCAGCTCCTACACGGCGGCTCCGCCTCACGGCCGTGAATCCGACGTGTAGGAGCGGGTTCAGCCGCGACAGATACAACCCGGATGAGCAGCACGAAGGCCGCAAGTGACGCCACCGGACGACCGTGGCTTGGCGCAATGAGCAGCATTGGGAGCAAGTCATCGGCTCTGGCGCGTCGCAGCTAAAGCAGCTCCTACACGGCGGCTCTGTCTCACGGCCGTAAGACCGTCGTGTAGGAGCGGGTTCAGCCGCGACCAGTGGATTCCGGATCAGCACTCACAAGGCCGCAAGTGGCGATGGGCCACGGCCGAGGGTTGCCGTGTAATGATCGCTCGAGACCAAGTGACTATGGGGTGACGGCATCTTAGAGGGGAGTCCCGCGGTGGCCACCGACACACCTCTCGTACTGAAAGCCCAGAAGGGCAATCGACGCGCGTTCGGCGAGCTTGTCCGAACGCACCACGCGAAGCTCATCGCCGCGGCAAGGGCGATGGTCGGCGATTCGGACGCGGCTGAGGACCTCAGCCAGGAGGCGTTCGTTCACGCATACGCATCGCTGAGATCGCTGAAGCATCCCGAGCGCTTCAAAGCGTGGTTGTTTGGCATCCTCAAGCACAAGGCGCTCAATCATCTGCGGACCGCGAAGCGGGAAGTGCCGCTGGCGATGGTGGGTGATGGGCCATCGACGGGGCGGGAGCCCCGTCGCTACGCGGACGGCGGCGGTGAGGAGTTGAGGGAGAGGCTTGACGAGCTTCCAGAGCAGCATCGGGAGATCCTGGCGGCGAAGTACGTCCAGGACCTGAGCTACGCTGAAATCGCCGACGCGCTCAACCTCACGGTCAACGCGGTCCGAGTGCGGTGCCATAGAGCCAAGCAAGCCCTTCGAGAGCTGATCGAGCAGCACGAGATGGCGGGGACCACCGAGGAGGAAGCATCCCAATGACCCGGCATCAGGCATGTGAAGAGTGGGCGGAGAGACTGAGCGTATACTCGGATGGCGAGGCCGATGCGGCTGAGACGGAGCTGGTCGAGGCGCACCTGAAAGAATGCGAGGAGTGCGCCGCCTGGCTGGCGGCCGTGCGGGAGGATGCGCACGCGTATTCCGAGGCGTATCCGGAGCAGGCGCGTGGCGAGGCGTACGTGCGAGGAGTGATGGAGGCCTTGCCAGTAGGCATGCCGGCCCAAGAGAAGCGCAAGAAGCGCGGCTTCACGCTGGTGGAGGTGTTCGTCGTGGTGGTGATCATCGGGATTCTCAGCGCGGCGCTGTTCCCGGTGTTCGCTCGGTCGCGAGAGAAGGCGCGACAGACGAGCTGTCTGAGCAACATCAAGCAACTCGGGCTGGCAATGATCATGTACGCCCAGGACTATGATGATACGTTGCCTCGGGCGGATGGGTGGAAGGCTGCGCTGGAGCCGTACGCCAAAGACGAGCGGATCTTCCTCTGCCCGGGACACGAAGAGGACGGACTGCTCTGGGATAAGGTGACGCCTGGAGGGCACTACGCGATGTCTGAGAGCCTGGCGGGGCGGCGTCTGGAGGATGTGGCAGATCCCTCGATGGAGCCGCTGATCTGGGACGCCAATACCCAGGGGGCATGGGATCCCAGGCACAATGGGCTCGCGAACACGGGGTATGTCGACGGACATGTGAAGGCGTCCGATGAGTCGCCCGCCGGCGCCGAGACGAAGGGATCGCTGGGGGCGTTGGACCGGAATTACGGACTGGCGGATGAACTGCACATCGCGTATGACGCCGGAGTGCGGGTGGAGACGGAGGACGTGCTGGAGGCCTTGCGCTCGGCGGAGCGGATCGTGACGCAGCAGCAGGGGTTCGTGCTCGAATCGCGGTACGGGCGCGAGGGCGAGCATCTGCGCGCCGACGTGCTCTTCAAGACGCCGACAGAGAACCTCAGCCCGGCGCTGACGGCGTTGAGCGCGCTGGGGACGATGGTGGCGATGACCGTGCAAGGCGAGGACATGACGCAAGCAGTGGTCGGAGTCGACACAACGCTCCGGCGTGAGGCGACGAAGCAGGAACGGCTTGGCGAGCAAGCCCGCAAGGAGAAGAAGCCGGCCGAGCAGGCGAAGATTGCCACTCAGATTGTGGAGTCCGAGGCGAAGACGCTGGCCGCGCGTACTGAGAGATACGCGACGCGCACGGAGACAGTGCTGGCGACGGTCTCAGCGACGTTCGAGACGCCGATCCCCGGCAAGCCGGGCGCGCTGGCGGCGGTCGCCGCATCATTCGCAAAGGCGGGCGGACTCGGCTTGCGAGTGGCGGGAGTCGGGGGCGCGTGGATACTGGGGCTGGCACCGGTGTGGTTGCCGATAATGCTAGCGGCCTGGGTGCTGAGACGGTGGAGACGGCGGGCGATGGCGGCGATGTGAGGGGATAGCGGATGCGCGAGCAGCAGACGGCGGATGTGACCAGGACAGCCCGGTGGCCCATCGCCGTGGCTGTCTTGTCGGTTCTAGTGGTTGGGACGGCCGTGTTTTCACTACTGGCCGGAGCGAAGGTGTTTGAGGCGGCGGTGGAGGGTACCATTGAGGAGTGAATGGGTTCGGGGAGGCTCGGGTGCTGCCGATCCGTGCTCCCAGCCGGAAGGGGCGGTGAGATGGTGGCCGAGCAGACTCGGAAGAGCAAGTGGCGCAAGGCGGGGCTGTGGACGTGTGGCGTTGGGTCAGCCCTCGTGGTCATGGTGCTGTGCGCCTTCGTCGGCACTCTGATTGTTGCCATCGCGTTCCCCGTGTTCTCGCGCGTGCGCTCGAAGGCGACTCGGACCAAGTGCTTGTCGCAACTACACCAGCTCTCTCTGGCGATGAAGGAATACACGGATGACCACGCAGGGCGGTACCCTCGGCACCAAGGCTGGGAAGACGCCCTGGTGCCCACGTACGTCGGCCGCGACATGCTGAAGTGTCCGAGCGAGAAGAACGCGGATGTCGGGTATGCCCTCTCGGAGTCTCTCGGCGGCAGACGCGCGAGGGACGTGAAGTCGCCGGACACAGTGCCCGTCTTCTACGACTGTGAGCCCGGGACGCAATACGTGGCGCATCGCCATGGGGGCGCGGCGCCTGCCGCGTTTGCCGCGTTTGCCGACGGAGATGTTCGTCGCGTATCGCCGGGCCAGATGATCCGGCCGACGGCTGAGCCGGAGGCCACGGAGGGTGAGGATGAGGGGGCAGGTCCGGATGGGTGAGCGGCCAGCGGAGGCGGCGGGCGGTGGCGGCGTAGACAGGGGTTTGACCATGGGCAAGCGGACGAAGGTAGTCGCGATCGGCATCGTGTTGATGGTGGCTGTCGGAGCAGTTTGGGTGGCCATTGCAGGACGGTTTGCCGACGCGAGGGAGCAAGCGCGGGCCACGTCCTGTCTCAGCAACGTGAAGGCTCTTGGTCTGGCGATGTTGATGTACTCGCGCGACCACGATGACCAGCTCCCGCCGCGGGATGATTGGGAGTGCAGGCTCGCGCCGCGCGCGAAGGGCGCCCTCATTTACGACTGCCCCTCCACGTCCGGAGACGACGCTCGGTATTGGCATCAGGTCCATGTGGATGGGGTGCGTTGGAGTCGTTTTCGCCTGGGGTTCGCATGCTCGGCTGAGGTGGCGGGGCAGGCCGTGAGTGGGTTTGAGGAGCGCGGAACCACGCCGATGCTCTGGGACGCGACGCCGGATGGCGAGCCCGCGTTCAGGCACGGCGGGCAGGCGAGCGTCGTCTATCTCGATGCTCACGCCGCGCGCGTGGAGGTTGGGACGCGACTTGGGGGCCGGTGAATGAGCAAGCCACGACAGAAGGAATTGAAACTGCCTTTGCCGCCGATGTCGGAGGAGCCCGCGCCGCCGAAGATGTCGGTGGGTTGGCTCCTGTGCGTCATGGTGGCCGTCTTGTGGTTGGTGCGGTTGCTCGCGCTGGCCTTGTTGCCTCCGCTGTCGTGATGCGAGAGTGAGAATGCCTCTAGGGGATGGCTGGCCAGGTGGCGGAGGTGCGTCCCGAATGAACAGGTCGAAGTGGTTGCGGGAGTGCGGTGTAGCGTTTGGGCTTCTGGTGGTGCTAGCCGCGATCGCCGTTCCCGTGTACCAGCGATCCCGCAAATTGGCGAAGCAGTCTGGGTGCTACCATGTGCTGCGGAGCATGACGGCGGCGCTGGACATGTACGCCCGTGAGTGGGACGGGGAGTATCCTCTCTCAGACGATTGGCCTGACGCCATCAGGCCCTACATGCAGATTCGGTGGCCGCCGTTCACCTGCCCGGCTGTTGGCGGGGACGATGAACCTGTCTCCTACGCGATGGCGGCCGAACCTGGTGGGACGCTGGTCTTCTGGGATGTGCACCCTCTGACGGGCGAACCGGCATTCAGGCATGACGACGGGATCTGCGTGGCCCATGCCGACAGACATGTGACGTGGATGACGGCGGAGGAGTTTGGTGCTGCGATAGGTGGGAGCGCTGATGAGTGAACGGACGCCGTGGTATCGGCACCGCAAACGCCGGACGATCGGGTGCTGGCTGGCGGTTGTCCTCGCCTTCGTGTTGGGGTGGCTTGTGGGCGTTCCGCTGGCTGTCAACTGGCGCTACGCTCGCATGGGGCACGACCTGTGTCTCAGCCAGCAGAACCTGTTGGCAAGCACGCTGTACGTCTATGCGGCTGACCACGATGATCGCCTTCCGCCCTATGACCGATGGGCGTCAGCGGCGGCAGGGCCCGGCCGTGCGGTCCACTACGGGTGTTCGACGCTCCGCCACCGGTATTACTGGGAATATGAGTCCGCAGAAGATGCCACCGGCGCCGTAGTGCCTGAGTTGGACTACGACTTCGCTAAGTCTCTCGCCGAGGCGCGCTACCCCGACATCCCGCGTCCGGGCGAGACGCTGATGTTGTGGGACATGGATCCTGTGACTCACGAGCCGGCATTCCGGCACAGGAAGCGCATCAACGTCGCGTACGTGGACGGGCACTGTGAGGGCGGGCTCGGGCGAGCGCGCTTTGAGGCGGAACTGGCGGCGGGAGCGTCCCTGGGTGAGAGCGATGGGTAGCGACGCGCCGGTCGAGACGCCCAAGGGGCAGTTGAAGGGCTTGTGCTGTGGCGTGGTTGGTCTCCTTGTGCTCGCGGTGGCGCTGGGGATCGGGCCGCCCTTCCTTGCCCTGTCGGTGATGGGCTACCAGAAAGGGCACAAGGCCCCCGTCGAGCGTTGTCGCTCGAATCTGCGGCAACTCACGGTTGCGATGGATATGTACGTCGACGACTGCGATGACGTGTATCCTCCTCATGCACGATGGCCTGTTCGGTTGGAGCCGTACACGAGGGTCACCGAGTTGTATGAGTGCCCCAGTGTCCGGTGGCCGCCAAGGCGGGTCGATTACGCGTACGCTGATTTCCTGGGCGGCGCTCTCAAAGCGGATGTGCCTGACCCGGTCGAGACGTATATGTTCTGGGACGCAGATGCGCGGGCGGAGGCTGTGTTCCGACACCACGGCGGCCTCAACGTGGCCTACGTCGATGGTCACGTGAAGCTGAGGTCGGGGACGGGCCCGTGGGGCATCACGCTGCTGAACATGAGGCACGAAGTCGAGGCGACACGCAAAGCACGCGAGAGCCGGTAGTTCCCCGAGGTACATCCCCAACGGTCAGCGAAACGGCGGACGGCCGACGGATTGGAGGCCTGTCGTCACGTGACGACAGACGCGGGCAAGAATGCCCGCGCCACGGGAGAATAATGATGACCCCCAAAGAGAGATTGCGCGCGATTGTTGATGGGCAGCCGGTGGACCGGATGCCGTACAGCTTCGGCGGGCCGCGCGCCAGCACGTTCGCCGCGTGGCGCAAGCAAGGTCTGACCGAGGAACTGCATCGCAACTGGCACAGCTTCACCGGCGCCGACGGCGGGATGGGGATGGGCAAGATCTACACCGGTCCGCTGCCTGGATTCGAGGAGACGGTCATCTCCGAAGATGGCAACATCCGCACGTGGATCGATGAGTGGGGCGTCAAGCGCGTCGATGCCATCGAGCAACCGACCGACGGCTTCGCCACGCGCAAGTACCTCGAGTTCCCGGTGAAGACGCCCGCCGACTTCGAGCGCATGAAAGAGCACTTCGACCCGCACTCGACCGGGCGACTCGACAACCTCCCCGACGATCGGGTTCGAGACACGCTCAACCCCGATGGCTACCGCCAGTACTCCCACGGCACGTGTTGGAAGGACCTCGTGGACACGTGCAGGGACTCGGACTTGCCGGTAACGAGCGGGCTCGCGGGGCTCTACTGGACGGCGCGGGATTGGGCTGGCTTTGAGGGCCTGAGCATCATGTGCTACGACCAGCCGGGCCTCGTGCATGAGATGATGGAGTATTGGACGTGGTTCATCATGGAGCTGCTGGATGAGCCCCTCAACCACATCCAGGTGGACAGGATCGTGATCAACGAGGACATGGCCTACAAGCCGCAGCCGATGCTCTCGCCCGATCACATGCGCGAGTTCATGCTGCCAAGGTACAAGCGCCTGAAGGAGTTCTTCAAGAGCAAGGGCGTCTATTGCGTGGACATGGATTCAGATGGGCACAATTCGCAGATCATCGCGACCATGCACCCGGAGGGCATCGATGGGATCAGCCCGACCGAGATCGCGGCGCACAACGATCCAGAAGAGTACCTGAGCCAGTACCCGAAGCTGTTTCTCACGGGTGGGATCGATAAGCGCGAGTTGCGTTTCGGCAAGGAGCAGGCGCGAGCGGAGGTGGTGAAACGCTACCGGGTGGCGCGCGAGTATGGCCGGTACATCCCGTCGGTCGATCACGGCGTCCCGCCGGACGTGCCGGTCCGCACGTTCCTGTACATGGTGGAGTTGCTGAAGGGCTTCGCCGACGGGGCGGACTTGGATACATACGAGCCGCCATGCGTGCTTGAGGAGCAACTGGGGCCCATCGAGGAGATGTTCGATCCGCACAAGGCGATCGCCGTTGCATATGGTGAGGAGGACACCGCGCTCAATACAGGGTTGATCTAACTGTCGGCCGGCGGACGGCTACAGGCGACAGTCCCTGGCGACAGAGGAGCGACCCTATGGGGCGGATTGCCATTGCACTTCTGGCGTGCGTTGTATTGGTCGGATGCAAGTCGGGGCAGACCGGCCCGTGGGATTCGTGGAAGCCGCCGAAGGTGAAGCTGCCCTCCCCGAATGCGTGGAAGACGTACGAGAAGACGTTCAAGCTACAGGCGGAAACGTCACTGCCGAACGGGTACACCGACGACCTCACCGAAGTGCGCGAGTACGTGACGCAGAATCAGGAGACGCTGGACTTGCTGCGCCAGGCGTTGGAGGGCGAGTGCCGGCTGCCCGTGCCTTGGGATTGGCCCAAGAAGATGGACGCCTCGGTCACGCACGTCGACTTCATCAAGGCGGCGCGCCTGCTGGAGTACTCGGGCCGCGTGCATAACGACGACGGGGACCATGCCGCCGCGGCGCGAGATGCGATCGGCATAGTAGAGCTTGGGCATGATGTCTCTTCACAGCGGAGCGTGGTGTCGACCGTCGCCGGGGCCGCATGCGTTGCTCGTGGCGTGAGGCTTCTCCAGGACACAGTCCCGAATCTAGATCAGGCGGAATGCGTGGAAGCCCTCAAGCTACTCCAGGACGCGGAAGCGTCGCGCGTGGCGTTCGCCGACCGTCTTGATGGGACCATGGTGGAGATGCGCGCGTCGCTGAAGGACATGGCCGAAGACGAAGAGCATCTGCTCGCGGTCATCGCAATGGCAAACCTGCCGCCGGACTATGAGGCGGATCTTGAGGCGTCCTGGGCGGCGTTAGACGCGGCCACGGCCGGTCTGTTGGAGACGGCGAGGACCCCGTATAGCGTGGCCGATCCCCTACCGGTCGTCGGCGATCCCCTCATTGAGGCCCTGTACCCGCCGGGAATCACGCAGAACGCGTGGTTTGCGGACACGCGGTGGCAGGCTGAGATCCAGGTTGCGCTGGCGGAACTGGCCGCGCGAGCGCATCAGCTCACTGACGGCGACGCGCCCGCGTCTCTCGGCGCGCTTGTCCCGGAGTATCTGCCGGCGGCGCTGGTCGATCCGTTCAGTGGCGAGTTGCTGAGTTCGGTTCCTGGCGAGGACGGGCTGGTCATCTACAGCGTGGGACCCGACGGCGCCGATGACGCCGGTGAGGACATCGAGGGGGGCATCGTCCCGGGGGCCACGGGCGACATCCCGTTCGGGCGACACGACGCGCCCCCTACTGCACGCCCGAGCCTCAGGGAGGAGATGCGGCCGCCAGGTCCGTGATGACCATTCGGTGGTCCGAGTGCTCTGTCTTCCTGGCGACGGTTGCGGTCGCCGCGAAGTGGTCGGTGAGCCAGATCTGATCGATGCGCGAGAGCGGAATGTCGTTGATGATCGTGTTGCCGAACCCGACGCCGGCCTCGCGGAAGGCGTCGTGGAACTTCGGGCGCAGCTTGCGGTAGAGGCTGTCGCCGACCGGCGTGTTGAAGTCTCCCCCCAATATGATCGGCGCGTCTTGCTCCTGGGCCAATCGCGCGACGACGGCGTCCATCTGCTCGACGCGGACCGCATGCACCTCGCGGGCCGAACGCCACGCGCCGACGCGCCAGAGATCCGGCTCGCAATACGGGAGAACGAACCGCGTGCTCATGACGACCATGGCCGTGTCGCGCAAGGTAACCTGCGCGAGTGTCATGAACGAGCGCGCCGACCTGGGCACTGGCAGAGGCGTCACCTCGCCCTTCGCCAGGATCGCTCCATCGTATCCCCACACCAGCGTGTATTCCGGGACTCGGGCGAGGAGCGGCGCCAGGTCGTTCGTGCCGGGCGTCTCCTGGAGCAGGAGGATGTCGGGGCTGTAATCGAGGGCCTCCTCGGCAACGAGGGGATCGCCTCCGGCACAGTTCACCGACACGATGCGAAAACCAGAGTCGTCGACGCGCTCTTCCGACCAATGCCGCCAGCACGTGATCAGGGCTTTCGGTTCCTCGGCGATTCCTCCGATGAGGGTGGCCCATAGGAGCGCGATGACGACCGCGCGTTTGCGCGCGAGTTTGCTGTAGCTCAGCGCGATCAAGGCGATGCCCGGCGCGGCCCAAACCCAGACCGGGAACACGGTCACGAGAACCACTGCCGGCCAGCGGACAATGTAGCAGACCGCGATTGCCAGGCAGAGCGCTAGCGAGACGAATGCGCAACTCCACTGCGCCCGGTCGAGGATGCGGTCGGCGACGGATGTGGTCTGCTGATCGGTGGGTTCAAGCATCGTGTTTCGGTAGTGTGGACGTTCGGCCGGCCGCCGGGCCTCGCTTCTGAATCGACGGGGCACGGCGCGCGCAAAGACGGTGTTATTGCTACCAACTGAGAAAGAAGTTGAGCGGGGCGACAGAGTCCTCGCATTTCCGGCCTCAATGTCCCGCCCAACGCTCCAGCAAGAAGGAGCTAGGGACAATGAAACGACAAGAGATACTCAACGAAATCGAAGCCTCATTGGGCCTCGTGCCGACGTTCTTCCAGGGACTTCCCGACGCGACGCTAGAATCAGAATGGACGCTCTTCAAGGGCTTGCAGCTTGGTGACGGCCCAATCCCCGCCAAGTACCGGCAACTCGTTGGAGTGGGTGTATCGGCCGCGATCCGGTGCGACTACTGCGCTCTCTTCCACACCGAGGTAGCGAGGCTGCATGGTGCTACGGACGAAGAGATCGAGGACGCGGTCGCCCAGGCCAAGTGCAGCGTGGGGTGGAGCACCTACGTCCACGGCATGCAGATCGACTACGAGGAGTTCAAGGATGAGGTGCGGCGAGTTTACGAGTACGTGAGTTCCGCTCAGGCCGCTGCGTAGATGGCGCTGGTTAGCGGCCGGCGAAGACCACCGGCCGCTAACCAGCTGACAGTCGAACCCCGGCGTTGCAGACCCCCATTCTGAAGGAGCCCATGATGCGTCGAATCGCTGTTGCCCTCGCACTCTCCGGCATCGTCTTGATGGTGGTCGCGCTGGTTGGCGCGGATGATGTTGCGGAGCCGGCTTGCACGATTCAGCTACGTCTGTATACCGAAGAGAAGCCGAAGGGCGAGATCGCGGAGTTCGAGTTCGCGCTGATCGAGTTGAACCTTCCTGATCCTCCCAAGCGCTCCCAGAGCGGGAACGTCGCGTGGACCTATAAGCCCGACGCCGACTGGCCCGGAATCAGGTGCGTCGTCATCACCGACCCTGGCAACTTGACACTGTACCAGTCCCTCGACTGCCCCGAGAACGTGCGCTCCGAGCCGTTCATCGCGGGCGAGTGCGGCATAGATGGGAAGGGCTTCAGTGGCTACTTCTTCCTCTACGATTACAGCGTGGGAGAGTACAAAGCGAGTGGGTGGCAGTACCCCCCGAATGCGGGCCCGTGGCCGAAGGGTAAGGTCGTCGAGGAGATCATCGTCAAGGGCAGCAAGGTGGAAGTCAAGCCCATTGCGCCGGAATGACGTGGCTACCCGTGGAAGGCGGGACGCTCACGGCCCGATGGCCTCCATGAGTTGATCCTCAGTGAACATGACCGATATGCAGAGCTGGTCGTCGCCAAAGTCGCTGGTGCCGACGGAGTAGTAGAGCATGACGATTGAGCCATCGTCGAGTTGGACGACGCTCGGGTAGCCTGTGTCGCCGTTGTTGCTGGTCCACGCCAACATGATCCGGTCATCGTAACGCCACGAGGCGCCGGAGTCCTCGCTGATCATCCCGCCGATCCCTAGAGGATCGCGTCGGTTTCCCCAGACGAGAAGGATCTTACCACTGTCGAGTTCGACGAGATCAGGCGGGTGCTGGCTGGCCTGGGTCACAGCCTTAGGGCCCTCCCAGGTCTTCCCACCGTCGGCCGAGTCGAACTGGCTGATCGCGCCACCGATCGTGCGGCACATGGCGATGATGCGCTCGTCTGACAGCGCGAGAAGAGACATCTCGTTGTGCCCCGTCGGCGCAACGACGGTGAAGTCGCCCCAAGTCTTCCCGTTGTCCTTCGAGACGACGTAAGCGCTGATCGTCGTGCCCTTCGTGTCCTCCTCGGTCGGGTGGCCCTCCCACGCGGCGTCGCGGGCACCATACATCGGCATGAGCGCGGTACCATCGCTGAGCACGATGATGCGCCCGAAGGGCGATCCGCCTCGGATGGCGCCGGTGTAGAGCTTCTGTTTCTCGCCCCAGGTCGCGCCGCTGTCGGATGAGGTGATGAAGTACTGCACGTACTCCCCGGCCGAGGTGTCCCACTCGCCCTTCTCATTGTACGTTTGCGCCTCGGCGTAGCCCATGACGATGGTGCCGTCGGCCATCTGACCGAGAGCCGGGTTGCGGTCGTCCCACTTGCTGTCGGCGACCACGCTGGGCTCAGACCACGTCTTGCCGCCATCGGTCGACCGGATCCAATCCATGCGGCCCTTGATGCCGATATGGGGCGCGCCTCCGCGGACGACGGCGCCTAGGGAGCCGTCTTGGAGCTTGATGAGCACCGGGAAGTATCCGCCGCCTCGGACGGCGACAGAGCGCTCGGCGGCGGCGAACATCGGGCGGTCCATATCATCGTTAGGCTTGGTGCCGGGCAAGAGCGTCCACTCCCTTTCGGCCGCAACGCGCGTGCCGGTGATAGCGAGGTTATCGAACAGCATCCGCCCTTGGCCGGCGCGCAGAGCCACGATGCCATGAGTCAGCGTGTCATCCGAGGCTTGGGCGGTGAGCGCGCCATCGAGGTAGAACTTGATGTCGCTGCCGATGCACGTGACGCGCGCGTCATGCCACTCATCCCGCGTGATCGTGACTCGGGGGACGCGCTGGAGTTCGTTCCAGGTCTTGGCGGGCTCAGAGCGCAGGAGAATGACCTGCGAGTTGCCGCTGTCGATGTGGACGTAGTAAGAAGTCTTCGAATCCTGAGAGCGGAAAGCAATCCCCGCCGCGCGGACGCCTTTGCCGACCTCATCGATGCGGAAGCGGACGGTGATGTCGACATCAGAGAAGCAGCTGTTCTTGAGCCACGACGCCGTGCCGCGCCGCCTGGCATCGGTGAATCCGTAGCCTCCATCCCAACTCTCCCAGCCGTCGGTGAGGGGCAGCCAGGCCTTCGATTCGCGGCCCTGCATGCCGTCGAACGAACAGAAGAGACGGGCAGGCTGGGCGAAGGTAGTGGTCGCGAGGGCGATGAGGATGAGTGGCATGTGGATTGCTCCTTAAGTCGTAACGCAGCGTTCCGGGCCCGTCGATGCGTCGCGATATCGAGGGGCGGGCATTCTTGCCCGCCGCCGTCAGGCATGTCCGCAGGCAGGAATGCCTGCGCCACGAACATCAGAGGCTACCTCGCCGGCTGCCAACGCTGCGTCTCCCAAACGCCGAGGCCGTCGAGGAGGCCCTCACCGTAATCCGCGAAGCCGATCGTGTTGATGTCGTGCGCGTCCGAGCCGACGGTGAAGAGCGCGCCCGCCTCGGCGAGGCTCTTGACGAAGACGTTGTAGGCCATCTGGAAACCATCGCTGTAGGCGGCGTTGTGGGAGACCGCTGCCGTATTGACCTCGATGCCGGAGTTGTTGGCGCGGCTGGCGTCCGCGAGTTCAGTGATGCGCTCCGCGGGGAACGTCTCCATGAGGTCTTGCCACCACTCGGGCGCGCGCTTGTCGAGATCGCCCTTGCCGAACCAGTAAGGGTGGACGAGGACGTCGATGAGGGGATCCTCCAGCGCGCGCATGTGGTGGCGGTGCTGGATGTCGATGACCTCGACCTTGTCCGTGCTGTCGGTGTAGGCGGAATGGATGCCGCCGATGGCGATTTGGAATCCGTAGTCATCGCGGATAGCCTCGGAGTAGGCCCACTCGCCGTCGCATCCCTGGTAGTTCAGCTCGCAGCCGAAGAACACTTCGATGTCGGTGTCGACGGCGTCGAGGTCGCGCTTGATGGCGCGGAAGTTCTCGATGTGGTCGAAGTGGTTGAGGTGATCGGTAATGGCGATGGAGCTGAGTCGCATGGTCTCGGCGCGTCGGATGATGCCCTCGACGGTGAGCGTTTCGTTGCCGCATTTCTGGTAGAAAGTGTGGATGTGGTAATCGATGCCGCGTCTCATTGGGTTGGCTCCGGGTTACGACTGGGTTGCGTGGCGTGTTCGCTTCTCCGCGAGTGCAGGCCTTCCGAGTCAGTCGATGAGCGAGCGCAAGGCCGCCAGCGTCTCGCGCCAGACGCCGATGTCGCCCGCGATGGGGTCGAGGTGGTCCGACCGCTCCGGGATCAGCCTATCGATCTCGGTGAGAGTGCGCTCACGGTCGGAGGAACCGGCGTAGTGCTCGGCCAGGGCCTCACAGAAGAGCCGGCCGACGCTCAGGCATCGGGCCAGCCAAGCGAGATCCTCGCGAGCGCCGGGGGACACGCCGCCGCAGCTTCGCGCCTGCTCGACAAGGGTAGCTGCATCCTCGGATGCTTGGGCGCGGGAACGCCAGAAATTGGCGTCGCCGGGATCGCCCGCCCGCAGCCGGGCCAACTCGCGGGTGATCGCATGCCAGACCACCGGGACGGGGCGGCGCTGGGGCGGGCGTGGAGCGAAGACCTCGGCCATGATCGGGCCTGCCGTCGCCCCGTAGAGTTGGCGACAGATTCGGCTGAGAAGGTCCTCGTAGAGGGCGTCGGGGCGAAGATCGCCGGAACGAGAGGCCTCAAGCAGAGCGGAGGCCTCGCCGTGGGATGATGCAATCGGGGCCGCGCCGGGGGCGGATGCGTTCCAGGCATACTCGGCGGCGACAAGCTGGGCGGGCTCGGAGACAGAGCCGGTGTTGACGCTGTAGATGGTGCGGGCGCCGGCGAAGTGCGTGTTGAGCGTGGCGGATGGGGCGACGAGCTGGTCGCTGTAGTAGGAGTCGCCGCCCACGAACGCGCAGACGAAGACACCATGCCCATTGCCGACGGCGCGCAGGCGATCGGACAGCTCCGCCACGCGCAGGCGGGGCGATCGGTCGGACACGAGCTGCTCGCGGATTCCGAACTGAACGTTGGGCGCGGGGCCCATGGCGCGCGACAGCCTCTCGAAGTAGACGCACTCGGCGTCCCACAGCTCATCCGCCTCCTCCGCACCCGTGTAGACGGGCCCGACGAAGACGATCTCGCAGTCTCGGGCCGCTACGTACTCGCCGTCCTCGCTGCGCGCGGCGTTGACGGCCGCAGCCAGCGCCCTGAACCACGTCGCGTACGCGCCGGCCATGCCGTCTTCGGCCGCCAAGTCATCGCTCGGCCAGCGCTCTCGGCACGCGTCGCAGCGTCGGCGCCAGCCCTCGATGCCGGTGCCCCAGCCGCCGATGTCGACATCGTGCACGTACAGCATGCCGGGCTCGCAGGTCTCGACGAAGCGGACGAGTTCGATGAGTTTGGCCTCCGCCAGACCCTCGTTTGACACGCAGGTCCCATAGCGCCACGAGGTCGCGTAGGACGGCTCGCCGACGCAATCGTAGATGGGACCGTCCGGGTATGGCCGACGGTTCTCGAAGACCTCGCCCATGTACGGCGCGGAGTAAAGCTCGGATGTCTGGTAGGCGAAACCGTATCCGCCGCCGTAGCCCGCGTGAGCCAGGCGAATTCCACGACTCCGCGCGTATCGCGCCAGGTCCCGAGCGGCCTCCGCGTAGCCGGGCGAGCGCTCAACGCTCCATCCGAAACCATCGAACCAGATCACGTTGAGCTTGTAGCGAGCGGCCTGATCGATCTTGCGGCGCAGACGGTCGACTGTCGCCGCGCGGCCGTCGCCCCGCTCGTATCCCCACCGGTTGGCCTCAACGTTGAGCAGCCAGTCCGCGACGCGGAACTCGAAGTCGGGCGAGTCAACGACGCGGGCGAACTGGACGCCGCCTGGCGAAACGAGCTGCAGAAGACTCGCCGCGCCGTGGAAGAAGCCCGCACTATCCCTGGCGATAATGACGGCTCCCGATTCATCCACCGTCAGCTCGTAGGCTTGCTCCTCCTGCGCGACACCGAGGGCGAAGACGACCGTCGCAGTCGGAGCCTCTGGCGTGAGGAAGCATCCGATGTTGCGATGCTCCTGCAACTGGTCTCGCAGCCACTCGGCCGCCGGCCGGGCCGCTGCGGCTTGAGTGTCAATTCCATCGCCCGTTCGGAGCGGAGTCGTGCCGTCGCCGAACGTGGCGGACTTGGGAGTGGGGATGATCTTCGTCAATGACGTCCCTCCTCGTGCGGACCGGGAATGCGGCCGAGACGGACGGTATCACCGAGGCAAAGGCCCGCGACAGGGACCTCGACGTCGCCGTCGTGAGTGATGAGCGTGGCCACCTGGGGCTGACCCTCGAGAAGATCCCGACTGCCAGAAGCCCGGGCATGGTGTCGATCCCCGCGCCCCCGAGCATTGCCATCCCCGTCAGCACCGAATGCTCGCCCGCCGCCGCGACGGCGAGCAGGGCAGTTAGCGGGCACGGGAGATAGCCGACAGCGAGGCCCAGGACAAACGCGGAGACGGAGCTCGAGCTTCGCAGCAATGATGGGCAGTGTTCCTCAAGCAGGCTCGCGCCCGGCCAGCGGACAGCAGGCAGCTTGAGTTTGATGGGCAATTCGAGCATCAGAATGCCGAGGAGAATGGTGACAATCGCCGCGACGTAGACGAGAGCTTTGCGCGCGCCGGGCACCCAGCCTGACTGGACGACGTAAAGCCCGAGCGCCCCGACGAGCGCGCCGATGAACGCGTAGGTGAAAGCCTTGCCGAGCAGGAATAGGCATGCGTGGGAGATCGCCCGGCGCGGGTCCTTGCCGCGGGCCAGATGCAGGGCGAATCCGCCGCACATGCCCAGGCAATGTGGGGTGGCCGCGAGCCCAGCCAGTATGCCAACCAAGGCAGCGGTCAATGGCGCGCGCTCCAGAGATCGATCTCGGCAACAAGCCTCAGGTTCACGGTGTTGTTCGTGACGAATGGCACCCGAAAGTGCCTGGATTTACGCATTTGGAGAGTGCTTGAGCCCATGCCGGATAACGACCGATCCGACAGAGATTCCGCACGGCTGTCGCGGCGAGGCTGGTTTCGCGGCCTTGCCGGCACCGGCGTCGGTTTGGGGCTCAGCACCTGGTGGGGCCGCAAGAGGCTCATCGGCAACGTATCCCCTCAGAAGCACATCCTGCCGGGCGTCGCGACGTGGTTCGCCACGAGCTGTCGAGAGTGTCCCGCCGGATGCGGGATGCTGATCCGCAACCGCGAGGGCCGCGCCGTCAAGGCTGAAGGCAACCCCCAACACCCCACCAACGCCGGCGCCTTGTGCGCTCGCGGCCAGGCATCGCTGCAGGGCCTTTGCGACCCGGACCGGATCACCTCACCGGAAGTGGGCGGTCGCATGACCGCCTGGGACGATGCGATCCGCCAAGTTGCGTTGGCTACTGGCCGAGCCAAGGCCCCCGGTCGCGTGGCGGTCATCTCGGATCTGCAGACCGGCAGCATGGCGGCGCTCATCCGGGAGTTCCTCGCGCTCCATGGCTCCGATCGATACCTCCAGTACGAGCCGCTGAACTATGAGTCCATCAAGCGGGCGAATGATCGCCTATTAGGCCGGCCTGTCGTGCCCGTGCCCAATCTCAACGACGCAGATTTCGTCCTCTCCCTTGGCGCGGACCTCCTGGATACGTGGCTTTCTCCGGTGGAGTTCACCCGCTGGTTCGCCGAGAGCCGCCCTGGCGCGAGCGATTCGCCGACCCGGCTCGTGTATGCGGGGCCTCGGATGTCACTCACGGCGGCGAACGCCGATGAGCGATTCCTGGTGCGTCCGGGAGACAAGCGATTCCTGGCACGGTCCCTGCTGAATGTGCTTGAAGGCGAGGGGCTGATGCGCGGGACGCTGGCTCTCCCGAAGACGACGCTCGGGCAGTACACGCCGGAACGCGTTGGCGACTTCATCGGCGTCGCGCCCGAGGCCATTCGGCGTCTGGCACGGAGGATGGCCGATGCGCGGCGGCCTGTCGTCGTGGCCGGGCATCCGAGCGACGGCAGCTACGCCGCGGAGGGGACGGTCCTGGCGGCGAACCTGCTGAATCTGGCGCTCGAGTCGCGGGCCGTGACCCTTGGCGTCACTCACGCGATAGGCAGCGCGGCGACGCGGGAGGAGACCAAAGCGTTCGTCGATGGCCTCGCCGCGGGTGAGGTCGATACGCTGATTATCGTTGGAGCGGACCCGGTCGCGCATATTCCGCCCGAGCTGGGTTTCACCGAGGCCCTCAACTCCGTGGGTACGGTGATCTGTCTCAGCCCATTCCCGAATGAGACCACTGAACTCGCAGACTGCGTGCTCCCCATCCACACGCCTCTCGAATCATGGGGCGACTTCGAGCCACGCGCGGGCGTCCTGAACCTGATGCAGCCGACTATGGGCGCGCTGCACGACACCCGTAATGCCGGTGATCTGCTGCTCGAGTCCATGGGGTCGGACCGCACCTACGTCGATTACGTCCGCGGGCGCTACGAGCAGCGCCACGGCGGCCCATCCTGGGCGGCGGCGCTGGAGCAGGGCGGCGTGTGGGATGAGGCCGCGCCCTATTGCATCACGGCCCAGCCCCAGCCTGCGAGGGTGCAGTTCGGCAAGCTCGAGGGGGGCGGCATCGCGCTCCACACGTACCCCTCAACGGCGATGTACGACGGCCGTGGCGCGAATCGTCGGTGGCTGCAAGAACTCCCCGATCCGATGACCAAACTGGCGTGGACCGGCTGGGCTGAGGTATCGCCTGACCTGGCATCCGAACTCGGTATCAGCACGGGCGATGAGGTCTCCGTCGAGACCGACGCGGGAGCTGCCACCATGCCCGCCTACGTCTACCCGGGGCTGGCCGCGCGCACGGTAGCCGTGCCGATTGGGCATGGATCGAGGGCGCTCGGAGCCTCTGGCGCAGTAACCCGCGTCACGCGTGTTGGCGACGGCGATCCGCTGCCCAGCTCCGACGGCAGCCCGTATCAGCACGCTCGCGATATCGTGCAGACGGTGGCTCTGGCATCGCTCGCCGAAGCGAAACCGGCCGAACTGCACATGCCGCTGCCGGAGGGGTATGACTCGCCGAGTGAGATGAACCCGCCGCACGACCACGTGGACTATCGGTGGGCGATGGCGATCGACCTCGCGAAATGCACGGGTTGCAGCGCCTGCGTGACGGCGTGCTACGCGGAGAATAACATCGGCGTCGTGGGTAAGGAACTCTTCACGGATCACCGCTCGATGGCGTGGATGCGGATCGACCGCTATTACGACTGGTCGAGCGAGGCGTCGCCAGTGCTATTCCAGCCGATGCTCTGCCAGCAGTGCGACGCGGCGCCGTGCGAGCCCGTTTGCCCGGTCTACGCGGCCGCTCACAACGAGAACGGCCTCAACATGCAGGTCTACAACCGCTGCGTCGGCACGCGGTATTGCGCGAATAACTGCCCGTACAAGGTGCGGCGGTTTAACTGGACGGATTACGAGTGGCCCGAGCCGCTGAATCTGCAGGCGAACCCGGACGTGACGGTGCGCTGTCGCGGCGTGATGGAGAAATGCACGTTCTGCATTCAGCGGATCCGATCGGCCGGCATGCAGGCCAAGCGCGAGGAT
Source organism: uncultured Armatimonadia bacterium (assembly GCA_964555935.1). Taxonomy (GTDB): domain Bacteria; phylum Armatimonadota; class Zipacnadia; order Zipacnadales; family VGFC01; genus CAZKUN01. The sequence continues at coordinate 9,791 of CAZKUN010000090.1, read as the reverse complement.
CGCAAGATCCGCGACGGCGAAGTGATCCCGGCGTGCGCGCAAACGTGTCCGGCAAATGCGATCATCTTCGGGAACCTGATGGATCCCGAATCTGAAGTATCGAAGGCGGTTCGAGAGAATCCGCGCGCCTACCAAGTGCTGCATGAGCTGAATACGAAGCCGGCGGTTTTCTACCTGAAGCGGGTGGTTGCGGACGTCTGACGGCGTCGCGGCTGAAGCCGCTCCTACAAGGGATTGGGAGCGGACGTAGGGAGGCGTATGGCGGCTCCAACGTTCCGAGAGACAAACGAGCAGATCCTGCAGTCGCTGAAGATGCCGTCGCGGCGCTATCTTGCGCTGCTGGCGGTGCTCGCGCTCGGCATCGGCTGGTTGGGGCTGTGTTTTGGGTTGCAGACCTTCAAGGGCATGGGCGTGACGGGGCTGAACTCAGCGGTCGGCTGGGGCACGTACATCACGAACTTCGTATTCTGGATCGGGATCGGCCACGCCGGGACGCTGATATCGGCGATCCTGTTCCTGCTGAGGGTCGAGTGGCGCACGGCGGTGGCGCGAGTGGCCGAGACGATGACCGTCTTTGCGGTGATGACGGCCGGCATGTTTCCGATGATTCACCTCGGGCGCGTCTGGGTGTTCTACTGGCTGATGCCCTACCCGAACACGGCGCATCTTTGGCCGAATCTCAAGTCGCCGCTGCTGTCTGACGTGGTCGCGGTGACGACGTACCTGACGGTGAGCGTGCTCTTCTGGTACCTCGGCCTGATCCCTGACCTCGCCGCGGTCCGCGACTCGGCGACGGGGCGGCGGAAGTGGATCTACGGCGTGTTGTCGATGGGATGGGTTGGCGGTAACGACCAATGGCGGCATTACGCGCGAGCGTACACGTGCATGGCCGCGCTGGCCGCGCCCCTGGTGATCTCGGTCCAGAGCATCGTGTCGTGGGACTTCGCCGTCTCGATCCTGCCGGGCTGGCACGAGACGATCTTCGCGCCCTACTTCGTCGCGGGGGCGATTCACTCGGGCCTCGCGATGGTGATCACGCTTCTGATCCCTCTGAGGTCGGTGCTGAACCTGGAGAAGCATATTCAGCGGCGACACTTCGAGGCCATGGCGGCGCTCATGGTCTTCACCGGGCTGATCGTGCTGTACGCCTACTGCGTCGAGCCGTTCATGAGTTGGTATGGCGGTCATCACGCGCACCGCTCGCTCAGCATGTACCGCGCGACGGGCGCGTACGCGCCGTACTACTGGATGATGGTGGGATTCAACGGGGTTCTTCCGCTGGCATTCCTCTGGCGGAGCCTTCGCCGCAACTGGGCCGTGCTGTTCATCATCGGCATTCTGATCAACGTCGGCATGTGGCTCGAGCGCTACGTGATCATCGTAACGAGCCAGGCGCACGACTACCTGCCCTCGGCGTGGCATCTGTACACGCCGAGTTGGGTGGAGATCAGCATCAGCATTGGCGCCGGGTGTTTCTTCCTGTTCGCGCTGCTGGTGGCGTTGAGGGTGATACCCGCCGTGGCCCTGACCGAGACGAAGGCGGAGATGGTCGAGGAACGGCACCACGGCGTCGCGGCTGAAGCCGCTCCTACAGGGGTCGCCGGTGAGCCGACCGAGGGTGAGGCGAGACTATGAGCGCGCCTCGCGGGGTGACGGCTCGGTTTTCTGAGTACGGGAGCTTCATTGCGGGGCTTAAGGCGCTACGCGGGGCGGGGATTGACGAATTCAGGACCTACACGCCCGTGCCGACGCTGGCCGAGCACGAAGAGTTGCTGCCTCGATCCGGCAGCCCCGTGAGGTGGTATGCCCTCGTGATTGGTATCGCGGGCGGCATCGGCGGCTTCGCGCTCTGCATCATGGCGTCGAGGATGTACTCGCAGATCGTGTCCGGGAAGGCCGTGGTCACGTTGCTGCCGTTCGGCATTATCGGCTTCGAGCTGGCCGTTCTGGCGGCTGCCCTGGCGACGATGGCGTCCGTGTTCGTCTACTCGCGGCTGTTCCCGCAGCTCTTGCCGGATGACCACCAACCCGAGTTTGGGCTGGATGCGTTCGGCGTGACGGTTCGCTGCGCTGACGACGAGCGAGAAACGGTGCGGAAGGCGTTTGAGAACGCCGGAGCGGATGAGGTGACGAGCGGCTAATGCGCGAGATCATCGCCAAAATCGCCAGACGCGCGCTCGTCTGGCTCGCGTGGATCGCGGTCATTAGCTTGATCGCGACAGGTGCCGTCTGGGCCCTGCGCCCTCACGCTGTCGGCCCGAAACAGCCGATACCGTTCAGTCATCTCCGGCATGCGGGGATCCGTGAGATCAGTTGCTACTTCTGCCACACGGGCGCGGACCGGTCGCCAGTGGCGGGGGTGCCCGAACTCGAGAAATGCCTGCTGTGTCACGAGGTCATCGCCGACCGGTTCGATCCCATTGCCAAACTGCACGAGGCGCGCGAGCGGAATGAACCGATCGAGTGGGTGCGGGTTTACGATTTGCCGGACCACGCGTATTTCAACCACGAGGCGCACCTCCTCAAGGGGATCGACTGCGCTGAGTGCCATGGCGACGTGAAATCGATGGACCGGGTTATCCTCAACCAGAAGCTCTCCATGGGCTTCTGCGTGGATTGCCACCGCAAGCCCGAGCACGAGGCATCCGTGGATTGCTGGACGTGTCACCGATGACACTCATCAACAGAGTGACCGACCAAATCCTGCCGCCCGATGAGAACTCCGCCGCCCGGCGTTGGCTGGTGACGGGCGCGGTGTGGTTCGTCGTGGGCACCGCATGGGGCCTGATCGGTGCGATTCACCTCATCGCGCCGGATCTGTTCGGCGGCATCGCGTGGCTCGAGTTCGGCCGGATTCGCCCGGCGCACACGAACATCGTGCTGCTCGGGTTCATCACTTCGCTACTGATCGGCGCGACGCTCTACATCATCCCGGTTGTGCTGAAGACGCCGCTCTATAGCGAGCGCCTGGCCAACTGCGCGCTGTGGCTCTGGAATGCCGCGATGATCGCGACGTGCGTGACGCTGCCGATGGGCATGACCCAGGGGCGGGAATACGCGGAGCTGATCTTCCCGATTGATGTTCTCGTCGTCTTCACGCTCCTGTTCCTCGTGATCTGCGTGTTGATGACCGTCATCAACCGGAAAGAGAACGTGCTCTACGTCTCGGTTTGGTACGGGCTGGGAGGGCTGCTCTGGCCCTGCTTGCTCTACATTCCGGGCAACGTGATGTGGAAGCCGCACGTTGGATCGATGAGCGGACTGCTGGACGCTATCTGGCTCTGGTGGTATGGGCACAACATCTTCGGGTTGGTGACAACGCCGATGGCGGTCGCGGCGGCGTACTACATCATCCCGCGCATCGCCAAGAAGCCGCTCTACAGCCACACGCTCTCGCTGATTGGCTTCTGGACGCTGCTGGCGATCAACACTCACATCGGCGCGCACCACCTCCTGCAGGCGCCGGTGCCGACTTGGTTGAAGACGATCTCGACGATCGACAGCGTGGCGATGGTGATTCCCGTCGTTACGGTGCTTGTGAATCTCTGGCTGACGATGCGCGGATCGCTGGCGAATTTCACCAGCAATATCGCCGGGAAAATGATCTTCACCGGCACCGTTTTTTACTTCATCGTCTGCACGCAGGGGCCGTTCCAGTCATTGCCGTCCGTGCAGCGGCACACGCACTTCAACAACTGGGTCGTGGCCCACGCGCACATCGCGCTGCTGGGCTTTGCCGCGTTCATCGCGCTGGGGGCGATGTACTTCGTGCTGCCACTCGTGAGCGGCCGGAAGATCTACAGCAACGCCCTCGCCGGGCTTCAGTATTGGCTCCTCCTGATCGGCGTGACGGGGTTCTTCCTCGTGCTGACGACGGCGGGGCTCGTGCAGGGCGAGGTCTGGAACAACGGCGGCACGGTCTACCGGACGCTGGGCATGATCGCGCCGTACATGGCCGCTCGTGGGGCGTTTGGCGTGATGGTCGTCGCGGGCGCGTGCGTTGGGCTTTACAACGTGGTCATGACACTCTACCGGGGGGAGCCAATAGACTCGTGAGAATGTCTCCCGTCGTGATAATCGTCGGATCGATGATGCTCTTCTGGACGGCGTTCATTGACGTCGTCAAGATCCCCCAGTGGACGATGTCGCACGTGCCGTCGGAATCGTGGCGCGCGCTCACGGATGAGGAACTGCGCGGGCGCGAGATCTACATCAAGAACGGGTGCATCTACTGCCACTCGCAGTACGTGCGGCCGCAGGACTGGGGTCTCGGCGCGCAGCGGATCGCGCAAGCGGGAGACTACGCCGGGCAGCTTCCCCCGCTGCTAGGCAGCCAGCGCACGGGGCCGGATCTGTCGCAAGAGGGCGGCGAGCATCCGGACGATTGGCACGTCGCGCACTTCGAGAATCCGCGCTACACGAGCCCGATGTCGGTGATGCCCGAGTTCAGCTTCCACTCGGATGCGGAGATCTCCGACCTGATCGGTTACGTGCAGTCGCTCGGGGCCAAAGACGCCGACTTCCGCGTGCAGAGGCAGGAGACGTGGGGCGAGCAGGCGCGCGCGGCGTATGCCGCGGGCCCGGACGAGAGCATCGAATGGCTGCACGCGAACGTGCCCGAGGTCTGGCGCGTGATGCCAAACCCATACCCGCCCAGCGAGCCGGCCTTGGCGCGGGGCGAGCGGATCTACCAGATGTACTGCGTCGGATGTCATGGCGCCAGCGGCGACGGCCGAGGCCCGGCCGCTGAGTTCCTCGATCCCCAGCCGCAGAACTTCGCTTCCCTGAGGCGGAATCTGGTCGATGACAAGTACATCGGCGGGATCCTGTATTACCAAATCATGAACGGCGTCACGGGATCGGCGATGCCGTATTTCAAGACGCACCTCGAGTCGGCCAAGATCTGGGATGTCTCAAACTACATCGCCTACAACTTCATCGGGAAGGTCGACTACCAGTACAGCGAGGACGAGATTCCCGTCGCGTATGAGGGGCCGGAGATGCCTTCGCCTGATGACGAGGAGGAAGCCGAATGAGCTTGCTCCTGATGTGGACGATGTACGCGGTCCTGGGCGTGGCGATGACATCGGCCGCGTTCATCTGGGCCGTGCGAACGAGGCAGTTCTCGTCGGAGCAAGCAGCCCGGCGCGTGCCGATCGAGGCGCCGGCGCTGGTGGATGAGGAGCCGGCGACCGGCACCCCTTGGCACGCTCTCGTCGTGCCGGTGATCCTGGTGGCGATGGGCGCGGCCGTGATCGTGATGTGCGCCGTGCGAGTGTATGTGAAGTAGGCAATACAGGAGACGGCCCGTGGGTGCGGTGTGGACGAGCTGGATGATGCTGATGATGCTGGTAGGCTCGGCCCTGTCGATCATGGGCTACCTGGCCTATCGCGCCACCGTCGCGGCGGACGATCCGGAGCGGCATGAGATCGAGGAAGTCCCCGGCGGCATCATGGTATCGAATCAGCGCATCCCGGCGCTGCTCATCGTCCTTTACGTTACGATGGTGACCGGCATGATCGGTTACGTGTTGTTCGTCTGGTTGGCGAAGCCGAATATCTAAGTGAGTCTCGCATGAAGCTGACGCCGGAGTTGAAACTCACAATCCGAACGTGGGGAATCGTGCTGCTGCTGACGCTGTGGCTGGCGGCCTGGTGCCTCGGTATCTTCTACTTCATCGGCGACCGGCCGCCGACGTGGGGCTATGGGACGCCGGACGTGCTGCCGGGCGAATCGCGGTACACGACCGATGCGAGGCCGGATGCGGACCCCGTGCCGGAGCAAGTGCCGCACCTTGATGAGGACGAGCGATGACGGGGATCAGAGCGGCGGCAAGCCTGGTGGCAATCGCGTGTCTGAGCGCGTTAGTCTCATCGTGCTTGCCGCGCATGGAACACCAGCCGTCGGTGCGGCCGTTCGAGCAGCAGATGCCGGACATGCCGACCGGGACCGTGCCGGTCGGAGGGACGGTTGAGCTGCCGGCCGCCGACGCTGAGACCCCGCTGCGCGTGACGTCGGATGTGATCGAAGAGGGCGAGCTGTACTACGGGTATTACTGCCTGATGTGCCATGGCGCCGACGGTCGCGGGCACACTCCCGTCGGCGAAGCGTATGACCCGGCGCCGACGGACTTGAGCGAACTGGACGCGCAGGCCATGGCCGACGGCGAATTGTGTCGCGCGATGCTGACGGGCGTTGGGCACGACCCGGTCATGGAGTCAACGGTTCCGGCTGAGCGGCGATGGCAGATCGTGGCCTACGTGCGGAAGTTGGCGGAGTAACGCTATGGATGGCACCACCGACATGCTGAGCGCGGATTGGCCGCTCCTCGTTTACGGGGCGCTGGTGCTGATCGTCGTGCTTGGGATGCTTGGGCTCTCATACGTGCTCGGCCCGCGTGGGAGACGCGATCCCAACGAGGTGCCGTACGAGGCGGGGATGCTCCCGACGGGCTCGGCGAGGCCGAAGCTGTCGGTCGATTTCTACCTGGTGGCCGTGTTCTTCGTCATCTTCGACCTTGAGGCGGTGTTCGTCTTTGCCTGGGCCACGTCGGTGCGCGAGCTAGGCTGGATCGGGTATCTCGAGATCGTCATTTTCGTTGCGCTACTTCTCGCCGGGCTGATGTACATCTGGCGCGAGGGCGCGCTTGACTGGGGCCCGCGAAGCTGTCGCCGAGACCCGGGCGGCGGGGAGGAAGACGAATGATGCCTGGCGACGCTCCACGCGAACACATTGTCTGGGCGCGCCTGCGCGATCTCGTGGCGTGGGGGCGCAAGAACTCGCTCTGGCCCTTTAACTTCGGGCTGAGCTGCTGCTACGTCGAGACCGCGACGAGCCTGACAAGCCGCTACGACATCGCGCGCTTCGGCTCCGAGGTCATCCGCAGCACTCCGCGGGAGGCCGACGTGATGATCATCGCGGGGACCGTCTTTCAGAAGATGGCGCCGGTCGTCAGGCACCTCTACGACCAGATGATGGAGCCTCGCTGGGTCATCTCGATGGGCTCGTGCGCGAATTCGGGCGGGATGTACGACATCTACAGCGTCGTGCAAGGCGTCGACAAGATCCTCCCCGTGGACGTGTACATCCCGGGGTGCCCCCCGAGCCCGGATGCGTTTATGAACGGGCTGCTCATGCTGAGGGAAGCAGTCGGCAACGAGAAGCGACCGCTGAGCTGGGTGGCCGGGCCGCAGGACACGCACCCGACCGAGATGCCGAGTCGCAAGGGTCTCGAGCCGCCGGCACTTCGCGGCGAGACGACGTTGCGGCCGCCGGACGACATCTAACGGGGAACGATGAGCGAAAGCAACGGCATTCTGCAACAGCTTAGGGAGCGCTTCGGCGAGGGAATCGCCGAGGACGCCTGCGCGCGCGACGGCGTCCCAACGTGCTGGGTCGGAGCCGGCGATGTGGCGTCCGTGCTGGCGTATCTGCAGGATGATGTGGATGAGCCGTACGTGATGCTCCACGATCTTTGGGCGATCGACGAGCGTGTCCGCCAGCACAGGGAGACTCAGCCGCCGGCTGACTTCACGGTTGTGTACGACCTGTCATCGCCGGATCGGGAGTCCGACGTGCGGCTGAAGGTGCCGCTGCTCGGCGAGAATCCGAGCTTGCCGACCGTCACCGACCTCTGGCCTTGCGCGGATTGGTATGAGCGCGAGGCGTGGGATATGTTTGGGATCGGCTTTGACGGACACGCCAGGATGCGCAGGATATTGATGCCGCCGTGGTGGGAGGGCCATCCGCTTCGCAAGGAACACCCGGCTCGGGCGACGGAGATGGAGCCATTTGAGATGCCCGACGACGTGCAAGCGGAGATGATGGAGTCGATGCGATTCCAGCCCGACGAGTGGGGACTGGAAGAGCACGGCGAAGACTTCGATTATCTGTTCCTGAACTTCGGTCCACACCACCCCAGCACGCATGGCGTGTTGCGGGTCGTGCTGCAGCTCGACGGCGAAGAGATCGTAAACTCCGTGCCTGACATCGGCTTCCACCACCGTGGCGCGGAGAAGATGGGCGAGCGGCAGAGCTGGCACACCTACATCCCGTATACCGACCGGGTCGACTACCTCGGCGGGGTCATGAACAACCTGCCGTACGTCATGGCGGTCGAGAGCCTCGGCGGGATTGATGTTCCCGACCGCGCGCAAGTCATTCGGATCATGCTGGCGGAGCTGTTTCGCATATCGAGTCACCTGGTGTTCCTGGGCACGTTCGCGCAGGACCTGGGGATGATGTCGCCGGTGTTTTTCGCGTTCAACGATCGCGAGCGAGTGCTCGACGTGATCGAGACGATCACCGGCGCGCGCATGCACCCGGCGTGGTTTCGCATCGGCGGAGTGGCCCAGGATCTGCCCAACGGTTGGGAAGAGCTGATCGGCGACGTGCTGAAGGTTCTGCCGGGCAAGGTGCGCGAGTACGAGGAGATGCTGCTCGGCAACAAGATCTTCCGGGTTCGCACGCGTGGAATTGGCTGCATGGGCGCGGCGGACGGGCTGGCGTGGGGCGCGACGGGCCCCATGCTCCGCGCCTCGGGCGTCAACTGGGACCTGCGCAAGCAGCGCCCGTATGGCGGATACGAGCACTTCGAATTCGACGTGCCCATCGGCGAGACAGGGGACTGCTACGACCGGGCGGCGGTGCATCTCGAGGAGATTCGCCAGAGCGTCCGGATCGTGGAGCAGTGCGTCGCCAACATGCCGCCGGGGCGCTACAAGTCGGACCACTTGCTATCCACGCCGCCCACAAGGCCGGAGACGCTGGAAGATATCGAGACGCTGATCACGCACTTCGTCAACGTATCTTGGGGGCCTGTCATACCGGCGGGCGAGGCCGGCTGTTGCGTGGAGGCCACGAAGGGCCAGAATCGCTACACGCTCATCAGCGATGAGGACGTCGTGCCATACCGCGTCCGAATCCGAGCGCCGTCATTCCCGCACGTGCAGATCGTGCCGGCGCTGTGCAAGGGCGCGACAGTAGCGGACTTGGCGGCGATTCTCGGGAGCATCGATTACGTGTTGGCGGATGTCGATCGGTAAACAGGGAGACGGCGATGCTGACGGACCATGAACGCCAGAGCATTGAGGCCGAGACCCGCCTCTACCCAAGCCCGCGAGCGGCGGTCTCGCAGGCGCTCAAGATCGTGCAAGACCACCGGGGCTGGGTCTCTGATGAGACCATACGCGAGATCGCGTCGGTGCTGGGGCTGACGCCGTCGGAGGTCGACAGCACGGCGACGTTTTACAACCTGATCCTGCGCGAGCAACCCGGTCGGCACGTCATCTTCGTCTGTGACAACGTGAGCTGCTGGGTGACCGGCTATCAGGAGATCCGCGATCATCTGTGCAAGACGCTGGGGATCGAGCCTGGGCAGACGACCGAGGACAACCGCTTCACGCTATTGCCGACGGCATGCCTCGGTGAGTGCGACCGCGCCCCGGCGATGGCGATCGATGGCGATATTCACGTGCAACTGACGCCAGGGAAGGTCGACGAGATTCTCGCCCGCTACCTGTGAACCTATGGAACGCGTCCTGACGAAGAACATCCAGCCCGGCCGCGAGCCGATGACGCTGCTCGAGTACGAGCAAGCGGGCGGCTACCAGGCGCTGCGCAAGGCCTTGTCCATGCGGCCGGAGGATGTCACGGGGATGGTCGCGGAGGCGCGCCTGACGGGCCGAGGCGGCGCCGGTTTCCCCACCGCGTTGAAGTGGGGGAGCGTGCCGATGGGCGATGACGCGCGCCACCCGAAGTACATGGTCGTCAACGCGGACGAGATGGAGCC
>CAZKUN010000089.1:0-31950 GCA_964555935.1 uncultured Armatimonadia bacterium | reverse complement strand
ACGGCAATTTCATGCGGTACCGTCGCGGGCGTGTCGCTGGCGCGCCGCGGGCGTGCCGTCCGGAAAGGTCACGACTCCCGAGATCGTGCCGGTTGGGACGTTGTCACTTTCTTGCTGCGACGTGGCGACGTCCGGGGGGCCGACAATCAACATGAGCGTCAACCAGAGCATCCGCAAAACCCTCCCCAGGGAAAACCGTCCGCTTCTTCTTAAGACCCGCGAGTGCGTGGAATGGTTGCGTCCACGCGGTCGGGAACGCCTCGGAGGTGATCTCGCTCCCGCCTTGGAACCCCCGCCCACGAGAGCTACTTTGCGCCCAGGAGCTGAGGCCCATGACCAAGCTGGCAATCGACGGCGGACCGGCGGCGATCACGCGCCCGCTCACCGACGGCAAGAAGTGGGGCGCTGACGAGCTGAAGGAAGTCATCGACGTCTTCGAGTCGGGCGGGTACTACCGCTACGACGGCTCGAAGGTTGTGGCGTTTGAGGAAGCCTTCCGCAAGGCATACGGCGCGCGTCATGCCGTCGCGAGCACGTCCGGCACGGCGGCGATCCATGTCGCGGTCGGCATGCTGAATCCGGAGCCTGGCACGGAGATCATCACTGGGCCCATCACCGACATCGGCTCGATCGTTCCCATACTCTACCAGCAGTGCATCCCCGTCTTTGCCGACACTGACCCGGACACGTTCTGCATGGACCCAAAGTCCATCGAGCGCTGCATCACGCCCCGCACGTCGGCGATCATGCCGGTTCACCTTTTCGGCAACGCGTGCAATATGGATGCGATCATGAAGATCGCCGCTAAGCACAAGCTCCCCGTGATCGAGGACTGCAGCCAGGCGCACCACACGCTATACAAGGGCAAGCTCTGCGGCAACATCGGCGATATCGGCGCCTTCAGCCTCCAGGCCAGTAAGCACATCACCACCGGCGAAGGCGGCATGACGATCACTAACCGCAAGGCTCTCGCCGAGCGCGGCGCGTTCTTCATGGACAAGGGCTGGGCGCGCGGCGGATGGGGCCCGAGGGCATACCAGTTCCTGGGGCTGAACTATCGCATGAGCGAGTTGCAGGGCGCCGTCGGATGCGGCCAGATCCGCAAGCTCGCGGGCGTCACTGAGGCGCGCAACCGAAACGGTGACCTCCTCACGAAACTCATTGGCGATCTTCCTGGCGTCAAACCACAGAAGGCCTCGCCCGGGACGAAGATGACGTACTGGCAGTACGGCATGGCGGTTCAGTCGGACGCGAAGTACACGCCGACTGATTTCGCGCAGGCCCTCTCGGCCGAGGGTGTGGGCGCTGGGGTCGGCTACATCGGCAAGCCCATCTTCCTCTGCGCCGAGGCGTGCTGGAACAAGAAGACTCTCGGCAAGTCAGGGCTTCCCTACAGCCTCCCCGACGTGCCTGAGGTCGAGTACGACGACGACACCTGCCCCAAAACAGTTGACCTGCTCTCACGCATGATCACGATGGGGATGAGCGAGTTCTACACCGAGGACGACGTTCGCCTTCTCGCCGACGCGATCACCAAGGTCGCGACGGGGCTTGACGCCTGTTAGGGGACACGCATGTTACAGGCCACGTTCACTGCGCCGTATGAGATCATGATTGAGGACGCGCCAGTGCCCGAGCCCGGGCTTGGGGAAGCTCTCGTCAAGGTCGCTGCGTGCGGCATCTGCGGAACGGACTTGAAGATCAATGAGGGGCACTACCTGGGCAGCTTGCCGATGACGCCCGGACACGAGTTCGCGGGAGTGATCTCGGCGCTTGGGGCGGGCGTCACAGGCATCGATCTGGGCGACCGCGTTGCCATCAACCCGAACCTCCCCTGCAGGCGATGCAGCTTCTGTCGGACGGGCATGGTACATCTGTGTGAGAACAGCCAGGCGGTTGGCGTTACGCGGCCGGGCGGCTTCGCGGAGTACTGCTCCGTTCCCGTCGAGCTGCTCATCCCCGTTCCCGGCGATCTGCCGCTCGGGCTGGCGGCGATGATGGAGCCGGTCTCGTGCTGCTTGCATGGGATGGATCTCGCGGGCGTGAAGCCGGGCGATGATGTCATTCTACTCGGCGGAGGAAGCATCGGGCTGATCTTGCTGCAGCTCGCGCGCGCCGCGGGAGCGACGTTCGCCGCCGTCAGCGAGCCGAGACCCGAGAAGCGCGCGCTGGCGCTGGAGCTGGGCGCGGATGTCGCCGTCGATCCATCGGAGATTGGCGAGGTCGCGACGTCTCTGTCTGGCGGGGGCGCTCAGGTGGTCATCGAGTGCGCGGGCGTCATTCCCGCCGCGAGCACGACGATGGACCTCGTCCGGAGCGGTGGGACCATCATGCTCTTTGGCGTGTGCCCGCCCGATGAGGCGATCGAGATCGAGCCCTACGAGGTCTTTCACCGCGAGATCACGATCCGCGGGTGCTATACGAATCCGCTGACCGATTCGCGCGCCCTATCGCTCCTTGAGAGCAACCGCGTGCTGGTTGAGCCGCTGATCTCGCACGCGTTCCCTATCGATCGCGTCGCCGAGGGCGTCGACGCCGTGCGACGTGGCGAGACGGTGAAAGCTCAGGTGGTGCCGGAGTAGAGGCGACGGGGGGGAGGTCTGGTTGGAGCAGCAGTCGCAGGTGCAAACTGTAGGGAACCACTCATTCCTGTCGACGCAACGCATGCCTCTGTCCAGGCCGAATGTCGGGCGAATGCGAGATCGGACAGCCAGCCGCGAGGCATCTCCGCGGAGCATCGCGTTTACTTATTTGGGCGCGCCGACTGAGCCCCCTTAGGCGGGCCCAACTGAAACCAGGAGGGGACCCATGGCGACATGCTCGAAGTGCGGCGAGGCGATGCTCGACACGGACCCACAGTGCATGAACTGTGGGCAGGAATTGCCGCGTGGAAGTGCGCCGGGAGGCCCCTCACCTCGGGCGCGACCCTCGGGGCCTCCGGCCGCGCAGCCGACGAACCCCGTCGCCACGTGGGCCGGGCGCATAGTGGTCGGGGTGTTGATCGCCGTGGTTTTGGCGTGCGTGGGCCTGCCCATGTCCCCATCCAAGCTGGACGGGACCTGGGAGACGTCTGACCAGACCCGGGTGCTCTACATCGATGTGGGAGCGGGGACAATTGACATCGAATACGTGACTGAGGAGAGCCAGGTCGAGGGAGATGTCATGAAGGAGACTATCTCGCACATCACGCGCAAGTACGACGGGGTCTCCTACAAGGCAAAGCTGTTCGGTACGATCGCCATCAGCTGCTCCGACTTCGAACTCCGTGCCAAGCCCGCCTTCGGTAGGCGGGGCAAGACGATGGACATGCAACTGGCCGAAGGCGGGACACCGATTGTCACGGTCGTCGAAGGAGACTTAATCAAGAACCGCAACAGGTATCGCAGGCAGTAGCGGGCGTCGCGCGCCAATCCCCAAGTCTGAGGTAGGACCACTGTAATCGACTCACCGATTCGCGCGCCCTATCGCTCCTTGAGAGCAACCGCGTGCTGGTCGAGCCGCTGATCTCGCACGCGTTCCCGATCGATCGCGTCGCCGAGGGCGTCGATGCCGTCCGATGTGGCGAGACGGTGAAGGCTCAGATCAAGCCCTGCCGTCATCCACCTTCGCCAACTCGGCCAGTGCCGTCTCCTCAAGCTCGCGGCACTTGGCCAGCAACTCCACCTGGTCGGCCCGCGCCTGCGCGTCCCATTGGGCAGCGCCATCCTCGCCGCCCCACCACTGGATGAACCGCCAGTTGTCCTCGGCGAACGCGGTCAGGAGTCCGGACTCCTCTTGGTAGATCTCAAGCGCGTTCAGCACAGCCTGCCGCGCGTCGCCCTCCAGCAGATCCACATTTCCATCGAGGAATGCTACCGCCGAACGGCGCGCATCAACGAGGTGCATCACGCACCACCAGTTCACCCCGAAGAGCAACTGCTTCTCGTCGTCCGTGTAAGCATCATAGGCCGCAATGTCCTCGCGCCACGCCTCCAGCGCGTCGAGTCCGTAACGAAACTCGTCGGCCTCGCGCGCGCTGTCGGCGGCCGCGTTGCCGAGACTTGCGAAGAACGCGTCCTCCGAATCGGGCGCTTCGCCCAGCCCGGACAGCAATACCAACGGCGAATGCCACCCCTCGTCATGGGCGTTGATCCGCAGCTCCTCGTCAGGTTGCTCGTAGTCGCGCAACACGAGATCCATGGCGTGTATGTGGTAACCGTACACCGTCGCGAGACCCGTGTTGCGCCCGATCACCAGCGGCAGGCCCTCGTTGAGCGACAGGACGATGTCGGTCACCAGCCGGTCTCTCCCGAGTTGGTTATCCTCCGGCCACTCCTCCGTGCGGAAGCGCCAGCCGGTCGCGCGCGAGATCGCCGCGACTTCCTCATCGCCATCGCCGTGCGGGCTATCCGGGTGCCATCGGCCCGTGCCCCAGGCCGTCGCGGCGCCATCAGGATTCCGGAACCATCGCGTCCGGAACGCCAAGCCTGAGTGCCCCATGAGGTCGGCGTATGAGACCGGTCTCTCGGTCGTCGCTAGCGCCCCGTCGAGCGCTCCGATGAACGCGCAGTCCTTCTGCCTGCCAAAGCCAAGGTCAGGGACGCCGTCGACCCAGACGTTGGTGACCTCGTGTCGAAGCGCTGCCGGGGCGGCGCCGCTGGAGGCCTCCCTCGCGATCAGTCGCGCGACGGCCTCCGCCTCCCAACCGAGTGGCTCAGCAATCGCTGCCGGATCGACGCCCATCGTCCGGAGCGCGCGCTCAATGTGACTGATGGCCTTCGCGTCGAGGTCGCAAACGGTGAGGATGACACGCTTCAACTCGTCCCGGACATCTGGATTGGCGAAGCCGCTGAGACTGGCATCCTCCGGACCGGGCCCCCAACCGCCCGGCGTCTTCCACACGCGCCACATGAGGTCGTGCATGACGCCGTAGCAGCGCGCGGCCTCCAGCAAGTCCTCGGCGGCGTCGGGCTCGTCGGCCGCGATCCGCTTGAGGATGTCGTTCATGAATGCGCGGCCCTCGGCAATCGCGAGCGCCTGGCCATCGTGCGCTTCGTAGGCTTTCTTCCGCGCGACGGGATCGTCGATGCCGGGGACGTTGTCCATCGCCTCGCCCCACGCCTGGATGGCCTCCAGCCCTGCCGCCCACGCGCCGACCTCGGGCGCGCGCGCTGCTTTCACCGCCCACACCAACGCCTCGCGGTAGGTCTCGCGAATGGGCGGCGCCTCGCCCTTCTCGCCGACGATGATCGCGACGTATGCGCTATCGAGCCAGTCCCGCAAGCGCACGTAGCCGAGTTCATCGTTCTCGGTCTCCGTCACCGCGAGGTGCCATCCGACGAGAGATTGCCCGCCCGCCTCGTAGCCCGCGATGACCGCCCATCCGAGCCAGTCTCCGCAGACCAAAGCCGGCACTCCCGCGTCGATGCTCGCGCAGACTCTCTCCCGCAGTTCGTCCGGGGTGACCTCTTCGGTGAACGACCCGTCGGGGATTTCGATGTCGGCGGGCCGCGTCGTGGTGCCGATGACGTCGTACGAGTATCCAGCCGCGGCGAACATGCGGCGCGCGGCGTGACCTGGCTCGGCGTCGACCAGCCACGGGCGGTCAAAGCCACTACGCCATGATTCGCGGTGCCAGAGTTGCTGAAAACCCTGGCCCGAGATCGCGAGGTAGTACCGGTAGTCACGCTCATCAGATTCGCCGAGGTAGGTCAACACCGATCGCATGGCCGATGGGAATGTGAAGTCCTGCGGCCCATCGAGCCGCGTCTGCCAATCCATCCCAATGTAGGGCACGTCCTCAAGCACAGCGCGCTCGGTCTTCTGGGCGCGAGTCTGCCCCGCGCAGACCATCATCCACAGACACGATGTCAATGCCACTGCCAATCCCTCTCTTCTCACCAATCCTCGGGGCTAAGGCCCGAGCGTCGCCTTGTGTAAGCCACTCTTTCCTTCTCTCACTGGGCACCCCCTGCCGCGAATCGAAACGGCCCCCGCCGAAGCGAGGGCCGTCGGTCCGCATCGTGGCGCGGGCATTCTTGCCCGCGGCCGTCAGTCCGTCCAGACTTCCTCAATCGCCTCGCGGTTGCTCTCCAGCAGGTCCTTTGCGCTGCCCCCGCCGAAGACGATGCGCCCGCGCGCCGTTACTGTCTCGCCCGGCGCGCAGTCGGGGAAACTCGGGTCTGCGTGGATGCAGGCCAGCTCGCCGTTGGTGGTCAGGTACTTCACGCCCTGCCACGTCAGCCCAACCGCGCGGTCGCCGCTGCGGTTGACGAGGCTGATGAACGGGATGTCGACCGGCGTTAGCTTGTCCGGGTTCGGGATGCCCTTCACAGGCAGGTAGCGCTTCAGGCCACCCCAGCTCCCGACTTCCTTGGCGCTGGTGATCGCGCTCATCTCGCCGCCGAGCGGGACCTTCACGTCCTCAAGTTCCTTGCTGGCGAAGTCCTCCGCCGATTGCGACGCGAAGCATATTTGGGCGCGGATGTCTTTGAGCGGCTTCTCGGTGAGGTTCTCCAGCGATAGCTCAAGGTCGATCGCGCCGTCCTTCACCTCGGCCGTGCCTCTGAGGATGTACTCATCGCCCAGCTTGTGCTCGTATCTCACCAGGCGCGACGGTACGATCTCAAGGACATCGGGCTGGTCTTCTTGGGGGTAGGTGGTCTCCAGCTCCACCCAGTTCTGCCCGGTGAAAATGGTCTCCTCGCCGGCGAACAGGTTCTCGGGGAACATGAGGTTGGACGATCCGCCCGCGTCCCAGGGGTGCAGGATCTCAACGCTCGTCGTCGGTTTGTCCGCAAAGAGCGCGGGGGTGACTGCGAGCGCGTGCGGGAGGTCCTCGCGCGCCAACTCCGTCTCGATGCTCGTGGCCAGCTCATCCGGACGGAAGCCGCCCGGACCAGGCCCGCCCTTGTAGGCGACTTTGCCGTCGACATCGACCAGGTACAGCCGGTCCGGCCAGCCCGCATACTCGTCGCCGACTTTGTTGTCCATGGCATCCAGGACCATTGGCATCGACAGGTCCAGGCCCTTCTGACACGACGTCGCGACGTGCGTGCGGTCGTCGAGCGTCACCGGCTGGTTGAAGACGACGCCCGCTTGGGTGTTCGCGCCCATCTGCCAGCCGTCTTCGGGATGCGCCTCACGGATGTAAACCAACACGAACGCCACGCGGTCGCGGTACTGCTCGTACATCTGCTCTAAGACGCCAGACTGGCGTCGGAAAGGCGGTCAAGTGTAGCTCCCGAAGATCAGCGCCACCGGGCGCTCGCCGATGTAACTCGACAGCGTGACATCGGCTGTCTTGTCGATAGTTGTCAGCGTGAAATCGGGCGCGAGTTCACCGACGGCGGTGATCCCGTTACGGTCGGCCGGGATGCCCTGTCCCCTCTGCGAATGCGCGCTCATGCCGATCACGGCTCCGGTCAGTACGACGCCGGCTACGATGCCGGCTGGAATCAATCGAGATGCTTGCACGGGCGGTGCCTCCCATTCAGGATTGCGAATACCCATTCATGTCCGACGCTCGTCGGGTCTGAGTTGTTCTCCGGAAGAAACTCAATCTCCACCGGCCTCGAAGGCGCCGGAGTCAGGTCGCGTCGCGGAGCGCGGGCGGTCGGCGGCATCGTGAGGGCAGTTTGGCAACGCTCGACCCGCTGCGCGCGCGGGACTGCCGGGACGAAGGCGGTAATCGCTGCCCTCCGGGTCGACAAACATCGGATCGCCTTGCGCGTTGTGGCCTGTCTGGGTTTCCGCGTCGGCGCCCTCGTCCGTGACCGGCGGGTAGCGCCGAGGTAGCGGGTCGATGTTGCTATACAGGTTGCCATCCGCGACAAAGCGCGCGGGCGGATCTGGGAGCCCTGACGCGCCCGCGTAATGCTCGAACCACTTTGGATCCGGGAACACGGTCGTCGCGGTTTCAAGCGGGTTCGTCGGGCTGTAGCCGGCGGCGAAGATGGTGCTCGTGCCATCAGGCGCGCCGACGAAGATATTGTTGAAGACATACGCCTGGGAGCCGCCCGACAGCCAGAGCGGCAATATGGCGCCGACGATGGTGTTGTGCACCAGCCAGTGAGAGTTCGTGGCGGCGCCATACCCGTGCTTGGAGAGCCAGATGCCCGTGGGCGTGTCAACGATCAGGTTGTTGCGGATCAGTTGGTCATGTCCCAGCGCGCGGATTCCGGCTCCACCCGCGCGCTCGATGCGGTTGTTCTCAACGGTGGTGCGAGGGGACGAGCGCAGGAACACGCCTGTCGCGCTCATCATCCAGCCGACGTTCCGCAGGTCATGGATGTAGTTGCCACGGATGATGTTGTCGCTGATCTTGATGTGCAGACCCTCGTGGCAGTCGAAGAACTCGTTGTCCTCCACCAGGATGTATCCGGGCACGCCGTTGCCGTGCTGGTAGCCCATGTCGAGCCCATACATGTATCCGCTGATGCGGTTGCCGCGGAAGACCCAGTGCTGGTTGCCCTCCACCACCTGGATGCCCTCGGCGCCCTCGCCGTTGAGCGGCTCGTAGGGACGGGTCAGCACGCTGTTCTCGATGCGGTTGCGATGCGCCCCGGGCGCCTGGCCGACGATGGCCCGCTCATAGCCGTGATGGCCTTTGGGAGGGCAGTTCTCGAAGCGGCAGTCCTCGACCGCGTTGTCGCTGGCGTTCGGACCGATGACGAGGCCTGGCGAGCAGTTTCTGAACGTCAGCCCTTGGATGACGATGTGAGACGCGTCGGTGATCGTCCACGTCGTCCGCGAGACGATCGGTTGGTGGCCTTCGTCACTCCGGATAGTTATGGGGCTTTCGGCCGTGCCGCTGTCGGTGAACTGCACGGGCTGGTCATACCTGCCGCGAGCGAGGACGACCGTGTCGCCTGGTTGCAGGCGGCCAACCAGAGAGGCAGGAGACCTGACCGGGCTGGCGGCGTCTCCGGTGGCGTCGTCGAGGCCGCGTCGAGGGTCGACGTGAAATGAGCGAGGGTTGCGACGCTCTGCCCGCGCGGCGATACCGAGCGACAGAATCGCGCAGGACAGGCCCATGGCTCCGATGACCTTGCCTTGTATCAACTGGTCTCTCCCTATCGGTTGGCACGCGCGCCGTCGGCTATGGCAGGGCGATATGCCCCCACGGCGCGACCGGCGGCTTCCCGAATGACGTCGCTGCCGTCCAGTCCGAGTCGTCGAAGTCGGTCGCGGACCAGCCGTCGGGCGCCTCGTTGGCCGCCCGCCAGTCCGGGCCACTCAGGACCTTCATCTCTTCGCCGCCGGAGGTGATCGTCACCTGCACGAGCGCGCCCGCGAGGCCTGTCTCGTTTGTGGCCTTCACGCCGATGACGTTACACCCTCGCGCCAGGTGTCGCGCCACGTTGATGCGTTGGGCCTTGCTCCACCCCTGCCCCTCGGCGACTTCCTGCCCATTGATGAACAGGACCCAGTAGTCATCGACCGCAATGTCAACCGTCGCGCGCTTGGGCTTCGCCGGCAGGTCCACGGTCTTGCGCAGGTAGACGGTGTCATGCTCGCCGGCCGTCGCCGAGGCCCAGATCCACGCGGCGTCCGTCTTGGCCATCGACTCCGGACTCTCAGGCTGCGGGAAGTCGATCCCCATTGGTGGTTCGGTGAAGACCGCTCCGTCCCGAGTCTTCCGCGTCCACGTGAAGCGATGCCCCGGCGTTTTCGAGGTCAGCTTGACGGAGCCGTTTGCCACCCGGATATCCAGCGTCAAGCCGCGGTAGCTGACGTTTCTGACGATGAGCCACGGTAGATCGCTCGGGAGGTTCGGCCTGATCTCCAGCCCCGCCGCTGTCGCGTTGATACCCGCCACTCCGTAGAGGAACCAGCATGGCACGAGCCCGCTCTCGGGGAACGGGATGTCGACACCGACCGCGCCCGCATCGACGCGCTGGGGATTCTCGCCTCGGTATAGCGGCCCGCCGCCACACAGCCGATCCGGCATGCGGTATCGCTCGAGGATCTCGCTCCAGCGCTGCCACGCGTTGTCCGCGCCGACCAGTTGGCTGCGGGCCATGAGATCATAGAACGAGGTGTACAGAATCGCCCCGCCGTCTTGGCACTGGTCGCCCCACGCTGTCCCGCGCCATCCGAAATGCCACCACGGATCGGCCGCCTCGGGCTCGAGGGTGCGGTCCTCCTCGGGACTCCACGTGGGGTTGTGGATCGTGTTTGCCCTTGGCGCGAAGATCCAGCGCGAGTACGTGTCGGCCTCGCCCGATGACGTCGGTTCGGTCTCCATCCAGTGGTAGATGCGGGCCGCCTGCTCCTCGTCCGCCAGCCCGTAGGCCATCGCTTCGAGATTCACGAACGTGAAACCGAAATCGTGCTCCTCGCCATCGATGTCGATACACCCGATGTAACGGCCCTTCTCATCATCCCAGAATGCCTGGTTGTACGCCTCGCGCGTCTCCTCCGCCAAGCGCCGGTACTCACCCGGCGCGAGCGCCGGGCTATCCGTCTCGGTGTCCTCCAGCATCTCCTCGATCTCGGCCACCGCGAGGAGCGATGCGTAGCAGTAGGTATTCGCGTATGCATCGAGATGGCCAAAGGGGAGGATGTCCCAGTAGTTGTTGCCCACGCCCTTGTGCTTGCCGTTGAAATCCTTGCTCGCGGCGATGATGAGTCCGTCCTCGCCGTGGAGCGTGCTGAGTTGGTACCGCATCGCCTTGCGGACGCGCTCTGCTTGCGAATTCAGGAATTCCATGTCGCCCGTCCAACACGCGTAGCGCCAGATCGCCAGCACGAAGCGCGCGTTCGTGTCGAAGTGGCGCGTGTCGTATGTCTTCGGATCCGGGAATGGCCATCCTGCCTCGCCACCCCAGGTGTGGACATACCCCTCGTCCGTGATCGGAGTGCCGGCCACCTGGCCGCGCTGGTCATCACGCATCGCCCCCGCAAACCAGAATCGCGCGACCGCCATCCACTCGAGCCAAGGCGCCGGACCCGCCGCCGGCGGGTAGGAGTGGTTGCGTTCATATAGGAGACGATTCACGTCCTCCGTCAGCGCCGCGTCCGG
The DNA here is from genome assembly GCA_964555935.1 of uncultured Armatimonadia bacterium. Lineage (GTDB taxonomy): Bacteria > Armatimonadota > Zipacnadia > Zipacnadales > VGFC01 > CAZKUN01. Next base: position 20,945 of record CAZKUN010000089.1, on the reverse strand, counting down.
CGTCTCGAACGCCGGCCAACTCGCCGGCACGGTGTCCTCGCGCGGCTTAAGATCCACCACCATCTCCGTCCGCAGGCGGCCCGCCTCATGCTCCGAGAACGGAGTCTTCAGCTCCATCGTCAGCGCGTCCGGGGCGGTGTCCCATTGGAGCCAGAGATTCCCCCCCAGAGAACCGCAGATCGTAGTCATCCGTCCCCTCCGCCTCGATCCACTCCGAACCGAAGAAAACCAAGTGCCCGCCGATGTCGCTGCGCTTAAGCTGCTCGACGGCGAAGTAGCGCTGACTGCTCGAGAAGAAGCGCTTGAAAGGCACGGAGTCCTTCGAGACATCGTAGCCCTCGTTGACCCAGTAAGTGACGAGATTGAGTGGCCATGAATCCGGGCGCTCAGCGCCATTCGGCGTCACGTCGAGCTGCAACGTCAGCGTTGGTCCGTTCAGAGCCAGCGTCAGGTCCGCCGTACCCGCAGGCCTCGTTCCTGTAATGCGGATGGTGCGCTCGAGGCCCTCCTGCGGCTGGCCGTCAGCAAACGCCTGCCCGTCCGGGAGCGCGTCGCCCCGAAGTGACCACCACCCTAGCTGGCCCTTCAGCTCTGACAGCTCAACGTAGTACGTGCCCGCTGCTTGCGGATCGAAGGTCAGCTCCTGCCACGAGTTGTCCCTCACATTCTCGGCGCGGCGCGTGGCGATGACGTCGCCGCCGGGCCCCGCGCGTTTCAGGGCGATCGTCGCAGCTGAATCCGTGGTGTTCCATGTCGGGAGTTTGACGGCTATTCTGGTGAACGTGCCTGAGTCGATGACGAAGCTCTGCCCGAACGTCTCGCCCTCATGCAGCAGCGCGGGGACGTCGGCCGTCTCGTTTCCGCGGTCCATCGGAACGACGCTGTCGCAGTCGAGCAACCGCACCGTGTCGCGCGTCTCCTCGAGTCGCGTTCCCGGTGCGACCTCGATGCCGGCGAAGCCTGCCGTCTGGATGAGGTTCCGTCCGAAGTTCTTCTTGCCGGCGGGATCGAACGCGAGGTGGGTGAGTTCCGCACCGTCGGCGCGGATCTCAATATGCCGGTTCGCCAGCGCCCACTCACCGACGTCGGCTCGGGTCGCGACGGGGAAAGCAACCAACACCGCGGTCGCCAGAATCAGCGCGGCTCGGACGGTCATGCAAGTAGACCCCATGGGCGCGCTGAGCCGTCCGAAAGGCTACGTCTTCAACTCGTCAGCGACCGACTCGCTCGCGCGCGATGTCTGACCGTTGTCCACTGTCGTGGGCAGTCGGTCTGCAGTGAGGGTCGAGGTAGACATCGGTCCGGAGCCTTTCACGTCTTCGATGGCCGCGAGCAGACTCTCTAACTCGTCCGCCGACTCGCGCAGATCGGACGCCACGCCCTCATCCGGCTGGAGCGCCGATTCCGCCAGCAGCTTTACCAGCGCCATGTGCGTCTGCTCAAGGCGATCGACGATCGTGCGAGCCGCCTTGTCGACGCTGGCCGTCCACTTCTCCGTCGCCGGCAGCGAGCGGAGCGTCATCAAGTCGCCCTCGAGCGCGCGAAGGCGTAGCACTGCAGCGTCGGCCACCTTCCAGTAGCGCAGCGCGTCTCCGCGTGACAGCCAGCGGCGCTTGCGCAGTCGCCGGATCGTCTTGCGGATGCCCACCCGCCACTCGCGAGCCTGGCTGCGATATGACGAGAGTTCCTGGCGCGCCTCGCGGCGGCTCTTCTTCCAGCCAAACAGTCTGCCGAGGCCGCTCGCCAGGCCCTTGCCGGTGTAGAAGACGAGAACGCCCGCGAGGGCGACGCCGATCGCGCCCGCCGCGCCGACCGCCACCCATCGAGCGAGCGTCGTGCCGATCACCACGAGTTCGCCGACAAGCCGCAGTGCGAAGACGCCAACCTGCAGCCCGACGAACAGGATGAACGCGACGACGAGCAGTTCAATACAGCCTAACTTCTGTCTACGGCCTCTGTGCCCCATCAGGGTCTACCTTTTCCTCACGCGACAACGTTCCATGGCGCCTGCAAGCGTCCCTGCACTCGCGCCGTTCACTGAAAACAACAACTGCAACGATCCTGCCTACCTCTACCAGAACGAGAGACACGCCGATCCGGATGCAGGAAACCTGCCGGGCGCCGGAGCAGATGGGCGGAGCCAAGCGTTCTACTGCAGTAGATGGCGGATGGTTCTCGATTGAAGGGTGGGATGTACCATGGGCGAGCTTTGGGGCTTGCTATTGGCGGTTGGGGTTGTCGTGGGGTGGGTACTGTTGATGAAGATAATCCTGCCGCGGCTTGGAGTGCCTACTTGAATGTCCGCGGACAACGCGTGCGCGGTGGATCCGCGCCAGGATGATGCAAGTGAGGGCCCGGCGGCGATCGACGACACCGCGGGTGAGTGATCAGACAGACTGTCACGCCCACCACCGACGGGGCTGGTGAGGCTTGAAGCCCTGATCGAGCCTGGAGTCCTTACCAGTCCTACCGTATCCGTATGAAGAGCGGGACCATTGGTTCGAGGCTCATCCTCGGCCCGGTCCCGCTCTTCGCCGTTATCAGGTCTTCCCAATCGCCCAAGTCCTCGCCGTCGAGCGTCACATCCACCTCTACTGCCTCCTCGTTCAGGTTCAGCAGGCTGCACAGCACCCCGTCATCCGTGCGGACGCTGCGACACTCAACCGCCCACTGGCCCGCCCTCACTGGGCGACCAACTCCCGCCTGCTCCAGGACCGACTCGAACTCGCCGTGCAGGACCGATGGCTCGGCAACGTTCATCTCAGACACGCTTGGTCCCCGGACCGCGAGCGTCTCCAGATGCGGCCCGCGGTGCTCGTCCTCACGCAAGCAATCGCCGAGCAGCACCACATGCCCGCCCGCCTTCGCGAAAGCGACGATCTGCTCCAACACATCGCGTTCCACGTGTTTGGCGCCAGGCACGACGAGGGTCTTCAGCCCGTTGAGTTTGCCCTCGCGGATCATCTTGTCGGTCACAAAGCCCACTGGCGCATCGGAGAAGAACAGGCCCGCGTACGCCTTCTGCAACGCCGTCTGCGCCGGACCTTCGTCGAGGTAGAGCGATGGTTTGCTGAAGTACAGCGCGACCTCGGCCGGCGGCGGGAAGTGCGAGATCTCCTTCGCCAGCCGCCTCACGTCCAGCGCCGAGGTGGCCGTCCCCCAACCTACCTGCGGCTGGCTCCACGCGGTATGCGTCATGCCCGCGCCCGCCTTGCCGTCGCCGAGTTGCCCCTTGCCCCACACCCAGAACGTGCTCAGCCTCAACCCGTGGAGGTAGCTCTGCCAGTACGTCGACCGCACGTAGTCCGCCGTTGCATACGGCTGGTGAACGTAGTGGTACTCCAGGTCCGCCTGCGGCTTGTTCGGCGCCACGGACGCGTAGAAGTCGAACAGAAACACCGGCCCCATCCAGCCATACGCATACCCTTCGGTGCGCGGGGCCCGCGATGCGTCGCACCCGGGCACATCCATGATCTCCGCCTGGCGCTCGAAGTCGATCCCGCGCTCGGGCTGGAGGATCGTCCAGGCCATCGGCTTGTTGGATACGATCGCGTTGGGGTCGTTCTTCCGCACCTCATCGGCCAGCCACTCAAACCACTCCGCCACGTGCTGGTTGTGGTAGTCCATGAAGTCGAACCGCCCTGGATTGACCGGTCCAGACCGCCCGATCTTATCCAGCGACTCGTGCTCCGTGCCCCACGTCTCGTTCAACTCCGCGAGCGTGTCATACTTCTCCCGCAGGAACTCGCGATACTGGCGCAGGTACTCCGCGTCGCTGCTCCCATACGTCGGCTCGTTCATCAGCCACGTCACGCGCGTGCTCGGATGGTCCTTGATCGCGGGGAACAGCTTGCCGTAGTACCGCTCGATCAGCCGATGCACGGTGGGTGATTCGATGGCGAACGGGAAGAAGCCGCCGTACGACTTCGTCCGGCTTCCCGCATGCCGGTTCAGCCCGCTCCAGTCAGGCAGGCGGTCGACGGGATCGCCGCCGGTGATGTCGGGGTACTTCGTCAGCGCCCACTCGGGGAAGTAGTGCGGCGTCGGGTTGTAGCTGATGGCCAGGTTGAGGTCGCGCAGCCGGTCCCAACTCTCCAACAGTTTCGGGATCGCCGTCTCGTCGAAGGTATCGTCGCCCGTCACCATGCGTAGCGCGCTGTAGGAGTTGAAGTCGTCGCCGACCACGTTGAAGCCGTAGTTGCGCACGGTCTCGATCTCGTTCAGCAGCTCGCCGTATCCCAACGGCCCGACGAGCGACACGGGCTGATCGCCGACGACGAAGTTGCGACCGACGATCTCCACTTGGTCCATCGGATGATCGGCCACCGTGCGGTCCTCGACTCGCCCCGCCGCGATGCCTCTCGCCTCCTCGGTCGCCTGTTCGCACATCGCGACGATGTCGGCCGCGTATTGGCTCGCCCGGTCAATCCCGCCCGCTTGAGCGATCTCTTCCACAATGCTGCCAAACCGCTCGGCAACCTGGAGCGCGGCGACGGGGTAGGCCGCCTGCGCGCCCGCGTCTTTGGCCTCTGCCACGGCCCTCGTCAGGGCCTCGACCGCCGGCAGGACAGACGAATACACCTCGCTGAATCCCGCCATCGTCAGAAGCGTGGTATTGCCTTTGCTGGTCGCAGTCTCGCCAGCCGCGACGATCGTCACCTCGATTTCGCCGACCACATTGGGCGTCTCGCTGATGTCCCATTCCATCTCGATCGGCGTCACGCCCTTGGCCAAGTCTGTCGTCAACTTCGTTGATCCGAGCGCGACGCCGTCGGCGCCGGTGATCACGCATGTGATCTCGCACCCGGCCGCATCCCCGGGCAAGTACAACCATATCGGCAACGTTACAGTGGGCTCCACCGACATGAGCGGATCCGGCACGTCCAGGTCGATCTCAGGCACCCTCGTGTCGCGGTCCCCTTGGATCGCCGGCGTCGGAGTGGCGCCCTTCTCAAGCTTGATGTCATCGATCAGGAAACCATCGGTCGGGCTGTCCGTGTTGACCATCACCGCGAACGCCTTGTCGCCGTCGCGGGCGCCAAACGTCTTCACGAAGCGCTTCCATTCGCCGCCCGTACTTGTGAAGTTGAGCCGCATCCACCAGCCGTCGCCGCCGCCGATCCACGACCTGCCCGGGCCGTCTGACTTCACGTAGCAGCTCAGCGTGTACGTCTCGCCCGGCTCCAGCGCGATGCCGCCGGTGAGCGTGAGCTGTCCATACACGTGCGCGCCGTGCGGGGTGCTGTTCGTGATGAGCACGGCCTGCCCCCCGTGCCGCCCGTCGGGCACCACCTCAAACGTCGCGTCGGTGTTGCGGGGCGCGAAGGCCCACCCCTCGGGCTGATTGCCTTCGACCGCCTCAAAGCCCGCGTTCGGCACGAGGTTGGCGCCCAGAGCGACCGCGTCGTCAGCCACGATCGACAGCCTCAGCTCGCCCGGCCGAAGGGGCGTCTGTGCGAAGCTCGCGCAGCAGACAAGAGCGCCAATTGACAGCTGCAGCATCATCAACCCTCCGCCATTTCCTGTCTCGCACCCAATGTAGCCTGCCGGGAGCGCCGGCTTCCAGCCGGCATCGCCGTCCCTCTCCTTCCCTCACGCGCAACAGGTTCACCTCCCCCTCGCGTCGAAGGCCTCGCTCGATACGGTCGCAACGAAAGGAACCCTCCCGTGAGCCACGGCCTTCCCCCGATCCTCATCATCATGCCCGACCAGATGCGCGCCGATTGCATGAGTTGCGCGGATCACCTCCAGGTCACGACGCCGCACATCGACGAGTTGGCCGCCGAGGGCACGCGGTTCAGCCATGGCTGCACGAACAGCCCTCTGTGCATGCCCGCGCGGGCGTCGTTCATCAGCGGACTCTACCCGCACAACCATGGCATGTGGCACAATTCCGGCCAGCTTCCGGCCGGAGATGAGAGCCTCTTCCACCACCTCCAGTCGGCCGGCTATCGCACGTGCCACACGGGAAAATCGCACTACTACCCGCACTCCGGCCAGCACCTGCGCGACTGCGAAGGCTACATGCGCGCTCGCGGCTTCGACGATGTCCACGAGACCACCGGCCCGTACGCGACGATGAACACGGACTCGTATATGACGGATGAATGGGCGGAGAAGGGCCTGCTCGAGGCGTTCAAGGATGACTACCGCAGGCGCCGCGAGGTGGGTGCCCGCGCGGCGTGGGCCAGCCCGCTGCCTGAGGACGATTTCATGGACGGCTACATCGGGCGCAAAGCGGTCGAGTGGGTCGATGAGTACGATGACGCGCGCCCGCCGTGTCTCTTCGTCGGCTTCGGCGGCCCGCACGATCCGTGGGACGCGCCGGGCAGGTATGCCCAGATGTACGGTCCCGCCGAGACGCCCGCGGCGATCCCACTCACGGATCCGCCCGAGTGGGTGCCCGACCATGCTCGTGACCGCGCGCTGAGGCGCCGGGTGAAGGGCCTAACGGACTCAGATATCCAGGGGATTCGCGCGAACTATTACGGGAAGGTCTCGCTCATCGACGATTGGGTGGGCAATATCCGCGCGGCCTTCGAGCGGCGTGGCTGGTGGGACGATGCGGTTGTCGTCTTCTGGTCGGACCACGGCGAGATGGCGGGCGATTTCGGCTGGATCCACAAGTCGAACTTCCATGAATCGGCGCTGCGAGTGCCCTTCATTCTCCGCTGGCCCGCGCGGGGCAGCGCGGGTCAGGTGAGCGACGCTTTCGTCGAGACGGTCGACATCATGCCGACGCTGCTCGACGCCGCGGGATGCGAGCCCTCGACTCGCGCGCTCGGCCACTCGCTCGCGCCGCTGCTTGATGGTCAGAAATCCGTTCGCGACGCCACCTTCAGCGAGGTTGATGACATCACGATGATCCGCACCCGGCAGCACAAATACGCGATGGATCGGCGGGGGAGAGGCATCATGCTCTACGATCTCCTCGCCGACCCCCACGAGCGCGTCAACCTGGTCGGCCACGCCGACCACGAGTGTCTCGAGCGGACGTTGCGAGAGCGAATTCTCGGGTGGCTGATGGATGCGCAGGTGAGGCTGTAACCGCGCTTCCTCACATTCCGCGACCTCACGACGACTGTACTGGTGAGAGGGGCTGGGTTGTCGCATGGCAATGTCAGACGCTGATATCCAACAGGGGTTGCGACTGGGTGAGCGTGCGGCGTGTGAAGCGCTGGTCCGTCGGCATCACGAGCGTATCTACCGACTGCTCTGGGCCGACACCGGCAGCGCGGAGGATGCGCAGGATCTGACGCAGGAGACGTTCCTGGCCGTCTGGCGAAAACCTGACCGGGCCGCAAAGGCCGAGAACCTGGAAGCGTGGCTGTGTGGGGTGGCGCTGAAACAGGCCCGGTCGCTTCGCCGACGTGTCTTGCGTCGCAAGTCGATATCAGAGGCGGTTAGCCCCCCAACTCCCGTGGACTTCCCCAGCACGACCCAGCTCCTCGACCAAGCCGAGTTGCTCGACGCCGTTCGCGACCTACCGGCCAAGTACCGTCATCCACTCTTGCTGCACGCGCTACATGGGCTCTCGCACCGCGAGGTGGCTCAGGCCCTGGGCATCTCAGATGACACCGCCCGCTGGCGAGTGAGCGAGGCCCGCAAACGCCTCCGCGCGCAGCTCGAAGACGAAGAGGAGGAGCAACATGTCACCTGCGAAGCACCGGCTGAGTGACGAGGAACTGGACGCAAGGTTGAATGCGGTGGAGGTGCAGGCGCCTCCGGGACTGGCGGGGCGCCTGCTCAGTTCCATCCCGCTCCCCGCGACACCGGCGTCGCCTCGGAGATTCCTCTTGGGAAGCACGACCCTCGTAGCCTGGGTTGCTGCTGCTGTCCTGCTGATCTCGTCCACGCCCATCCGCCCGGTGTTCGCCGAGGTCGTATTCGCCCAGATGGCCGAGGCCCTCGACGGTAAATGCATCCTCTACGAGACCATCTCCGGCGACCCCTCCGGCGGCAAGAAGACCTGGTTCCAATGGCATGCGGACGATGACTCGTGGTCGGTGCGGACCGAGGAGAAGTGGTTCGACTATACCAGCGTCCGCGCCTGGACCGCGGATACATACCGCGAGCACGCCTCGCCGGAACGCAATCGGGTAATCTCCCATATCAACCCCGACTCGTGGGAGCATGAGTCTGAGATCCGCAATATCCAAGCAACCCTCCGGGGGGTCGAGCACCAGCAGGAGGTCCACCCGTTCCTCCTGGAGTTGGACGCGTACCAAGGACGAGAGTGCATCGTCGTCGTCTGGCCGGAGCGCGCCGGGGCCCTGGGTGACGATGGCGAACCGGCGACGCGGCTGAGAGCCTGGTGGATCGATGCCAACACGTCGCTGCCGTTTCTCGAGTGCCAGTTTCTGGCCCGGAGCAACCACCCCTACAATGACCGCCCAACGCTCGATGAGGTCCGAGCGGGGCTGAGCCACAGGCGCAGCATTCTGGCCCGGTTCAGCGTCGTCGAGAGCCCGCCCGCGGGTCTCTTCGAGCTGTCGGACCTCAACGCACGTCAGACGCTTGATCTACGGCCTCAGCAGGATAGGTTGCTCGAGGGCGAGATCAGCTCTGTCGAAGGCAACACCAGTCGGGTCGCAGCGCATGCCGCGGCGGCCTCCGACGCAGGCGTCGTCTACATCGCCGTGTCGTGCCGTTCGAACCCTCCGGAGATCACGCCATACCGCCACCTCCAGGCCTCGAACCACCAGACCATCGGGGCGGAGCGATACCAGGCACAATGGGACCACCGAGACGACGATCCCGGAGGGCGGATTGAGACAGCGCCGATCACCAGTGAGAACGGAGCCGTGTATTGCGTATGGTGGGGCCGTCTGTTTGAGAAGATCCCGGACTCAACCTCAATCCTACGGCTGGTGCCACTGAGCCCGGCGGAAGGGCTGGTGGGCGAAGACAGGATCACGATTCCACTTCGCGTTGACGGCGAGAGACAGACGATCGAACTGAATGTGTGGATCCCCGAGCCGTCGCTGGCAACATACGAGCTGCCATGGTGGACTTCCACGTGTCCGGGATGGGCTGTCAGTAGTCGCGGATTCCCACACCGCTTTCTGGCATCCGAGATCTACCGGCATGCTCAACAGCTTCGGCGCTTCGCGCGCCAGGACGACGCTCTGAGGATCGCCGACCTTGCGGATGAGTGGTATGCAGTGGCCCATCGGATCGACGGCGGGGAGGACTACCAGATGAGCGCTGACATGACCCGCCTTTACATGGATTTGTACGCGGACCTTGGCAACATCAGTGAAGCCCGCAGACATGCCGAGGCCTGTCGCGTCTTTCTGCGGAACCTTGACGCACCCACTGCCGAATCCCGACTCGCGACCGACAGGAGACTGGCCGAGATCCACGCTTGCCTCAAGTACCTTGATACGCTGGAATAGGAGCGCCGTCGGTCAGACGCCGCAGAGGAGGCGCCCATCATGTTGCCGACCTTCATCCTGCTCGCCGTCGTCGGAGGCTTCCTGATGGGCGTCTTCTTCCCGAGACGCCCCGTCATGGCCATCTCCGTGGCGGCCGCTCTGCTCGTGCTCGCGATGGCTGGTCTCTCCGGCTACCGGTACCTCTTCCAGGGGTACCCCGGCCATGAAGCGCTCGGCGAGGCGCTGATGGGTCTCGCCTCTGGCGCCGTCATGTGGCTCTGCGCCTGGCCGGGAAGCGTGGCTGTCCGTCGCCTGTTCCCACATCTGGCTCAGACCGGACCCGATACGCCGCCCGATACGCCGCCGGAATGACCGTGCGGACCCTTTCCTTCATCCCAATGGTTCAGCTATGTAACGGGTAGATAGGGAGGGATGTGTGGTGGCACGAGTGATCGGTGGTTTGCCGCGTTGGCTTCGCGTGTCGGGGCTGTTGGCCGCAGTGATGGTCGGCGTCTTCGCCACCCATACGATGCTGATGTCCTCGCCGTCTCCTCCGGAAGTTGGCGGCCCGACTCTGTCGCGTCTGGCCTCGGCTCTCGATGGCCAATGCCTCCACGTCGTGGATGTCAAGTCCCCCTTCTCCTGGGACATTGAGGAATGGCTCTGCGTGATGCCCGACTCCGGTCCCGGGCAGGCGTCATGGGCGCATCGCCTCCAAGCGACGGGGGAACAGACGCTCGCGTTGGGCTTCGTCGATGGCGCGCGCTACGCCTTCGATCCTCCGAACGAGTCCCTCCTGATCTCATCGGCTCGCTCGCTTGAGTGGCCGAACGCATGGTCGGCGGCGTCCCGTCTGGTCGCCATGCTGGACTTGGATGCCGCGAACGACCCGCAGGTCGAGGACATCGGCGCCGACACCTACGAAGGGCATGCCTGCCGCGTGTTCAGCGTCCGCGAGTTCGCCCGCGACTGGGACGCCGGAGACCGAGACAAGCGCTACCCGCGCCTGCTCTGGTGGATTGACACTCAGACCGACCTCCCCGTCGTGAGCTGCCTCTATGACCAGCTCCTCACTGACCCTCAGACGTCGCTGCCGCGCGCCCGTGTCCTCCTCGATGATCCCGGAAGCTGGGTGCATACCTACGAGACGATCCCGCCGCCGGACCGCGCGTTCTTCGAACTCGCCGAACTCCCGGCCAAGACAACCATCGATCTCCGTTCTGCCCAACACGCGGCGGTCGCGACAGCCGTCGATACGCATACGTTCGAGAGTCTGCAAGTAACCGTGCACCCGCCCAAACTGGGGCGGGAGGAAATCGTGAGCGTTCCCGTCAGCGCCAAGCAGCTCCCGCCAGTGCCCGAGGCCACCGTCCAGTTCTACCATCGGGTCGAACGGCTTGAATTGCCGCTCGACCAGCTCCCCTGGAACAAGCGCGCGCAAGCCCGCAGAGCTGGAGCCGTCTCCATGACAGTTGCGGCGCGCGTTCCCCTACGCAGCGCGGCGGGGCGCGAGTACTTCGCTCGCGTGATGGAAGTCTTCAGCCACGCGGAATCCGACGTCGCCGCCGTCATACTCGTGCCGCTCGAACCCGGTGAGCCGCCGGATGACGGCGACGAGATCAGCGTCCCGCTGTCGGTCTGCTCCACCTTGCCCCCGCTCATGATCGAGACGGGCGCCCCCAAGCTTGGCGACAGTCAGACGATCAGCTTGCGCATCCCTCTTCCGGTTTCGGGGGGCTCGCTCGACACCGTCCCCGACTGGGTCCACGAACCCAGCACCGTTGATCGGCTCCGCCACAATCGCGCGGCCTGGGCGGCCTCTAGCGTGCGTCGGAACGCCGAATCCCTCCGGGACGTTGGTCGCTTCGATGATGCCCTTGCCTCCGCCCTTCGCGCCGACGAACTCTACGCCCAGGCCCGCGCTGGGAACCCCGCCGTCCTCAGGCCGACTCGCAGCTACTTCAGCCGGCTCATCGGCGACATCTACGCCGACATGGGCGACGTGCCACGTGCTCGCGAGTATCTCGCTCGCGCCCGCGAACAGGCGGAGAAACACGAGACCGAGCGTTACCGGCGCTCGGGCCTGGTTCGAGTCGACCGCACGCTCGCCTACCTCGACACCCTCGAGCAGTAGACACCAGAGGCATCGCGCGCGCTCTTGCCGAATAGGCGACGGTCATCTTCACGCCGCCGTCTTGAGAGCGCCCTCATGCCCGTCTTCATCGAGCAGGCCTTCGACGTCCACATCATCTGGATCATCTCGGCCATCTTCCTGGCGAGTGTCTTCATCGGCATCGGCAAGGCCGGCTTCGGTGGGGGAGTGGGGCTGGTTTCGCCCGCGCTCTACGCCCAGGTCATGCCAGTCCCGGTGATGCTCCCGCTCATGCTTCCCTTGCTGATCGTCGGCGACTGGGGGTCGTTGTACGCCTGGTGGAAGAAGTGGGATCTCCGCAACCTGTGGCTGCTCCTGCCGGGCACGATCGCCGGGGTGATCGTCGGCGCGCTGCTGCTCACCACCCTCGAGGAACGCTATCTTCGCATTGGGCTCGGCGTGATCTCTCTTGGATTCGTCGCGCTCCAGATCGCCCGGGACCGAGGCGTCGTCACGGGCGAGCACTTCCGCCCTGTCTGGTGGCAGGGGACGCTTGCGGGAATGGGCGCGGGGTTTTGCTCGATGCTCGCCCACGCCGCGGGACCGATCATCACGCTCTACCTCATCCCACAGAAGCTCGGGAAAGAGAAGTTCGTCGCCACCACGGTCATCTACTACACCTGCCTGAATCTCATCAAGCTGCCGTTCTTCATCGGCATGAAGCTGCTGACGGTCAAGGTCGCGGTGGCTGCGATATGGCTCGCGCCGGTGGTGGTGCTGGGCGTGTTCTTAGGCCTGTGGATGAACAGGAGGGTGAGCGAGAAGATCTTCACGTGGGTGGTCTACGTGCTGGTGGCGCTGACGGGGACCCAGCTCATCCTGGGCAGGCAAATCCTCGGCGTCATACTATCGCTTCTGAGCGGGAAATGACGTCATCCTGGAAGCGTCGCTCCAGGTGGATGAAGTACGCGCTGAAGCCGCCGACCCGCACGACGAGGTCGCGGTGGGCCTCTGGATTCAGTTGCGCGGCTCTCATCTCCTCGGTGCTGGCAATCGATATCTGCAGGTCCTGACCGCCGCCCTCCAGGTATGACTCTGCGACGGCGCGCATCTTCGCCTTGCCCTCGTCGGTAGCCACGGCGCTCTTCGGGAATCGCAGGCTCAGAACGAGCGGGCCGTGGACCTCATCATGCGGCAGCTTCATCATCGAGTGCAGCGTCGTCGTGAGACCCTTGACGTTCCGCCCCTGAGCCGGGCCCGCGCAGTCTGCGAGCGATTCGAACTTCCGCCGACCGTCGGGGGTCGCGCCCGTCTGGCTTCCAAGTTCCATCGCGCCCGACCACCCGATGATATCCATCCCCCACGGGCCGTCGAAGACCGTTCTGTGCGACTTGATGAAGCGGTTGATCCTATCGAGTTCCTCGACCATCGTCCCATCGGCCTCGGGGTCATCGTTCCCGAACTTCGGCAACCGCGCGAGCATGTACTTGCGCAACGCCTCGGCGTCTTCCCAATCTGAGTTCAGCACATCCCGCAGCTCGCCGAGTCCGACCAGCCCCTCCTCGAATACCGCCTTCCTGATCGCGACGAGCGAGTCCGTCGTCGTGGTCAGGCCGACCATGTCGATCTGGCCTTCGCTGTAGTCCGCCCCGCCCTCGTGCCAGTCAAGCCCGCGCTCAACGCATCCGTACGTGACCAGCGACCGCATGGGGGCATACCACCTGCCGACGTGCTTGCGGCGATGCGCGTTGACGTGCTCGATTTGGGTCCCGATGTGCTGGTCCATCTGCTCGCGATACGCGCCGAAGAACTCGTCGTATGTTGAGAAACTCTCCGCCTCGCCCGTCTCGGGCCCCATCCGATTCCCGCTTACGGGATCGATACCGTTGTTCAGGGCCAACTCCAGCGGTTTGGCGGAGTTCGCGACGATGTCCTCATAGTCTCCGTGGCCGCGGCCGACGGGGTATGTCTGTCCGCATCCCACGAAGCTGTATTCGCGCGCGTGCTCCAGCGCGATGCCTCGCTCAACCGCCGCCGCGATGAGCGCCTCATCGTTGATCAGCGCCGGGAAGCTCGCGCCGCTGGCGATGACGTCGATCGCGTGGCTCAGGGCGTCCTCGGAGACGTTCGGGTGCCAGCGGAACGCCGTCCTGGGCGAGAGCAACCTCAGCCGCCGCGTCGCCTCAAGGCATAGGTGGGTCAGCTCATTACACGCGTCCGATCCATCGGGCAGTTGACCGGCGATCGTAACGCCGTAGGCGGTCTTCTCCTCGAACTTCAGCCACAGGCAGTAGATCAGCTCCTGCGCCTCTTCGAGCGTCGTCGTGCCGGCATCAAGGTCGCGCTTCAGCGCCGGATACAGGTACCGGTCCACCGGTCCGGGCGAGTCATGCCCGTTCAGCCAGAACATGAGATACGCGAGCTGAACCGCCTCGTGGAATGTCCTCGGCGCGCCGCGCGCGATGTGCTGACACGCGTTGGCGATGTCGTCCAGACCCTCGGCCTTTGCCGCCTGCGCGTGTGCCTCGATGAACGCCGTCACTCCGTCCAACGTGATCAGCAGCGCCTCATACCACTCCGCCGACTTCGGCGCGTTGGCCGCCTGCCAATGCCTGACATGCTCGCGCATGCCATCCACGCCGCGCTCGAGGAACAGCTCATACGCCAGCGCCGCGTGCATCGCCATCGGGGCGCAGTATTCGCTGTCGGCCATCCAAGTCGCCCAGTACGTCTCGATCGCATCGAGTTCTTCCGCCGCGTCCGGTTGCGACTCTCTCAGCTCCGCCAGCCGGCCGTGATCCATCTGAATGCCATACGCAAACGCGATGTGCATCCCGGTCACGATGGGCCGCAGCGCCTTGTTGCCGATGATGAGTTCGCCCGGCTTGATGACGGGACGAACAGCCGCCATCTCCGCCGCGTGCGCCTTCGCGAAGCGCACGCATTCCGCGTCGCCCTCCGCCGCCAGCCACGCGCGATGGAACGGTTCATCCCAAGTCCCGGGAATCGGCTCACTCAGATGCGCCTTCAGCAGCTCGATGCGTTCGTCGATGTTCATCAGCCGTCTCCGTTGCCATGTCTGTGGTCGGCCCGGCCGTCAGCCCTGTCGTTACCCCTGCAGTTGCCTCTTCAACACCATCCACCACTGTCCGTCGAGTCCCTCAGGCGTGATCTCCACCAGCGGCGTCGAGAGTGACAGAGCGACCTCGCGCGCCATTGGGATCAGCACTGTGAACAGCTCTCCCGGAAACCAGTCCAGACCCAGGTGGTGCTCCCAGGTCCAGTGGTCGAAGACCATGATCCCGCCCGGCCTGAGCACCTCGGCGGACAGTTCGAGAATCGCGCGCAATTCGGGCAGTCCGACCTTCTCCAGCCCGTGAGCTTGATGCTCCTCCGCCATCCACTCGATCATCGTCCGTTCGGTCGGCCACCAGTCGATCGTCCGCGTGTCCATGCCTCGGCTCGTCGCGACCGCCGTCTGCAGGATGTCGTTCATCGCATGGTGGAAGCAGATGCAGTCGAAGGTCCCCACATCGAAATGACCCCGCAGATTCTGCGCATCATCCTCGATGATGTTCAGCTCAAGATCCAGCGGCCCGGCGCGCTCGGTGAGTTCCGCCGCGAGCTGCCGGTTCAGGTTGACGGTGACGTACTTCGCGCTGCTGCCGCGAATCACGTCCAGCGCCACGACCACCGGATCGCTCCCCCCCCGCGCAAAGCTCGAGGACTTTGGGCTCGGGCGGGAGATCGAGGCTTTCGAGCACTAACGTCCATTGCGCGGCCAGGAGCCTCCGGCTGATCGGCCTGGCGCTGGGCAAGTACTCCGCCGCTTGAGGCCGCGCCAGAACCTGCGGCGCGCCCTTCATCAGCTCCTCGTGGGTGAACTCGCTCACGTCGTCTACGCCGGCGAAGCGCTGCCCGACGCGCCCTTCCACAGCCTCGGATACGAGTTGCTCAACTGTCCACAAGGGTCTCGCCCGCCTTTCGGTTCATCGACACCGTCGCCGCGAAGCTTCGCCGACGCGCAGCGCCTCACCTCGCCCGGCAGGACCTCGGCAATGATCCGGGGAAGCGCCTCTTGCCGCCTCGTGGGGCGGGCATTCTTGCCCGCCGCCGTTTCATCCTTCCCGAGGACCATTCACCCGTGGACAGCTCCGACCCAACCCGCCGCGATTTCCTCAAGACCGTCGGCTCCGCTGCGATCGCCGCGCCTCTGGCCGCCGGCGCGGGGGGTGGCGCGCCCGCCCAAGAGCCTCGCCGCCGGCCCAACGTCATCCTGGTCATGACCGATGACCAGGGATACGGCGACCTGCGCTGCCTGGGCAATGAGGTGATCAACACGCCCCACTGTGACCGGTTGTACGAGCAGAGCGTGCGGCTTGTCGATTTCCATGTTGCCCCCACCTGCGCTCCCACGCGGGCCGGGCTCATGACGGGGCGCTACTGCAACCGTACCGGAGTGTGGCACACGATCATGGGGCGCTCGATCCTGCGCGGGGACGAGGTCACGATGGCCGACGTCTTCGGCGCGAGCGGTTACCAAACGGGGATCTTCGGCAAGTGGCACCTTGGCGACAACTACCCCTCGCGCCCCGAGGACAGAGGCTTCACCGAATCGCTCGTGCACGGCGGTGGGGGAGTGGGGCAGACGCCCGACTTCTGGGGCAACGACTACACGGACGACACCTATTGGCACAACGGCACGCCCACGCCGTGCGAGGGCTACTGCTCCGATGTCTTCTTCTCGGCGGCCATGGACTTCGCCCAAGAATCAGGCGATGAGCCCTTCTTCGCTTACGTGCCCCTCAACGCGGCGCATACTCCGTACAACATCGCCGACGAGTGGGTGCAGCCCTACCGCGACGCCGGTCTCGAGGCGCGGCTCGCCCGCTTCTACGGAATCATCACCAACATCGACTGGAACATGGGCCGACTGATGGACAAGCTCGACGAACTCGGCATCGCTGACGATACGATCCTGATCTTCATGACCGATAACGGCACCGGCGACCGGGGTTTCAACGCGGGGATGCGCGGGCGCAAGGGCTCCGAATACGAGGGCGGTCACCGCGTGCCCTTCTTCATGCGCTGGGCCAACGGCGACCTCGTCGAGGCGGGCACCGACGTCGGCCACGTCACCGCGAACATCGACCTGCTCCCGACCTTCATCGAGCTGTGCGGACTCGATGCGCCCGAGGTGCCGCTCGACGGCGAGAGCATTGCCTCGCTCTTGCGCGGCGATGACAGCGACTGGCAGGACCGCTTCGTCATCACCGATTCCCAGCGCCTCGAGCATCCCGTCAAGTGGCGCAAGTCCTCCGTCATGACGGACAGATGGCGGCTCGTGAATGGCGAGGAACTCTACGACATCAGGGCCGACCCCGGCCAGGAGTCCGATGTCGCCGCCGACCATCCCGATGCCGTCGCCAGCCACCGCGAAGCATACGAAGCATGGTGGGCGAGCGTCTCCGAGCGCTTCGGTGAATACTGTCCGGCGGTCGTCGGCACCGAGCACGAGCCTGTCTCTCGGTTGACGTGCCACGACTGGCATGAGGGCGATCCGCCGTGGAATCAGACCATGATCAAGCAGGGCCCGGCGGCCAACGGGTTCTGGGTGGTCGATATCGCCGAGGCGGGCGACTATGAGATCGCCCTGCGTCGCTGGCCCGAGGAGGCCGATGCGCCCATCACCTCCGCCATCGACGGAGGCGATGCCATCCAGGCGACCTCAGCTCGCCTCACCATCGGCGATGTCGACGTGTCACAGCCGATCGATCATGGCGCCAAGGCCGTCACCTTCAGCGTGTCGCTCCCCGCCGGCGAGGCGAAGCTGAAGACCTGGTTCACCAACGACGCCGGCGAGGACCGCGGCGCGTACTACGCCTACTTGACGCGCGTCGAGGGCTAATCCTCTGGATTGCCGGAACATCTGAAGCGCCAGCACGTCCGAACAGGTAATGGGTCGCGAGCGTTAACTGACACGCATTTCGTCAGAGGGGTGGTACTGTGAAAGTGTGCTCGACGTTGCTGCTCGTCTCTCTGCTGGTGATTGCGCCATCGCTTGTCCCCGCTCAGGACTACGCCGACGAGGTTGATGTCTGGGCCGATTTCGAACGCGGAGAGATTCACGGCCTCACTCCGATGCACGTCGGCGGCCAGAATGACTTCGTCGAGACCGAGGTCGGCGGCCGGACCTGTGTCTCAACCTCCGGACAGAACGGCGCCCACTGGCTCTGCCTTGATGTCCCCCGCGCGTTCCTGCCGGACGGTGGGCCGAATCGCTATACGCTTGTATTGCGCTACTTCGACCCGCCTGGAGGCGGGCTGATGACCGTGCGCTACCACGGCGAGACCGACCCGATCGCGCAGGCCATCCGCACGCAACGCCCGGGCACGGGTGAGTGGCAAGAACTCGTGCTGAACCTGCCGGACGCGGTGTTCCGCAACGGCGCCAACGCTGTCGCCGACATCGCCGTTTACGGCTTCACCGACACGGGTGACGCGCGAGCGGCTGACGTCGCCATCAGTGGGATCTGGGTCAGCAAACAGGCAATCGATCTGCGCATCGAGCCTCCTGCGATATCGCTGGGCGTTCCCGCGGCGCAGCAGAACAGTCGCGTGCGCGCGGTGGTCCACGACGGCGAGGGAGGGCTCGTGCCCGACGGCACGGAGGTCAACTTCCGCGCGACCGGTGGAACCATCACCGAATCGGCCCAGACCGTCCACGGCATTGCCGAGACGGCATTCACACCCGACGACACGGCCGGCACTGCGCTCGTCTGGGCGGAGGTCGGATTCATCTCGGCCTGGGGGGCCATCTCGAAGATCGACGCCGATGAGCCGCTCGTTCAAGGTGGTTGGATCCTCGAGAACTTCGACGAGTTCGAGCCGCCCGAGCCTGAGCGCATGAACGCCGAGACGTCCTTCATCGAGATCCTCGAGGACGAAGACGAGCGTCACCCGGTCATGGGCCACAAGCTCCACGTACACTACGCGTTCCAGGACGCGCCGCCCGGCCAGGTATACCTTCAGGTTCCCCTCAACATCCCCGTACCGGGCCGACCGACGGGACTGCGTCTGTCGGCTGAAAGCGATGGGAACGACAACCACCTGACATTCATCTTCCAGGATGCCGAGGGCACTTTCTTCACCGCTCTGCCGGAGGGGCGATCTCTGTCGAAGGGAGAGCGCGTGTACGGGATCGACCTCGAGGACTACGACGACACCTGGGGCGCAAATGCCAACGGGGTTATCGATTACCCCGTCACCATCGTCGCCGCGCGGCACGTGCGCGTGGGCGGACCGATGGAAGGCGACTTCAACCTCAAGCACATCAGCGCGGAAGGCCTGATGATCGCCTCGGAGTTGGAAGGCGACACGGTCACGTCGTTCGTCATGGACCGCGCGCCACGAAGCACCGCCCGGTATCTGGCGCAAGGCCAACGCTGGTGGTACTCCGGTGGCTCGCGAGGAGATGACGGCCTCCGCTATCCGCCCACTGGAATGGGGTTGCCTGACTTCATCCGCGACAACATCGAGGGCGCCGAGACTGCCGAGGAAATCCGCGATCAGCTCCACGAGGCCTTCGCCTCGCCCTGGGGCAGGTTTCACGAGGCCCAGGCGCTCTGCGACCGGATCGTGGAGCTTGACCCGGAGACGGCTGACTGGCACCGCGGCCGGGCGCGACTGCTGTACAAGGCCGGGCGCTTCGAGGATGCTCTGACCTCGGCTGACCGGGCCCTGGAGCTGTCGGGCGAGGACTACGTCTACCGCAACTGGACGGAACTCACACGCGCCCTGTGCCTGGACGGGCTCGGTCGGCGGGATGAGGCCGTCGCGCTGTACGAGAGGCTGGGCGCGGCCATCGAAGTGACCGACGATCCGGAGAATCGGTGGTACCACCGCGCTGGTCCGGTCGAGGCGTTCCAGACCTGGTGCGAGGCCGGGGTGAACGAGCCCGTCGCCAACCTCAAGCGCGCCCCGAACTCAGGGCCCGAATACGCTGAGATCCACGACAAGTCCGAGTGGCTCATCTCCGCCAGTCGCGGCGATGAGCGCGTCCCCTTTGCCTGCGACAACAAGCCCGATTCCGTATGGACGCCGGGAGGGCGCCTGCGCGCCGGGGACTGGTACATGGTGGACATGGGAGAGATCGTGCTGGACGTCGCCCGCATTGTTCTGGACGATGATGGCGGCACGAGCCCTTACCCGTGGGACATCACGCCGCCGCTGGTCATTGAGGGATCTGTCGATGGAGAGACCTGGGAGGAACTCGGTCGCGCGAAGGGCCACCCGATCAACGTGATCGACGTGACGTGGGAGCCTCGGCCTCTGCGCTGCATCCGCGCCACACTCACCGAGGAGATGGGCGAGAACCAATACATCGAGTGGCGCATCTACGAGACGTATGTCTACCAGAGGTCAGGCGAGTAATGCGGCCCGCGGGACGGCGTCGGCCCCCCAACCAACACCGTCCCGCCTGGCCATGGGTCCAACCACTGTAGGAGAGGTTTCGACCCCGACGCCGTCCTCGGTAGACCCTCCGTGTAGGAGCGGGTTCAGCCGCGACACGCCGACGCCGGGCATCTCGCCCAACGCTGCTCCAGGCGCTCGCCTCGTCCGCCGTCAGTCCAGATCAAACAACTCGTCCGTCGTCAGATTGCCGTCCTCATCGATGTCGCCAATTTCCGCGTTCCTGAAGTCATCCGCGTTATACCCCCAGCCGAAACTACCCGCCCGGTACGTCGGCTGCGCGGCCTTCGCGTGACCGTCCGCCCAGGCGACATTGCCCGTGCCGTTGTGGCGCGCGTGGAATGTGGGGTACTCGGCCGACGGCGCGCTGAGGTAGACGTTCCCCTCAACCACCGGCGCTCCGGACCACGTGTTCAGCCGCGCGGAGTCAGCGAAGACCACCGTCTGGCTCGCCTCATCGATGGCCGCCAACGTTGCCGGCACGATGGCCCACGTCGGCGGCACGAAGGGCGAGAGGTATCCATAGTTGTAGGCATAGCCCGTGTTGCCAGATGCGGTCCGGATGGCGTTCCGGAAAGTCGGGCAGGCCTGGATCTGGCCATTGTGGATATACGGCTGGAGCAATCCCTCGTCCGAGCGCACGGTTGTGCCGTCGTAGCTCGCCCACCAGTAGTACGTCTTCGAGCCCGTCGCCGCGCCTTGCACCGGCATGACCATCTCGTCGTAGTCGTCCGCGTACATTGACCACGCCAGCCCGATCTGCTTGACGTTCGACAGGCAGCTCGTCTGGCGCGCCTTCTCCCTCGCCCGCGCGAACACGGGGAAGAGAATCGCCGCCAGAATCGCTATGATGGCTATGACCACCAGAAGCTCAATGAGCGTAAATCCGCACGCACTGGTCTTGCGCATGAGTTGCTTCTCCTCGCCTTTGATTGATGTCGCTAGCGCCTGAAAACGCGAAAAGCCGCCCAGACGGGCGGCCATGTAGAACGAAAAAGGGGGGG
>CAZKUN010000088.1:0-32275 GCA_964555935.1 uncultured Armatimonadia bacterium | reverse complement strand
CGGCAGCGATCCACGCCGGAAGACCACCACGCTCATCCGCCGACGCGAGCACTACGGCGAGGTATGGGGCGGCGAGGGATTCACCGAGATATCGGCAGCGACCATACCATCAAGCCGCAACTCCCTTGGCGAACTCTGGTGGGAGTTCCGCGACCTCCAGACACGAGCCGACGCAAGCGTGCGGTTCGACGCGCGCTTCGCGGCCACAGACCTCGTCCGCGCTTACGGCGCCGCCTCCTGGACTGACGCTGATGGCGTGGCGCTCCAGCCAGGACGTTTCGGAGGGTCGCGCGGGCACGTCTGCATGCAATCCACGCCCGACCAGGATGGCGTCCACGCGCAGTCATTGAGCATCCGGACGAGCCCCGCCGGTGCGATTCGGGGACGATACGAATTGCCTGCGGAGGGCCCTCACCGATTCTACGCCACGTTGAGCGCGCAGGGGCACGCGGTCGTTACAGTGGCTCCGTCGAAGGGCGAGGCAACCAGGATCGAGTTCCTGGCGCAGGACGCGGGGCATCGGCGCGCTCTCATCGCGGACATCCCCGCCGGCGCCGACGGCGTCGATCTCCTCGTCGAGGCGCTTGATGACGCGACGCCCGCATCGCTGAGCGTGCACGAAGCCTTCGTAGTCAGCGTGCCGGAGGCCGTCATCGACCTCGTTCGGACTCCGGCTGCGTGGACGCCAGGCGCGACACCACAAGCTGTTTCGGGCGCGATCCTATGCGACGGGAATGCCTACGGCCCGACCACGCTCACCCTCCCAATGAGCGCGGGGGCTGAGTGGACGGCGGAGTGGCCGGTGAGCCTACCGGAAACGGACGCAGTGCTCCGCGGTCTGATCGGACTGGCCGCTGACGCGCCGGTCAGCAGCGCCGCGAAGGTGTCGCTGACGCTCGTCGGCGCGGAGAAGGAATGGCCGCTGATGACCAACCTTGAAGTGAAGACCTATCCCCCACCCGACGATGGCTCCGCCCCTTCGCCGCGCAACTGGCCGGCCGTCGTTGAGGTCGGGCTGCCCGGCGAGGCAAAGGGGCAGGAGTGCCGCGTTGTGATGCGCGTCTCCGCGAGTACCGACGATCCGTTCACGCTCGTGCTCCCAAGTCTGTTCGCGTGCTCGAGGTAGATTGAGACAGTCGGTTATTGGAGGTCCCATGCGAGCAGTCAGTGCATGTGCGCTCATGCTTCTGTTGACAGACGTCGACGCGGCATCTCTGAAACTGGTGCGAAACGGCGAGCCAAGAGCCAGCATCGTTCTCGCCGCCGAGCCGACCCGCGCCGCGAGCATGGCGGCGGGCGAGCTTCAGGAACACGTCCGCCTCATCACCGGAGCGAACCTGCCGATCGTCCGCGATGCCGCCCAAGTCGAGGGGATCAGAATCCTCGTCGGCGAGAGCGACGCCACGCGCGCGCTTGGTCTGCGCTCAGAGGACTTCGCAAGCCAGGAGTACCTGATCCAAGCGCAGCGCGACACGCTCGTGCTGATGGGCAGAGACGAAGCGCCAAGCCCGCCGGGCCAGGGCTCCCAGCCCGCTACGGCCGAGGGCCGATTCGGCGCGGCGCTCGAATTCGATGGCGTGGAGGATGTGATCGTCGCTCCGGACTGTGGCTTCGCTGATGCGGCAGGCAGTCTGGAGGCATGGGTCTACCTCTCCACCACCCCACAAGAGGGCGAGTCAACCATCTTGCGCCTGGATGGCGGCGGGCCGTGGAGCTACCACATCCTGCGCCGGTGGCCCCACTCAAACGCCATCGGGTACTCAACCTACGATGGCGAGACGGTGCGCAACGTGTCGTCGGGCGAACTGGCCGAGGGATGGCATCACCTGCTGGCGACGTACGATGTGGAGCGCG
Organism: uncultured Armatimonadia bacterium; assembly: GCA_964555935.1. GTDB lineage: Bacteria > Armatimonadota > Zipacnadia > Zipacnadales > VGFC01 > CAZKUN01. The sequence goes on along the minus strand of CAZKUN010000088.1, from coordinate 30,421 downwards.
GGACGTCAGAGCTGCTCGTCGACGGCGAGAGTTGCGGGACAGCCGCCTACGTCCGCAGCACCTGCGCGGGCGCCGCCCTGCACATCGGCGGGATGGGGCTCGGGGCCACAGGCACCACCAAGACCGGCAACCCGTTTGCCGGCCGCATCGACGAGGTCCGCGTCTCAAGCGTCGTGCGCGCGCCCGAACTCGGCCAGCCGCCGGTTGCCGACCAGGACACGGAGCTGCTGCTACGCTTTGATGAGGCCGGTCGCGGCCTCGTCGATGCGAGCCCCCACAGCCGAAACGTGGTCCGCCGCCCCGGCTGGTACGATGAGAAGGGAACGCTGAACGCGGTCTACGACTTCCTCGAGCGGCACTGCGGCGTCAGATGGTACATGCCCACACCCATCGGGGCCGCCTACGAGCCCAGAGCGACGCTCCGGGTCGATGTGAAGCCCATCCGCCGGACGCCGACGATGATCCACCGCTGGATGACGCCAACAACGCTCTACCTGCCCACAAAGGCTGATCCCGCCCCGACGGCCGAGGCGGATCTGTGGAAGCTGCGGATGCGCATCGGCGGACAGGCGTTTTGGGTCTGCCATTCATTCGGCGGATACTACGAGCGGTTCTACGAGGATCATCCCGACTGGTTCGCCCAAGGCTACGAGGGCAAGCCGGGCCAGGTATGCTTCACGAACGATGAGGTCGTCGCGCAGGTCGCGGAGGACGCGCGCGACTTCTTCGACGGCAAGCGGTCTCAACCGGGAGCGGCCGATCTTGGCGACGTCTTCGGGATCGTGCCCGAGGACAACAGCCGGTACTGTCAGTGCGACAACTGTCTCGCGCTGTTGGACGAAACGGAGATGGACAACCCTCAGTTCTCAAACGGCAGGTGGAGCCGGTTGGTGTGGAGCTTCGTCAACCGCGTGGCGCGCGAGGTGAAGACGACCCACCCCGACAAGTGGATCGGCGCGCTCGCGTACTGGGATTACGCCTACTACCCGGAGGGGCTGGACTTGGAGCCCAACGTCGTCGTGCAAATGTGCCTCCACACGCGCAACTGGTTCTGCCCGTCGATGGAGGTGAATGACACCAAGGTCTTCACCGAGTGGGTCGATGCCGAAAGCGATAGGCGGCCGATGTACCTATGGCTGTATTACAACTTCCCCGCCCTTCAGTCGAAGTATGGTGGCTGGAACGGGTTCCCGAGTTACTTCGCCCACACAGCGGCCGAGCAGATGGAGATGTACCGCGAGGCAGGCATGCGAGGGGTCTTCTTCGAGCACTCCAGCGAGTTCGGCGAGACACACCTGATCGACGTGCCCGATCTCTACATCTCCCTGCGCATGGCCGAGGACGGGCAACTCGACGGCAACGCGCTCATCGACGAGTTCTTCGACAAGTTCTACGGCGCCGCATCCGTGCCGATGCGCGAGGCTTACGGACTCATCGAGGATGCGTACATAACGCCGGAACGCTATCCTGAAGAGATACGGACCTCGCCCGGACACCAGCACCAGACGGAGGAACTCGCCTGGGGATCGCTTGGGACAGAGGCCCTGCTGACACGGCTGACGGAACTGGTGGACGAGGCGGAAGGCTTGGCCGAGACACAGGTTGAGAAGGATCGCGTCGACCTGTTCCGCAGGGGCATCCTCGACTACATGCTCGCGGGCAAGCAGCAGTATGAAGCCGGCCTTGCGCCCTGAATGAGTCCAAGGTTGGCGCGCGTGCCACGCCGAAACAGGTTGCTGCACCGACTCACGCTACCCAGACCCCGACCACCGGAGGCGCCATCGTGCCTGAGATGACCACTCGCGAGCGATTCCAGCGGATGTACGAGCACCGAGATGCTGACCGAGTCCCCATGATTGGAGGGCCCTGGGGCACGACCCTTGCGCGCTGGCGCCGCGAGGGCATGCCCGCCGACGCCGATTTCTCGGACTACTTCGACCTCGACCATGTGGCGGGCGTCGGTGGAGACGTCAGCCCGCGCTATGAGGCGAAAGTCATCGAGGAGACCGACGACTACACCATCACCTTCGATGCCTGGGGCACGACATCCAAGAACTGGAAGCACGCCAGCTCCACGCCCCACTGGCTCGGCCGCACGGTCGTGGATCGACAGACCTGGGAGGCTGCGAAGGCCCGCCTCGTGGTGGGCCGGGACCGCGTCAACTGGGACAGCATCCGCGCCAACTATTCCACTTGGCGCGAGAACGGCTGGTGGATCCAGGGCGGCCTGTTCTTCGGCTTTGACGTCACCCACGCCCGCGTCGTTGGCACGGAGCGGCTCCTCACGATGATGATGGATGAGCCCGAACTCGTCGCGGACATCTACAACACTGAGCTGGATTGCAGCCTGCAAATCCTGGATATGATCTGGGACGAGGGCTACACCTTCGACGCGATCTCGTGGTGCGATGACATGGGCTATCGCAACGGGACGTTCTTCTCCGTCCCGATGTACCGCGAACTCCTGCTCCCCGTGCAAAAGCGCGCCATCGACTGGGCCCATGAGAAGGGCATCGTCGCCCATCTGCACTCGTGCGGGAACGTCAATGAGTTCCTGCCTGAATTGCTCGACGCCGGGCTTGACGGGCTTAACCCCCTTGAGGTCAAGGCCGGCATGGACCCCGTCCACATCAAACAGACCTACGGCGACAAGCTGGTGCTCGACGGCGGCATCAACGCCATGCTGTGGGATCACATCGATCAGATCGAGGCTGAGATCGTCCGTCTCCTGCCAGTCCTCAAGGAGAACGGCGGCTACATCTTCCGGGAGGACCACTCCATCCCCGATAGCGTCAGCCTCGACAACTACCGGCGCATCGTGAAGATCGCCAGGGACCTCGGGTCATACGACTGAACCGCGCAACGCCCAAGAGGAACTCACACATGCTTCGCTCGATGTCGCCGGCGACTATATTGGGGGCCCTCCTCATGATCCATCACCCGGCGTGCAGTGACGACAAGCCGGTGGCCTTGGATCTGAGCGACCGTGGGCCCGGATCCACGGCGTATGTCGCGGCTCCCCCAAGCCCCGAATCCGAGCTGGATGTCATCTACGTCTATACGATATCCGGCTCCGTGGACACTCCCGGCTATGACGAATCCATCGCGGCGGCCAGCCTTCAGGGGATTATCAACCGCGATGCCCCTCGCCTCTACCTGATGACCGAGAGCTGGGTGCGGCCACAGATGTGGTTCGACATACTCGCCGGTGAGGGTGGATGGCTGCACGGGAGGAAGCGGCGCGACTTGCCTAGCCTCGACTCCGTGGTCAGGCTCGCGGGCGACCGTCTGGCGGGCGCCGTGATCTGGGATCCGAACGTCCCCGCCACCGTCAACGTGGCAACAACCGTCGCGGGGGTCGAGGACTGTGTCGTGCTGAGCCCGGAGATGGCCGAGACGTACCTCGATGCGTGGCAACTCCCCGTGCTGCAGGACCTGCGAGGTAGATTCACCGGCAACGAGACGGGCAGCCCTAAGAACGACGCCTACCGGTGGGCGATCCGCGAGTATCTTGCAAAGGGGCGCTGCTCGTCGAGGCTGATGTGCCTCTACCACGATGCAGCGGGGCACAGACACGGCGACATTGCGTATACGGTGGTCCGGGACCTGGCCGTGAAGAACCGCGCCTTCGTGTTCGATCTATCGCCCTGGGGTGATGAGAGGCCCGGAGACGACCCCGACCAGCCGCTCGGCACGGACCGCCAGACGTACCGAATGATCCTGCGCGGGATGCTCCGCCAGTCGGCCGGCAAGCACATGACCGAGATGGCCGGGTTCTTCGACTTCAACAAGTACGCCAACATGCCGAGCCACCCCAGCGCGCACGATCCCGTGCCAACCGAGTGGGAGACCGTGCATCTGATCTCCCCCTACAACTGCTACCAGAACACCGCGACGGAGTTCTGCTACAATCAGTCCCTCCACAGCCAGTTCCCGTTCAGACCCCTCAAGCAGGGCCGCCCCGCGGAGAAGCGCGCCCTGGAGAGCAAGTCCTACATCACGATACTCATGGCGGACTACGACTCGACGTTCCCCCTCTACGAATTCATGGCCAACCACTGGGAGGACGACGGGCGAGGCAAGCTGCCTCTCGCCTGGGGCATAGATCCGAATCTGATCGAGACGTACCCCGATGTGATCTCGCACTACTACAATACGGCGACGCCAAACGACTACTTCGTGAGCGACGCCAGCGCGGCCGGGTACATGAACCCCAACCGCATCGCGGAGGAGCATCTGCCCCTGTTCGTCACGCACAACCGCTTCTTCTTCCAGCAAACCGACATGAGCATCGCGGCGATGGTACTCGACTGGGACCAGCCGACGAGCGCTGTCAAGGACGCGTTCACCCAGTTCGCCCCGGATGGGTATTCAACCATCGTGATGAACCTCCACGGCGAGCCCTACCAGTCGCCGACGCCACACGTGTGGAAGGGGATGCCGGTGATGAACCTCACCGGCTACCCGGACTCAGCCAGCGCCGAGACCACTGCCAACGCCATCGCCGGCATTCTGAAAAGCGCGCCCGCGGACGCGCCGGCCTTCTACTTCATGCGCGCCATCTGGTTGCCGCCGAGCAAGATCATCGGCGTGATGGAGGCTCTCCGCGAGGGCCACCCGGACCTCGACTTCGAGGTGGTCGACCCGTACACGCTGTTCGATCTCTTCAAGCAGCACCACCAACCGGATGGTGGAGCCACGGATGACACGCGGGACTGACCGCATCCACCTCCTTGCTCCCTCATCCGCCCAATACATTTAAGAGGCTCTTTAGCCCCGACGCCGTAGACGTCAGAGCGCACGCGGCCAACGGCGTCGGGGCTAAAGCCCCTCTTACAGGGGTTGGCGGAAAGCGAGCATGGGGTGGGTGATGACGAAACCGACGACAGAGCCCGAGGACTCGCCGATTCCCAGGATGCGAGCACATGCGGCACGGACTCCAAGCCAAAGGTCGGACCAGAAAGAGCGGAGTTGACATGGCACACCACGGATTGTGGACGGCGATGCTGGCACTCATCGGGACGTGCTGCGCGGTCCAGGCGGAGACGTTCTACGTAGCAACCGACGGCAATGACGCGAGTCGCGGCACCAAGAAGCGCCCGTTCGCCACGCTCGCCGGCGCGCGCGACGCAATTCGGGCCTCGCGAGCGAGTGGTAAGCAGCACGCCAAGGGCGTGAACGTGGTCGTTCGGGGTGGCACGTACGAACAGCCAGGAAGCTTCGAGTTGGCCGAGGAGGACTCGGGCACAGCCGACGCCCCCGTGGTGTTCCTCGCGGCGCCCGGTGAGGAAGTGCGTCTGAGCGGCGGCCGGGCCGTCCCCCCCGAATCCCTCGTCCCCGTAACATCCGCCGAAGTCCTGGCGAGGCTCGACGCCTCAGCTCGCGACCAGGTCAGGCAAGCGGGGCTGGCCGACCTCGGCATCCCCCCTCCCCCACCGTTCCCGGCGAAGTTCCGCGGATCGCCTTCGGCCCCCGAGCTGTTCTTCAACGACGAACGCATGGCGCTGGCCCGGTGGCCCAACGAGGGCTGGACAACCATCGCCGGCATCATCGAATCCGGCTCGCGGCCGCGCGATGGCGACAACGCCAACATACCTGGAGTCATCGAGTATAGCGGCGACCGGCCCGGGCGCTGGAGCGTCGAGGCCGGCGTCTGGCTGCAGGGCTACTGGTGCTACGACTGGTACGCTGAGACGATCAGAGTGGCGGAGATCGACTCGGAGACGCGACGAATCACCTTCACGGACGCGCACCTGTACGGCGTCAAGCAAGGCAACCCCTCGCCCCGCCGGTACAGGGCAGTGAACCTGCTCGAGGAGTTGGATAGCCCGGGCGAGTACTACATCGACCCGGAGACTGAGACGCTCTACTTCTGGCCACCGGGCGAGTTGGCCGCAGCCCGCGTGGTGCTCTCCACATTGCAGGGCCCCGTCGTGACGCTCACCGACGCATCGCACATCTCCCTGCGCGGATTCACCGTGGAGGCCTGCCAAGGCGACGGCATTCTGGTCACGGGTGGGAGCGGCAACCGCATCGAGGCGTGTGAGGTCCGCAACGCGCGCCAGCTCGGCATCCGGGTCGAGGGCGGCGCCGGCCACACGGTCGAGGCCTGTGACATCCACGATACGGGCACGGGCGGCCTGCGCCTCACCGGCGGCGACCGGAAGACGCTCGCTCCCGCGGGACATGAGGCGCTCAACAACCACATCTGGGGCTTCTCACGGCACCAGCAGACATCGGCGTACGGGATCATCCTCGGCGGCGTCGGCAATCGCGGGGCTCACAACCTCGTGCACGAGGCCCCCCACCAAGCCATCTCCATCCAGGGCAATGACCACACGTTCGAATACAACATCGTGCATGGGGTCTGCACCGAAACCGACGACTGCGGCGCGCTCTACAAGGGCCGCAACCCATCGTGCCGGGGGAACATGATCCGCTACAACTTCTGGCACAATATCGGCAGCCCCATGGGCCACGGCAACGCGGCGGTCTACTTCGATGACGGCGATGGCGGCGACACGGTCTTTGGCAATGTGTTCTTCCGCTGTGGCGAGCCGGGCAAGGGCTCCTTCGGCACGGTCTTCTCCCATGGCGGGCACGGCGCCATGGCCGAGAACAACATCTTCGTCGAGTGCAAGCGCGCCCTCGGCTCGGCGCCGTGGAATGACGAGCGATGGAAGACGGCCGTCGACGGAGGCATGGACTGCTTCTTTCAGAAGAAGCTCCTGGAAGAAGTCGATATCACCAAGCCGCCCTACACCACGCGCTACCCCGAGTTGGTGGGTTTCATGGATCCCCAGCCGGGAGACCGGAGGGTGAACGAGGCGGTTCGAAACGTCATCGTGATGGGGGCCGAGGTCAAGAGCGGGAACTGGGAGGTCGACCCGGGCGAGAACTGGGTCACGAACGCCGACCCGGGCTTCATCGACGCGGCGGGCGGCAACTTCGGACTGCGGGCCGATTCGGAAGTCTTCACCCAATTGCCCGGTTTCCGACCGATCCCCTTCGAGAAGATCGGGCTCTACGAGCATGAGTTGCGGCCCGCTCCGCCGGTCGAGGAGTGGACCTACGATCCGCCCAAGGCCCTCACGCCAACGCCCTAGTGCTCGCACGCATAAGTTCGCGCGGGTACTAGTCGCCGACAGTTCGTCAGACACCAGGTAGACGGGCCGTCCCTCCTCCAGCAGCAGCGATTGCGCGTCCGCGCCGCCTACCGGATTGCCCAACATGCCGCGGCGAAGCCAGTCGCCCAAAGAGCGTTACTGACACGCCATGAACACCTTGGGAAACTGGCTCGGGTCCTTAGTGTAGCCGATCCCCGGCGCCCACTCGAGCCAGCCGCGGCGCGCCTCGCCGTCGTTGTCATTGACCAGCACGTTCATCCCCATCCAGCGGCCGACAGGCGCCTCGGCGAGTCCCAATAGCGACCAGGGCATGGCGATCTCGTACCGGGTCCTGCCCTCCGCGTCGTCTCGTTGGATCGCGTACTGCGCGAGCGTCAGCGCGCCCGTCTCGCCGCGCGGGTTCGCCCATGCGAAAGCGAGCGGCCCCGAAGGAGCCAGGCCCAGGCCGATCTCGACGTCATTCTCGCCGTCGTACTGCGGCACGTTCGAGACACGCCGGGCATCGCCCGCCACGTCGAAGGCTATCTGCAGACCGTCGCCCTGCCACATGGCGTCCGCCGTCGCGGCGTCGACAGGCAGGTGATGCGTGTCGTCGGTCACCTCGACGGCGAGGTAGAGCGCCTCGGGGTCGCTCGCGCAGAACCACTGAGCCGAGCAATCACCGGGACCGGCCCAGCCGGGGAGTTCTCGTTGCTCCTCCCACACTCCGATCCGGATACTCTCATGGCCCCGCCACTCCGTCAGATCGCCGTCCGCGGCGAACCCCGGCGGCCGCGCCCCGGCAATCGCGTACCTTACAGTCTTGTCCGCACGGGTCAGCAGATCGCCGTCGAACAACCGGGCTGTCAGGCGGCAGGCGACCTCGCCTCCGCCTCCATCTGCACCGACCAGCGCGACCGAGTGCGACCGCGTCACCCCGGCCGCGAGCGGCTCGTCGTCGGTGATGGGGTCCTCAGCCGGTTGCCACGCCGGAGACTGGGACTCGAGGTGGATGGGAGGTGGCGTCGCGGGGTGACGACCCGCGTTCTTGATCTCGACGCTTACGGCGGGACGGCCCGGCTTGGCCCGCGCCGCATCCGGGGCGACGGCAAGCTGGAACCGTCGCGCGCCCGTCACCTCGGCCTGCGCTATCTCGTCACTCAGGCGCTCCGCGTCAGCCACGTCGACTCTGACGTAGATGGGCCTCCCCGAGAGGGGCAGGCGACCCTCATCCACCAGCACCGGAGTGCCGACCATGCTGGTGATCTCGCGGATGGCCGAGGCATCCTTGAGGGTCATCGTGACGCCATCGTCGAGGCTCCAGAGCGCCACCGTTGCCTCGTCGCCTCGCTCGAACACGAGCCCCCGGAGCCGCTCGCCGAGATCCAGCCAGAGCGTGTAGTCGGACTCCTTGAGCACATCGATGACCGTCTTCATGGCGAAGTAGGCGTCCTTGGGTCGGACATTCCCCTCACGCCAGGGGGTGAAGAGGCCGCTGTAGTAGTCGACCTGCTCCATGATTTCAGTGTAGGCCGACTCCTGGTGCAGATGGAAGAAGTACACCCTCTCGATCCACGGAACGGTGGCGGAGAGCAGGTATAGCCTGGCAAGGCCTCGCGCCTGCTGCTCCTCGGTGACCGCGTAGCTACGGTGCCCCGGATACTTCGAGCGAAGGTACTCCAGCATCGAGGGCTCGACGCCCTGCCATCCCATCTCGGTGACCCAGAGCGGCTTCTCATCTCCATGCCTGACCATCACCTCGTGCAGTCGCCCGATCAGCTCGAGGTACCCCCCGTCCTCGGGGAGGCGCGGGCGGGTGTATGAGTGGGATGCGATGACGTCGAAGTAGTCCTTCCCGCCCAGCCGGTAGACTGCGTCCAGGTGTCGCCACGCCTCGCCGGCGAACCCGCACAGCACGACCTGGTTGTTCGGGTCCGCCCGCTTCACTCCGGCGTGGAAGGCCTTGAGGAAGGTGATGTAGCGCTCCTGCCAGATCGCCATGTTCGGCTCGTTCATCGCCTGCCAGTAGCGGATCTTGCCCTTGTACTTGGTGGCGATCTGGTACATGAACTCCTCGAGGGCCGCCGCGCTTTCGTCGTTCGGGAAGGTGCCGTTCTCGGCCATGGCCCACTCGGGGGCTTGCGTTAGGATCACGAGCTGGTCGAGGCCCTCCTGGACACCGAGGTCGGCGCTCTTGATGATCCAGAAGTCCGGCGGGAACCGGTACTCGCCGGGCTCCGGCTCGAGGCCGAGCCACAGGAAGTCCAGGCGGGCGCAGGGCATGCCCAGGTCGCCCATCAGCTCCACGCTGAGCGGGGTGTTGACGTGTGTCGTGGTGCCGAAGAACGTGCTCGGAACCAGCCGTGGTCCCCGGAGCGCGGCCACCGACGCAAGAGCCCGCGGCGCGATGGCGGGGAGTGTCTCTCCGACCGGCGCGAAGGTAAGCGCGCCGGTCGTGCCCATGTTCCACCAGGCCCGCCCGTCTTGGGGCACTTCCGTGAACCAGCCCAAGTAGATTTCAGCGCTGGGCGCGGCGAGGGTCACGTCGACGGGCGGCGGATCGACGGTTTTCTGCCCGGGCATGTAAACGTAAGCGTCCGCCCACGTCTCGCCATCGGTGCCGTAGCGGGCGGCAAGCAGGGCGCCAGGCGTGACATCCTGCCCGTGGTCGCCGATGTCCCATCTGAAGGCGGAAACCGGCTCCGAAAGCGTCACCCGCAGCACAAGGTGGCTGTTCTGGTTGGAGGCCCCGCAGTTGGCGTTGTGGTCGCGGAACGTGACGGTCTTCGCGGAGTGTACTCGGATCCGCGTGCCCGCGAGGGCCGCCGCGTGGTTCCCAAGGGGCCACGATGCCGTCCAGTCACCGGTAGCCGGTCGCGCGCTATCATAGGCCTCGCCTGGCCCATCAACCGCGTTCGCCTCGCCCTCCTGAAGCACGAAGCCGACATCCGCCCAGTCGGCGCAAAGCGGAGCGGCACATGCCACGCATGCTGCAAGTATCAGTAAACGGCCAATTCCACGCATCGCGCACCTCCCACGTCGTCAGTCATCACCACCGCAAGACGGTTGGCGTCACGAATCGCTCCACCCTCGCCATGGGCGCCTCGGTGGCCCGGTATTTATCGGCGCGCCTCTGGAAGAGAGGATTGCCCGGCGTGATTGGCTGCGAGAGCCCGACGATGGTGTTGCCTCTTAGCGTGAACGTGGTAGGGCGATCAGCGGCAGGCTGAGGGAACCAACAGCCGAGGGTGGGAGTCCAGCCCTCGCCGGCCGGGCCCGTCCATTCCTCGGTCCTCTCCTCGATGGGGAACTCGATCGTCACCACGTCCCCCTCCTTCAGATCCCCGAGGCGCAGGTACCTCCCGAACCACGCAGGGCGGACGGACCGGTCGCCGATCCGGCACTCGACCGTGTCGCCGTCGACCCATAATGGGATGCGTATGAAGGCCTCCGCGCAGGCCTTGTTCCTGAGCACCACCTTGCCCTCGTATGGCAGGTAGCTGTCGATGTCCAGCCAGGGCGATGCGCGGTTGAGAAGCAGGTTGACCCGGGCCGTGCCCTCGGCATACCGCAGTATCCCATCCCAGGCGTAGAACAGCCCCATGTTGCCATGTGGGGAGCAGCACAGATACCACTGGTTCTTGAAGTCCTCCCCAAACGCCGGGCCCGCGAAGCCGCCGACCATTGCTTCCTCAGGCGTCGCGTCGGCCGATCCCGCCCTCGCCTCCCAATCAGCGGCGAGGCCCGGGAGATCCTCCGGCATGAACTGCATCTCGGCGTGGATGTTGCGGACGTAGGTGTCCACATCCTCCCAGTAGTCGCCGACGCCAGCGTCGCTCAGCTTGATCGCCAAACCTATCAGTCGCCCGCAGCCGCATCCCTGGCAATCGCCCACGAAGCCGAAGCGCGCGAGCGTGGGCTGGCGGGTCCACTCGTAGCCATCGCGCGCGAAGGCCTTGAGCTTCGGATCGTTGGCGGCGATGGCGTATTCCAGGACGGCGCGAAGAGTGTTCAAATACCCGTGGACGTGCCCGTGCCAGTGGGCATGCTCCGCGCCGACCACTCCCGGGTACTCCCCGCCTTCCCAGTCGGCCCAGAACCTCGGCTTGGTGTGGAAGCGCGCGAGTTCACCCGACAGCCTCAGCGCCCGCTCGCTGCCCGTGAGCCGGTGCCAATTCGCCAGCGCGCCCGGAAAGTGCCCCGTGTGACAGAGCAGGGACCCCTCGGTGCCCGGGACGGTCTTCTCGTCCATCGGCTCCTCGAAACCTGCCCAGCCGCGATCCCTAACGTAGCAGGTGTCGAGGTACTCGCACATGTCCGTGACCTCGGTGCTGCCTCCGGGAACGGGGACATACGCGTAGTCCTCCGCGCGCGCCACCAGGACCCGGTCGAACCCCTCAACCATCCGGTCGATGCGCCCCGCCCACGCCTCATCGCCAGTGTACTGGTACCACGCAATCATTGCTCGCAGCATCCGCCCCGCGCCGTGGGGGCTGATGTTGGGGAGCATCTCCTGCGGGCCCAGCCATGGCATTCCCTCTCCATCCTCGGGCGTCCACCAGAGGCCATCCTCCCCCAGCAGTGACACCATCGTCTCGACCATCCGCGCCTCGCGGCGGAGGCCCTGGCGGCTACCGCTCATGGCGCGGAGCATCGCCATGGCCTCGAACGCCTTGGGCTGGCAGATGGCGTAGATGCCCTTCCCGTGACTCATCTCGGTGGGGTTGCCGGTCCAGCGCATCTGGTAGCCATTCTCTGCGTCCAGAATGGACGTGAAGTGCAGAATCCCCAACTTGGCCCGCTCCGTCAAGTCCAGAGTCGCGGGCACATCAGCGTCGTAATACTCCCCCACGCGAGCGGGCAGTCCGTCTAGCGATGCCGTGTTGCTGTCTGCTGACATGTCTTGGCTCCTGTCCGTCCGGCTCTGTGGTCCCAAGCCAATCTGGGCGGATCTCAGACCCCGCAACACGTCCCCACATGCCGCACCGTTCGTCAGCCCCTGCAGCAATGCCTCGCTGGGAGCCGCCGCGTCGCCGCTCCGTCGGAGCAGGGCAGGACTCCGGCGGACGCAGGGAGTTACCGATCCGTCCGGGAACCTCAACGAGGCGTCCGGTCAGTCGCTCGCGACGGAGCCGAACCAAGGTGGCCGGCTGAGCCGCACAAGGAGTCCGAAATGGCATGTGCCCTAGTCGTGCTGTCGGTCGTCGTCGCAGCAACTTGCTCTCAGGCGGACGACACGATTCCGCGGGCCCAGACGGGCTCGCTACACCCGCTGCTGCGGGCCACGGCCGACCGCTCGGATCTGCCGCTGTCGTTCCTGCAGCCGAACTTCCGTAACCTCAACGCGTGGAAGCGCAAGGCGCGCAAGACCGCCCTTGAGCTGCTTCACTACGATCCGCCAACGTGCCCGCCCGACGTCGAGGTGGTGGAGCGAGTGGACTGCGGCGAGTACATCCGCGAGAAGATGTACTTCAACACGACCCCCGACATCCGCGTCCCGGCGTACCTGCTTCTGCCCAAGGGCGGGCCCGAGCGCAAGCCGGCGGTCGTCGCGCTCCACGATCACGGCGGCTTCTATGTCTGGGGCAAGGAGAAGATCGTCGAGACCGAAGACGAAAACCCCGTGCTCGCCGACTTCAAGGCCACGTACTACTCCGGCCGGAGCGTGGCAACTGAGCTGGCCAAGCGCGGCTACATCGTCATCGCCATCGACATGTTCTACTGGGGCGAGCGCCGCATGCTCATGCCCGACGATCCCCCGGTCTGGTTCGAGCGCGAGCCAATGAGCGCCGAGGACGTGGCCGCTTTCAACCGCCGCTCGGGGGCCAACACGTGGCTGACGGGGGTTGGGCTGTTTGAGGCGGGGATCACTTGGGCCGGTGTCATGTTCGTGGATGACATCCGCACCGTCGACTACCTCGTCAGTCGGCCCGACGTCGATCCCGATCGCATCGGGTGCTGCGGCTTGTCGGTCGGGGGTTTCCGCTCGGCACACTTGGCGGGCCTCGATCCACGCATCAAGGCGGCGGTCGTCGTCGGGTGGATGTCGACCTACGGCGACATGCTCCAGTCCCACCTGACCAGCATCGGCCCGATGAAGATCATGCCCGGCCTCTACCAGCACATGGACTTGCCGGACGTGGTCTCGATGAACTGCCCCGGCGGGCTGATGGTCATCAACGGATCGAAGGACGGGCTGTTCCCGACGGATGGCGTCAACGCGGCCTTCGAGAAGATCGCCAAGGTCTACGAGAAGGCCGACGTACCCGAGAGGTTCGAGGGCGTCTGGTACGACGGGCCGCACGAGTTCAACTCCGAGATGCAGGACAAGGCCTACGCGTGGCTGGACCGCTGGCTGCAGCCCGAGGACTAGAAGCGGTGTTGGGACCCACGTAGGTCGGATCTCCAGATCCGACGGTCTGAGCATTGAAGCCGCTCCCAGCACGCGCATCCTGACCACCAACGGTGAATCTATGAGCGCCTCGCACCGGCACGTGTTCACGATATTCATCCTGGCATCGCTGGCGACCATCGCTGCCTCCGCCCAAGCCCGCCGCGAGACGGGCGTCATCGACCTGGCGGCAGCCACGCTCGAGATCGGGTTCTGCTACACGGTCCCGATCGCGCCTGCGTGCAAGCCGGATTCGCTGGCCGGCCAGATATCATCCCTCCGCCTGCTGGAGGATGGCAATGAGTTGGGGCCGGGCCATGCGGGGCACCAGGCCATCCGCAACACCGGCGGCGGCGCCTACTCCCACTGGTCAGGCGACGGGAACGAGGAGACTCAGCAACTCTATTTCTCCGCCTCCGACAACTCTGACCCCACCACCAACGGGCGCGCGTACGAGTGGGCCGTTGACTTCGACGCGGCCGGCAACCCCATCCCGCCTCAAGTCGGCAGCGTCACAGGCATCCCGTGTCGCCTCAAGGCGGCGGTTGATGCCCCCCTCGCGCGTGATCGAAACACGTGCCTGCTGGCCAGCTTCGACGGGACTGATACCAACGACGCCGAATTCGCCCGCGTTGAGCCGCGAGAGGTCGGCGTGGGCAACCAAGCGGACGCGCCCGGACGATTCGACAATGGCGTGTCGGTGACGGGCCCGCAAGGCTGCGTGATGTATCCCGGGCTCGACAACTACGACCCGCGCCATGGCACCGTGGAGTTCTGGACCCAGTCGCGGGCCGACGAGCCGATCTGGACCGACGGCAAAGAACACTGGATGCTGGTGCTGTATCCCGAGCGCGCGGGCACGTCAGCGCGCCACGGATCAACGCCCTACTTCGTCACGCTACGCAAAACCGCGGCCGACACCCTCGACCTGCGCATCGCCAACACATCCACGGCCCACTACGCGGTCGCGGGAGGCGTGCTGTCGGGCAAGGGCTGGTCGTTGAGCGTCCCCACCGGTGCTCTGTCCGCCGAGGGCTGGCACCATCTCATCGTCTCCTGGAACCTGCGAGACGCCGGGCGAGCCTGGCTCCTGGTCGATGGCGAGGGCGTCACGGGTCAACTCGGCCTCTCACCAGACCACATTTCCCCCAATCCCGGTGGGCTCATCGTGTTCGGCGGCCTCTGGGGCCTGCCCGGTGATGGCGTCGAGACCTCCGACTGCAACCTCGACGATCTGCGCATCCAGGCGTCCACCGTCGCCGACCGACTGGAGGGCAGCCCCGCCAAGCCCGAGTCCGACCTCGATCGAACGCGCCTGATGGCCGAGGAAGACTTGACGAGGGCCATGCTCGAGCAACTCATGGAGCTGCAGTTCCAGGGCGGCTGGGGAGCGGGCTATCACTGGCCGACATACACCCCATCCGGGTGGAGCCACGTCGGGCGAGGGGTCGACATGTGGTACCCGCACTCGGCCGAGGCGGCCCAGGCGCTGCTACGCGGATGGATGGTCTGGGGGGACGACCGCTACCTCGATGCCGCCATCGAAGCGGCCGACATGTTCTGCGATACCCAACTCGAAAACGGATCGTGGGCCTATCACTACACCTACAGCCGCGGCGAGTTTCAGCCCTGGGGCAGTTCGTCTTACATCGCTCAGTCCATGCAGAGCAACCAGATCCGCTTCCTCTGCCTGATGACCGGGATTCTCGGCTACGAGCGCTACGAACAAGCCATCCGCGCGGCTGGCGACTGGATGGCCTCGATACAGTTCCCGAGTGGCGCCTGGGGTTGGGAAGCTTACCCCATCGGCCAGACCGGCCCGCACGGTCATCCCGCGCTGAACGACGCCGTCACGCCCCAGGCCATGCACGACCTCTTCGTCATCTGGTGCGCGACCGATGACGAGAAGTATCTGCAGCCCGTCCTGCGCGGCGCGGACTGGATCGTCGACGCCCAGGCCGACGCGCCCACCTATGGCTGGGCGGACCAATACAGCCAGGAGAACGAGTTCATCTGGATGCGCAACTTCGAGCCGCCGGCCGTGTCGATGCAGGCCATCAGCTCCGCGACATGGGGCCTCTGCATGGCGTACGATCTGTCCGGCGACGCCAAGTACCTGGAGCCTCTGCGCAACGTGCTAAAGTGGATGGAAACCGTGCCCGAGGACCAGCGCGGATGGCTCTGGTACGATCCCGCGACCAACGTCCCCGTGGTCGCCTACTACAACGAGATGCTGCCCGTCACGCATCCGAAGGCGATCGCCGAGATGATCCCCCGGCTGGACGCGCATTATGGGACCAAGTTTCCGTGGCAAGCCGACCGCATCGAGGGCGAACTCCACCGCCGCGAGAACGGGGCCATCTACTCTGACTGGCGGGGCGCCAGACCTCGAGCCGACTTCGCAGACGCGCCGGTGATCGATGAATTCGCGGCGGCGTTCGCGAGCGATCCGGCCGAGACCGCCCGGACCCAGATCTCAGCCTGGGCCGACGGCGCCCCCATTGCCGGTGGCCTTCTAGGTGGCTCCGTAACCTACGGCCGCACCTTCGTGATCGGCAGCGCGATCCGCTACTGCGACCAGCTCATCACCGACATCGAGAACGCCCGCGTCGCGCTGGGCGACATACCCGTCGAGAGCATCCCGCGCTACCGAAGAGGCGGCCGCAACAACTGGGTCTACATGCAGCCGGACCGAGATTACCTCGCGACTCCGCCGCAAGCCGAGGGCGAGTAACAGCACGAACGTACCATAGGAGCACGCTATGCATGCAACCGAGAACCCAAACAGAGCCAACCGCGTTCGCGCGCTGCTATTCGCGTGTATGCTGGTCACGATGACCGGCCTTTTCAGCGCGCGCCCGGGAGCCGAACTCGTCTTCGTCGACCGAACCGCCGATCTCGGCCTGGAGCTGGCAAATGGGTCCACCTGCTGGGTGGATGTCGACAACGACGGCTGGACCGACCTCTGCGCGGGCGGCACGGTCTGGAAGAACAACGCCGGGACCAGCTTCGCCCGACTCGCCGACGGCGTCGGAATCGTCGTCGCCGCGGACCTGGACAACGACGGGTTCGTGGATCTCTTCTCGCGCTCCGCCATGCAGGTCTTCCGCAACGTGTCCGGGGAGAGCTTCTCGCCCGTGGCGCTGCCCGAGTTGCCGAAGTGCGTCTCCCAGGCCGCGTGCCTGGCCGATCTCAACGCCGATGGGCTTGTGGACATCTACGTCGGCGGGTACGAGGACTGGAACGCGGGGATCACCTACCCGGATCTAGTTCTGATGAACCAAGGCGGCATGAGCTTCGCGCTCGCCCAGACCGACGAGCGATACCGCGCGCGTGGAGTCTCCGCGTGCGACTTCGACGAGGACGGCGACGCGGACGTGTACGTGTCAAACTACCGTCTCCAGCCGAACGTGCTCTGGCTGAATGACGGCGCCGGCGTTCTTGCGGACGTCGCGACGGCGCGCAACGCGCTGGCAACATCGGAGGGCTTCGGCGGCGGACACTCCATCGGGTCCGCGTGGGGAGACTTCGATAGCGATGGGAGGGTCGATCTGTTCGCCGGCAACTTCGCTCACGTCGACAATCGGGGCGATCAGCCCAAGTCACGCTTCCTGCGCAACCTCGGCTCCGACGCCGACCCAACATTCGAGGACCGCGGCACGTGCGGCGTCTTCTACCAGGAGTCGTACGCCAGTCCCGCCGCGGCCGACTACGACAACGACGGCGACCTGGATCTCTACTTCACCACCGTATATGGGACCGCCTCATTCGGTCGGCCTAACAACGCCGTGCTGTTCCGAAATGACGGGGACTTCACGTTCGCCGACGCCACGGCAGAGACCAAACTGGCGGGACAGCCCTCCACTTACCAAGCCGCGTGGGCTGACTTCGACCACGACGGCGACCTTGACCTGGCGACAGGCGGCAAACTGTTCGTTAGCACCGGCGCGGAAGGCCACTGGCTCAAGGTCCGCCTCTATGGCGACGGAGCGGGCATCAACTGGAACGCAATCGGCGCCCAAGTTCGGATCAGCCTCGACGGCGCGACCCTCACGCGACAGGTGGAGGCGGGCACGGGGGAGGGGAACCAGAACGACCTCGTCTTGCACTTCGGTCTCGGGGTCCACGCCGGGGCGGTCGACCTGGAGATCCTGTGGCCCGGCGGCGCCACGCAGACAGTCACGGGCGTCGCCGTCGATCGCACGGTTGCCGTGCGGGCCGGCGACGTGCCATAGCGCGCGGTCGAGCCTCAGCGTAGCCGGGCCGAGATCGCCATCCGCCGGCCGGCTGGTAGCGGCACGGACAGCCGCCCGCCGGAGCTGGTGGTGATGGTCGACTCCCCACGCTCAACGCGGACCCGGTAGTCCCGGTCGCGCATCATGCCATCCAACTGCAGCACGCATTCCGCGTCGGAAGTGACCTCTGCCCGCAGGCCCTCGGACGAGCAGGCCTCCAGCTCGACCTCCGCCTCGGACCAACTGCCCTCCAGGCCGGCGAGTACCGTTGAGATGCGTCGCGCGGATGTCTCCGCGCGGTTGACGGCGCGCGACTTGCTGAGGGTGTTGCGCGCCGGGCACCAGAGACGAGGGCTATCGATAGCCGTGAGTCCGTCGCCTTCGACCTCAAGCACTACTTCTCCATTCACAGTGCGTGCCGCGGAGATGTCGGCCTCGGAGACCGCCTGCGTGACGAGGTAACGGTGGGTGGTCGTCTGCCACTTGCCGCCACGGCGCGTGGTGCGCGTGCGGGGCGCGAAGACAAAGCCATACGTGCCGTCGGCATCTGCGAAGACCTGGTACCCGTCGCCGCCACGGGCTTGCTGGTCGATGAAGGTGGTCCCCTCCCAGAGCATCGGCAGCTTGGGCGCCGCGAACCCGGCCGCCACGACGGCAACGCGATCGTGCGCGCCGCTGAGGGTGAAGGCAGCCCAGTTATCCTCGGCGCGCACGGCAGGCGGCAAGTCCAGAATACGAACTCCGTGGCTCACCTCCACCGTGGGGCCCATCGCCACAATACCCTTCTCCCCCACCTCATCGGCCGTCAGATAGGCTGGCATCTCGCGCGCGTTCAGCCCGTGCCGCACCGACTCCTGGTGGGGCGCGGAGTGGTCGGAGGTATCATCGCCATAGGGCATCAGGATGCAATCGAGTTCGAGCCAGCTTCCGGCGGGGATGGTGTCTCCCTCTATCAGCGGGGTGAGGAAAAGCTCGGTCATCTGATTCTCGTGCTCGATGGCCGAGAATCCGAGCCGGTCGAAGGGCTCGCCGCCGATCCGCCCGCGGAATCCACGCACGATGACGGCGTCATTGCCGTCGACATGCGGGTAGGCACAGACGAATGAATTCGCGTGGAGCATGGGCTCGCCCGAGGCCGACCACTGCCCGTCTTTCTTCATCGGCGCTGTCCGCACTACGCCCCCTTCGTCCAGCCAGGCCAACTCGTCCCAATGGACGCGTCGGATGTAGCTGCCCTTATTGAGAAGGCGCAGGTTGTGGCGCGGATCGCCGGCGATGGTGACGGCCTCGTTGAAGTCGTAGCGGATGCGCAGGGACGTCAGCAACTGGTGGGCTTGAGGCATCTCGATGGCCTCGACCGTCTCGCTCACCTTGCCGTCGGAGGATTCGTAGTCCTGGATGAACCAGGCGAGGTTCGGCCCAGCGGAGAGGATGGTGCTGCGCTTGAAGACAGGCCAGCGCCATTCCTCACCGTCGTCGTACTGCAGCCAGCCCTGAAGCGCCACGTGTTCGTGCTGCGGCTGGCCGATCCAGGTCTGCCCGCTCAGGGGGCGGTAATCGGCGACGGTGTAGGCCCGACGGGCGCCGCCGGGGATGGAGCCAAACTTGGTGGGCAGCGAGAAGCACGTGGTCTCGGTGGTCCCGTGGGAGAGATGGTAGTAGATCTCGAAGAAGCGGATCGATGAGAGCTGCCGGAGCGGGTGATCGCCCCAGTTCTGATGCAGGTGGTGGGAGAGGAAGCGCCTCTGCTCACCGGCGGCGAGGTCCAAGGGGTAGTAGGTCTCGGAGAAGTGGACGTCGACGGGTTCCTCCATCTCTCCCCCGAAATTCTTGCAGACCTCGACCAGCACGGGTAGCGGGAAGCCCCACACGTCCGTCAGCACGCCGCTCTCGACCGGACCGGCCGGGCAATCGTGCATGATGTAGACGCGCCGCGGCAGCCGGTCGTTCCTCACGGCGACATCCGCCGTGAGGTACATGTTCGGGTTGTTCCAGAACCCCTCGAAGCCGTAGTCGGAGCGTCCCGGAGACGAGTGGACGATGTAGAGCCCCCGCCCCGAGTCGTAGCCCCCAAAGACGCCGCCGGATATCTCGAAGCGGTCCTCGCCGAGGGGACTGAGTTCGGCGCGAAGCCAGGCGGAGAGTTCGTCGACCGCCTCGGCGCCGCATACCCGGACAGCCACGCGGACTTCATGATCCTCGCCTTCGGCCCATTCCCCCGGAGGACAGGCGATTCGCAAGGCATCGTCAGTCTGTATCAGCGTGGTCCCCTCGCCACGGCTCAGCGCCAGGCCGCTGTCACCCGTCTCGGCCAGCAGGCCCCCGTGCTCGGGGGTGGTCGGCGCATCGAGATGACATGCGATCTCCGCGCGCCGAACGTCGATGGCGCCCTTGACATGGAAGATCGCCTGCAGGTTGATCTTGTCCGGGAAGCAGTTGAGCACGAGTTCCGCCACGAGGGGGGCGGTCTCTCCTTCTTCCGTCGCCAGCTCGAAGTCGAGGAGGTGGGCGTCGGCGTAGTGAAAACCCGTCCGCCATGTGTTCTGTCGCGCCCGCTTCGGCGCGTGGCGACTGCTGTAGAGACGGCCGTCGGCAGCCTCGATCTCCAGAACGATCCCCCCCTCGGCGAGCACGTTTGTGCCCAGGGGGCGGGCAAGCGAGGTGATGGACGGGCGCGTGAGGTCGGCCCGGAGTTCATACTCCGCGGAGGTGCAGAGGAGTTCGTCGCGCGAGTCGGACGTGTAACAGACGTCAACAAAGTCCGGCGCGCGGTGGCGGCCCATGAGACCGGGGCTCTGTGGACCGGCGGCAGCGACCAACGGGAGGAGTAGAAGCAGTACGGCGACCAAGCACCAGGCAGGCATATTGGAACCCCATGCGCGCGGGATCGGCGAATGAAGGGCCAGTTCGGCCCAGGACATCGCTTTACCTGGCGACGGCAGGCAAGCTATGCGATAGCGCAGTTACCGAGGCTCGATCCAGAACGAATACAGGCTGGCGTTCCTCAGCGAGAACCGAATCCGCCACTCGCCCTCATCCGCGGCCGGCACGGTGCCCCGGTTCTTCCAGGTCAGTGGCGCGCTTAGCGAATCGGTCGTGACCGCGCGCGAGCGAGCGAGGTCGTAACCCCGGACGACAGCGCCATCGTGGAGCAACTCCGCCTTCACGTAGCCACCGCCGTCCACTGAGGCATTGACGTGGAGCCGGCCGCGCTCGAAGCGGAGCGGATTGGTCAGGATCGTCCCCTCGGTCTCGCCCGCCTCCATGGCCGCCAGACCGTCCAGCCGCAGCGTGGCGGCCCCGATCTCCACGCGCATGTCCACAACGTGGGGCCGGTCCGTCTGGCCATAGAGCAGCAGGATCTTGTCCTCCAGCACCACCATCGAGGCCGACATCCGTATCTGCCGGGAATCGCCGCTGCCTGCCGGACCATTGGGAATCAGCGGCTGCCCGGGAAATGGTCTATCCCAGCTCCTCCCGTCGCGACTCACGGCCAGCTCAGGCCAGATCACCGGCCCGCCCGCCGCCTCCGATCCCCTGTCGAAGATCCAGGGCGTCCCCACATAGAGACCCTCGTACTGCGTCACGCCCATGGCGTAGATGCACTGCTCCGGCGTCCCCTCCAGCACCACCTCCGGCGCGCCCCACGTCTCGAAGTCATCGCTCTCCATCCGCGCCACGCTCCGGTCGTTGGCGGTCCGGGCGCGGATGTAGGCGACGTACTTCTGGATGCGATCGTCCCAGAACGCGCGCTGGGTCGTGTCGCTCAGCATGTCCGAGACCCGGACGGGCGGCGTCGGCCAGTGGATGCCGTCTGGCGAGTAAGCCACGAACAGGCCTGGCAGATCGCACCCATCCGGGACCTGCGCGTCCTCAGTCGCGTAGAGGTACTCGCCTCGATGCTCATAGATCCGAGGGATGCCCAAGTACGCCGTGTCGGGGTAGCTGGCGGTGAACAGCTTGTAGCGCTTGGCGGGGTCGGCCTCATGCTCGTCGCGGAAGACGCACGGGCCGTGCATGGTCTGCGAGGGTGGCAGGAGGACCAGGTTCGTGTTCTGCGCCTCACCGAAGGGGATCAGACCGAGTTCGGGCTTGATCCACGTCTCGCCCCCGTCGCGAGACTCGGCGTAGGCGAGGCGATCTTCGTGTCCCTCGAAGACGTTATTGGCCGCGTAGAAGAGCTGTATCCGCTCGTTCTCTGGGTCGTACACGCCGTTGCCGTAGAGGTCGGCCCGGCCCTGATCCCACGGCTTGTCGCGCCTGATGATGGGATTATCCGGGTGCTTCGTCGGGCTGCCCTGGACGCGCTCGATGTTGGTGGCGCTGGCGACCAGCCAGTCGTCCAGGAAGAGCTGCCGCGACCCATCGCTAATGTCACGGACTGGCTCGGTATCCTGGCAGGCCGCGCGCGGAACGCCGATCAGGCACGTGTTGGCAACCACAAGCATCGATAGCATCTGCTCGCTCCCCTTGGCTTGGTGCGGCCGTCTTAGGTTCGGTTGCCACGCGGCCCTATCCTGCCGGGTGGCGTGGCGGCGCCTGCGAGAAGGGCGCGGGGCGAGGCCCCCGGAAACTGCCAGGGCGAGCCCGATTCGGAAGGAGCCACGGGATGATTACATTGGCCAGACCGTTACGCGTTGGCGCATTCATGGTCCCGCTGCTGGTGCTCTGCGTGGGCCGTGGCGAGGTGCAGGCAACGGATGAACTGACCCAGTACCGACAGGCGCGGGCCAAGGCGGCTCAGCGTGAGCGACGGGTCATCTTCAACAACGACGGCGACGATCACCTCCTGCGAGGCGAGGCATCCGTGGAGGCGTTCCTGGCCGCTCGGACGACCCCGCTGATCGGCTCGCATGTGGACACGATCGTCTACTGCACGTCTCGCCCGTTCGGCATGTTCACCCACAACACCCAAATTGGCGACGCGCTAACCGATAAGACAGCCTTCGCGCCGGAGCGTAACAACGTCGTCAGCGACCTCATCGAGCAAGGCACTGATCCGCTGCGAACGATGACCGAATTCTGCCGCGAGCACAGCCTCGAGATCCTCTGGTCGATGCGGATGAACGACACCCCCGACGCGTACCACTCGCCCGACAAGCCGCAGTTCTACTGGTCGAGCTTCAAGGAGACGCACCCGGAGTTCCTGTTCGGCACGCGCGCGGACCGGCCGGCGCATGGTGCCTGGTCGGCGGTCGACTACGCGGAGCCGGAGGTGCGGGAGTTCCTCTTCAGGGTCTTCGAGGAGATCTGCCAGGGCTACGATGTGGACGGCATCGAGATGGACTTCTTCCGACACCTGGTGCTGTTCCGAACCGTCGCCGAGGGCGGGCTGGCGACCGATGAGGAGCGCGAGATGCTGACCGACCTCGTCGGGCGCGTCCGCCGGATGACCGAGATCGAGGGCATGCGCCGAGGCAAGCCGATACTGCTCTCGGCGCGGGTGCCGGATTCGGTGGAATACTGCCACGACGCGGGCATCGACATTGAGAGCTGGCTGGATGAGGGCTTGATCGATCTGCTTGTGGCGGGCGGCGACTTCCGGCTGAACCCGTGGGAGACGAGCGTCGAACTCGGGAAGCGCCACGGGGTCCCCGTCTACTGCGACCTAGATCCATCCATCCCCTATGGCCTGGGCAAACGGTTCGACCGCAACTCCGTCGCGGCGTACCGGGCGCGGGCGCTCAACGCCTGGAGCGCGGGGGCCGCCGGGATCTACATCTTCAACTGCTTCAACCCCAAGCATCAGCTGTGGCGGGAGATCGGCGACCCCGAGGCGCTGCGGCGCATGGACAAGCCGTATTTCGTCAATGTGATGGGCCAGTCAGGCTACCTGCGAGCGGCGTCGTATCTTGCCGGCGGCGAGCAGCACTCGAACCTCCCGCGCCTCCACCCGCGGACGCCGGTGCGGATCCCGGTGGACGATGCGCTCGCGATCCCATTGCGGGTCGGCGAAGATGTCGCCGGCGCCGTGGTGACGTGTCATCTGCTGGGGGGCGGACCCGAGCCGCCGGAGCTTGAGTTCAACGGCCAGGCGCTGGCGGGCGAACGCGGCGAGGACGGCTGGTCGTCACACGCAGTGCCGACCGAGCTGGTCAGGCAGGGGATCAACCGCGTGCGTGTCACGAGCCCGACCCGTGACGATGCGGGCCAGGCGTGGGATGTCGAATACGTCGCCCGCGAGATCCCGCCGATGCCGTGGAGCAGCGGCCACGCGCCAGCGGGAACCGAGGCAGTGGTTGCAGGCGACGCGCTCGTGATCGCGGATCGGAGCGAGGAGCGGGGCTCGTATTTCTACTACATGTACCCGTGGGACACCGACGCGGACGCGCCGAACGCCGTGGAGGCAAACGTGAAGGTGACGGACGGCCGAAGCACGATCATCATCGCGAACGGCGTGGCTGAGGAGCAGGTCCAGCTCCACCCCGACCGCGTCGAGGCTGGCTACGCTGGGCTATCGTGGGAGTTCGATGCAACCGATGCCTTCCATCTCTATCGAGTCGAAATCGAGCGGAGCGACATTCGGGTGTTTGTCGATGGCGAGCTGAGGATCGATGGCGAAGGGGCGTTCACCTTCCCCGCATCGGGAGGGCGCAACACGGTGGGGATCGGCGCGAGCAGCAGCCTGACGACAGGTGAGGCGCGCTGGGAGTCGGTCCGATTGCGGACCACCGGGGCGTCGCTGTATGACCTGGTGCTCACGGTAGACTATCCGGACGAAGGGTGACGAGCCGCCGGGCGGGACGTTCCGTCGACGCGCTCGCAGCTACCGACCAGCGCCGCTCACGACAGCCCCCGCATCCGGGAGAAGCTCCAGCCGATACGCGAGGCTGATGCTCTCGCCGGGCGCGGCGGACACAGGTTCCGCGTGCGGCTTGTGGGCCTTCGAGCCTGAGAGGAACAACCGGAGCATGCCGTGCTGGTCAGGTTCCGGGTAGTAGTCCATCTTCCTGTCATACCAGAAGGACAGCCGGGAGACCTGCTCCGGGTCGACAGTCAGGCGAACGCCCTCGGGACGGGTCGCCGACGCAAGCACGATCTCACCAGTCGTGCCGTCGAGCGAGATCTCCCCGTCTACCCACCAGAAGGTCGTCTCCGCCCCCATCACCCGGGAATCCCACGTGCCATCCGTCTTGTGGATGGATAGGGTCGGGTGAGTGCCCAGGCCCTCATCAAGGAGGTCCAGCATCACCGCCGAGAAGGCGGACAGCTCCGTCGTCTCCCGCGCCGTCACCGACAGCTCGACCTCGAGCCCTCCGTCGGCCAGGGCTACCGATTTCGCGATGTCACCCGTCTCTCGAAGGCACTGCATGACGACTCGGTCGGGGCCAGCCAGGACTGCCTCATATCCGGTCACCTGGACCCCGTTCACGTTGTCCTCGGTCGAGCTGAACAACGGGTACTGCAGTTGCAGTCCGCCCCAGCAGGCCTTCAGCGGCGCGAAGTCTCGCTCGGTGTCGCGAAGCTCGGCGATCAGCCCTCCCACCTCCGGCACGATCACAACCTCCATCGCCCCATCCCGCAGCCTGTGGGCTGGCCACGCCACTCCCATCTTCTCCACGCCCAGTTCGCGCGGATCGATGCGCTCGCGCTCGCCGAGAGCGTTCACGCCGTTCTCCACCATGAAGCGCTTTGCCAGCACGCCATACCGATTCCGAGCCTCACCATCGGCCATCGGAACGGCCCACGTGGCTGTCGCGGCGTCGTAGCCCCCCACGCCCTCGTACCCCAGCCAGAAATCCGTCCACAGGTACGGGATCCACGCCATTCCAAGATGTTGGCGAAACGCGCCTTCGTCCAGCGAATCGTGAGCCGCCTCCAGCAGCTCGTTGATCCGACGCGCGGTGGGTGGGTCGACGAATTCCGCCACGACCGGGCTGCGCGACGCGTCGTCACCGGCAGCGCCCGGCGCGAATGCCTCGTGCCGCAGGCGAATGCTCTCCAGCACCGCATCGCCGGCCGGGCCGTAGTAGCCATGGCAGAAGTCGCTGACAAGCTCATCCACGTCAGCGGCCGGGTCCCACGTCAGCCGCGCCGTCAGCCATGACCGCAGGTGTACCAGGTCCGAGCCAATGGTCCCGCCAAAGCCCGAGATCTGCGAATACACCTGAGTCGCGCCATCCTCATGCGCCCGCGTCACCTTTGTAGCGTTCTCGTACAGCGTCGGACTTGGCGCCCAGTAGTCGTTGTGCGAGCCGTACAGATAGACCTCAACGTTTCGGGCGATGGCGCGCCAGGCACTCACCGTCTCCAGCCTGCACGCGCAGACCGCCGCGTTATCGCGAAGCACCATTCCCTCCGGGGGGTCGGCGCTCCAACCGTAGGCCAGCGTCTTCGCGGTTCGGTCTCCCATCCCGTTCGCGACAAGGGCGTCGGCGAGTTCGTTGACGAGCTGCACGATGACCGACGAGGGCTCCCCCCCCGTGCGCGTCGTAGAACGCCTGGCAATCCCCGCAACCGCAGTGCATTGGCGAGTCATTCTGCCCAATCCAGACGGTGCCGATGTCGGGGTGCTCGCGCGCCCATTCAACCGTCCGACCGACAAAGTAGCTCCGCGCCTCCTCGTTCGAATAGCACAGGTCCCACGTGTTCAGATTGACGGGCTGCGTCCGCTGGCCGTCCACCTCCGCCGCCCACTCTGGGTGCTCATCCAGTACCGAGGTCGGCACGAGCCGCCAGACGGTGTGCATGTCGGGACCCTCCGCCCGAGCGCCGCCGTAGCGCCCCCCGATTGGGCCCCAGTGCGCGAAGCTCGTCACCCGATTGCGGGCCATCCACGCGGGGTCTTGGCGGATCCCCGCCGCGAAGGTTCGGCCTGTCACGGGCGGGGCGTAGCACAAGGTCTCCGACGGCAGTGGGATGTCTTGCTGCCGGGGGATCACCGTGAAGTCCGGCGAGTACCACCGCACGCCCAGCCGGTGGAGGAACTCGTAGACCGCGTATAGCGTCGCCCGAGGGCTCCCCCCGGCGAGGAGCAGCGTATCGCCGTGGGGTTTGATGACCAGCTCCTCCGCATCCAGCCTCCCGAACGCCTCCTCGCGCAACGGGGCCGGCAGGCCGACGTTGAAGCCTACGGCGACCGCGCGCGGGTAGTCCGAGTAGGGCTCAAGAGCGATGGGCAGTTCGGCCCCCGATATCTCCCGGATATGGTCGCGCAGCTCCTCCGCACCGGTCCACTCCGCGGGCGATGAATCTAGCGCGAGCACAATCGCGTAAGCTGCCTTCCTGCGCCGCACGAGGAACTTGCCGCTACGCGCCTGGACCGGCGGCGTGGCGGGCGGCGGGTCGTACGACAAGCGCGCCTGGAAGTCCCGGCCGGGGCCGAGCGGCGCCCCCCCTGCCAACCCGTCGCCGCGTGGCCGCCCCGGTATCCGCTGCCGCTGACCAGCCTCGCCTTCAGGTGGGGTGAGAGAGCCGTGCTGTTGCTGAAGAGCTGCGCGTAGTAGGCGCCAGGCTCGAGGGCCAGATCGTCCAGCATCACCCATCCGCGCCGGTCTGTTAAATCCCGAAACTTCACTCCGGATGTCGCCAGGTGTTCCCGGTCGGCCGAGTAGATCTGCAGCGCGACCTCGTGATCCGGAAGACCCCGTGCCGTGCCGGCGTCGCAGTAGAACTCGAACTTCCGCCCCGTGCATCCATACGGCACGACAAAGTGCTGGACAGCCACGCCTTGGCGCAGCTGTACGCGTCCCGAGTCCGTGTAGGTCCTGGCGACATCCCCCAAAGCCGAAGCCGCCGCTTGCCACAGGAAGAAGCAGAGGAGGAACGCGCCTCGCCCGCCGCCGGGCGTGGAGGGCCGGAATGCATGCTTCATGCCGACCCACTTCGCTCGACCAAGACGACATCCTCCAAGCCTTGGCTCTAACGTCCGCTGCGGAAGGGTTGTCGCTCCGACCGAAGGAACTGCCACGATGCGTGAACGCCGATCTGTGGGGCGGGCTCTTGGTGATTCTCGCTGGTTGACGTGCGCCGGATAGACGCCACGTAATGGCTCTTGCCTGGTGCATCGGCAGGCGTGCCTACGGCGCCGTCACGCCCCGGACGGGACAAGTGAGAGCGACTGGGACTCCGTTGGCGGCCCGTAGGCAAGCCCATCGTCATCCGTCCCCCAGAAGCAGTAGGTATAGCTGCCTGGTGGCAGCGGTCGCCTCAGTCTGTAAGTGTAAGCCCGCCCGAACCCCGTAGTGGCGGACCTGCGAACTGCGCGCATATCCTCCGTGATGTACCTCGTGTTGTCCTTGTAGATGGTCAGCCGTACGAAATCCGGTCTGTCGTTGTCGGGGTCCGCAATCCTCACGCGGAACGTGAAGAGCGTCTCGCCGGCCCCTCCCGTGTCGGGGTCCACGCCATCATCAACAAAGCCGGGCTCGCCGGACCAAAACAGGAACGGAGGCCCCGAACGTGGCGCGGTGCCGATCTCGAAGACGGCGCCGTATGGGTACGCGGCGGCCGGCCCCGCGCGGGCGTGATCATCCCACCCACTCTCGCCGCCCCAGTTCATCATCGCGAAGTCCTGTGGCGGGTAAGCATCGTCCGGGTGGCCTGGAGCCCAATTCGTGTAGTCGACGGGCTCATCAGTGATCCACTTCCACCGCCGCTCGACCGCCCTGTAGGTCCTACTCCGCGTGAAGCCGAGCCAGTATCCCTCCGTGCTGCTGAACGTCTCCCTCACCCAGGCTTCCTCCTCTGGCGAGGTCAACGTGGCCAGATGAGCACCATGCTTCTTGGCTTCCAGGAATGCCCGTTCCCAATAGCCAGGCTCCGGCCAGATCGCGTAGCGATGATCGTTGCCGCCATCAGCTGAAGACCAGGTCTTCCATTCCAGTGTAGGACCATCTGCCGACACCCAGGACCCCGCCACCGGCGAGGCGAGCACACCCAGAACCCCAATGGTCAGAAGACGGTATCGATCCGTATCCACGGCGGCCTCCTCAGTTGGTGCGAGAGCATCGGTTCGGCTACCATACTTCGCCACCCGGGCGCCGCAAGCCTGCACATCTCGCCGTGGAACCCAAAGACTGCCCGCGTTTTCGCCACGGCGCGTATAGGCGCTTGCGTCGGCGTAGCATAGGAACATCTACGCTGCCGAGCGCACCCCACTCGGCCACCTGCATTGCGGCCCGCAGAAGGGTTGTCGCTCCGACCGAGGGAACTGCGTCGGTGGCGAGTGCCGACACCCTCGCCGCGGAGAGGAGCGCAGGCGCATGTCACGCTTCAAGCTCGGCTCATCAGTCATCCTTGCCGCCGCGCTCGTCGCGGCGTCATCTTCCTTCGCCGATGAGAACCGCTATTGGGATCTCGGTGTCGGGTGCTACTACGGCGGCACGACTTCCGTCACCGAACTCGATGTCGCCATGTACGACTGGCTGTATCTGTGCTTCGGCAACATCTCCGCGACTGAGGAGACGACCCAGCAGCTCAACCGTATTCTGAAGCTCAATCCCAATCTCAAGATCGTCATCCGCGTCTGGCCGATCATGAGTTTGGGAGATTGCGAAGAGAATCGCTACCAGGCCACATTCCTCCACTACCTCTACAAGCCCGGCGTCAAGGCGAAACTCCTCGAGAACATCCGCCGCCAGGTGTCGGTCGTGCTCGACCATATCGACCGGCCCGAGAATGTCGTCGGTCTTACCTTCCTCGAAGAACTCCCGGCCCACTTCAGCGGACACCCGTTCATGCGGAAGGACCCGGGTGAGGAAGTCACCTGGGACCTCGAGCGCTTCCGGACGGAGATCGAAGCTGAACGCGGCAGGCCGCTCGTGTGGGATGAGGAGACGCGCGCGTGGTGGGGGGAGAAGTGGGTCGAGGTCATCAACGAGATCCACGCCGAGATGAAGGCCTGCTCGGACGACCGCCTGGTCTTCTACTACCAGCAGACCAACCACACGTCGCTCGACATGGTCCCAGAGGGAACGCCGCTCAGCACCTTCGGCCTGATGCCGGTCCGCTGGAGCGACATCATCCAGCCGGGGCTGTGTGATGGCTTCTTCGCCTACGCGAACAACCAGACGATCTGGGACCGCTACCTCAAGCTCGCGCGCGACAACGACTGGCTCTTCTTCTCCCAGGCCTCCCACCCCGGATTCATGCGGCTCTGCGACTGGAATGAGTGCAAGGCGCTGGCGAAGACTAAGATGCCGCAAAACCTCGGGTACTTCTTCTTCTGCCAGGGCAATTGCGCCGCCACGCAGGCGTGGAATGCCGACCGCGACATCCCGCTGGGGCCCGAGTGGAACACTCGCGGGGTGTCGGTGAAACTCCACATCCGCAAACACCTCGCCGAGCAAGGCATCGGCCGCGACGTGCTGAAGCGCCAGCCGGCGCTAGGCCTCCAGGCTGACGTGCCGCTCGACTCCGCCACGCCCGGGGGAGTCTTCCATCCACGCGTCATCGTCGAGAACACCCGCGAGCCATCGATGTATCTCGACCCCGCCGACGCCGTCGCGCGCGCCGTGACCGTGCGTCTCGATGTGGGAGATGGCTACAGCATCGATCCGGAGAAATCCCCGCCCGCGACCATCCGCCTTGGCGATCTGAAGCCCGGCGAGAAGAGGCTCGTCGACTGGTGGGTCTCGGTCGGCCCGGACGCGGACACGGATGAGCCGGCAGCCTTCGTTCTCACCGGCGAGGCCGAGGGCGCCGAGCCGACCACGCTACGCATCGCGGGCGACACGTCGATCCCCTTC
>CAZKUN010000087.1:0-32682 GCA_964555935.1 uncultured Armatimonadia bacterium | reverse complement strand
CGTTCTCACTCCTCAATCCACAGCGGGTTGCTCCACGCTGCCGTCCCATCCGCCGCTCGCACCTCAAAGCGACAGTACTTCATGCCTGGATTCGGCTGGTATGTCGCCTCGGTAAGCGTCTTGCCGGGCAGGGCGTTGACGCGCGTCCCATGCGGTCCCCATCCTGCGGCGATGATCGACACGCACGCGGAACAGGTGATATGGATCTGCTCACCATCCACTTCGATGGACTGGATTTCCGGTCCCGTGGACGAGTAGAAGTCGCCGGCTTCGACCCCGGCCAGAATCGCCTCGACGGTCAGGTCCTCGGCTTGGACCATCACCCAGGCTTTGGCGCCGCCGGGGTGGTTCGCCGACATGTGAGCATCGTCGACGGCGAGCCCCCAGAACCGGCGGCCGCGCTCGAGCAGCTCGTCGTACATGCTCAGCGAGTGCCCCTTGCCATTGAGGGACTCGCAGATGAAGTTGTAGATCTCCATCCCGGCGAGACCGTCCTGCTCCGCGATCTCGTCGACATGCAAGCCCATCCAGTTTGGGTGAGCCAATATCGGCAGGCCGCCTTGCGAGCGGATCGCCGCGATCTGCCCGGCAAAGTCGAGGTCATCAGTGATGGTCTCGCTCAGACCCAGGCCGACGATGTGCGGTCTGCTGAGTTCCTCACCGGGGATGCCCAGTAGGCCAGGCACTTTGTACTCGTTTGGGTCGGTCACCACTCCATGGTCGGTGATGGCCAGGAAGTCGTAACCCTCACCGGCGTAGAATCGCCCCAAGTCCATCGGTGACGTGCCGCCGTCGGAATTCGTGCTGTGGGTGTGGAGGTTGCCGCGGTACCACTTTCCGTTGCCGGTGTACGGCGAGACAATCTTCATTGATTGGTTGCCCTCCTGGGCGCGTGGCCATTCCGTGTCGGACACTTGGCGACCTTCGCCCGAGGTCATGACCTTCGTCACACCGAAATGAACAGGCACGCTGGTGCCTTTACCCGTCCGGAGGATTGAAAATGCCCAAACGCCGCAGTCGCGAACCCGAGTTTGACCTCGTCGAGATTCCGCCCGTCCGCCAAGCGATCGGCGACCGCGTGTTGGCCAGTCGCCGCGAGAAACCCACGTTCATCATGACGGTCCTGGTCCGGGGCGAGGCCATGATAGCGGCCCGCACCAAGTACAAGGAAGAGGCCGGCGAGCGCGTCTTGCCGACCTTCAACGACATCATCATCAAGGCGATTGGCGACCTGCTGCCCGCGCACCGTCACCTTAACGCGTGGGTCGCTGAGGAGGGCATCAGACAGCTCAAACCCATCAACGTCGGGTTCGCCGCCGCGACGCCCCAGGGCGTTGTGTTGCCGACCGTCTCGGACGCCGACCAAAAAAGCGTCTGGGACATTGCGCCCGAGACGAAGGAAATGGTAGACTTAGCCCGCAACGGGAAGCTCCGGGCCAGCCTCCAGATGGGCGCCGGGTTCACGGTGAGCAATATCGGGCCCGCGGGCATTGATAGCTTCGACGCGATCATCAGCCCCCCGCAAGTCGCGATCCTCGCCGTTGGTTCGATGACGCTGCGTCCAGTGGTGGACGGAGGCTCTGGCTGGCGGCCTGGCCAGGATCCGAGCGAGTGCTCGGTGGTGGCCGCTCCGGCGATGAATATGTCGCTGACCGTTGACCACCGCGCCCTCGACGGCGCGGAGGCCGCGCCGTTCCTGGCTGAACTGCGCGACAAACTCGAGAATTGGGACGCGTGAAGGATGTCCGTGCCTGCGGGTCTCCCGACCCGCAAGACGCCGTTCACGCGCCCATCGCACCGACGTGAAGGGAGACTTTGCTGTGGCCGACGAAACCGTGGAAGTGCTTGAACTGACGCTTACGAAGCTGGACCCCGAGGGCGCCGAGGCAAAACTGACGCTCGCCGACGAGAAGCTGGTTGTCGACACCGCCGACGATTCGCCCGTGCCGGAGTGGCTGCGTGGCGAGCTGGCTTTCGACGACATCGAAATCGGCTACACTGATCCGGCCGCCGAGTTGGAGGAGGACGAGGAGCCGGACGAGAAGCCCCTGCCGCCGGGCCTTCGCATCGCGGTCTGGATCGACATGCCGGCTGCCGAGGGCGACGAGACTTTTCCCCGTAAGGCGACCATCGCCGTTGACTCCGCGCACTTTGATGCGGAACAGGCTGAGGCCTTCGCCGCCACGTTCACGAAGCTGGCCGGCCGCGAGGAGCCTGAAGTCGAGGAAGAGCCGGAGGTCGCTGAAGAGGCGCCGACCGGCGCTCCTGAAGCCGACGATGCCCCGGCGGAAGAGCCAGTCGCCGAGGAGCCCGTGGCCGAGGAAGCTCCCGCTGACTCCGCCTTCGCCGCCGCGGATGACGACGACAAGCCCGCCGACTCCGCCTTCGCCGCACCGGAAGAGTAACGCGGCGTTGAGCACCGTGTAGGGCGCGATTCATCGCGCCCTGACGTGTCTTCTGCCATGGGGAGGGCTCTGCTCGTGGACAAGGTCCGAGTCGGGATGATCGGCTCGCGGTTCATCGCCGAGATTCACGCTGAGTCCCTCAAACGCATCCCCGATGCCGATGTCGTCGCTGTTGCGTCGCCGACGGAGGAGCATGTTAGCTCCTTCGCGGACACGCACGGCATCCCCAACTGGCATACCGAGTACCGTGATCTCATCGCTCGCGACGACGTTGATATGGTCACCATCGGCGCGCCGAACGATCTCCACTGCGAGATGGTCCTGGCGTGTGCTGAGGCCGGCAAGCACGTCGTCTGCGAGAAGCCCCTCTGCCGGACGATGGAAGAGGCGGAGCGAATGGTGGCGGCGTGTGATGAAGCCGGCATCAAGTTCATGTACGCCGAGGAATTGTTGTTCGCGCCGAAGTACGTGCGCGCGAAAGACCTGATCGACTCGGGCGCCATCGGCGATCTCTACCTTGCCAAGCAGGCTGAGAAGCACGACGGCCCGCACGCCGAGTGGTTCTGGGATGTGGAGCGCTCCGGCGGCGGCGTGACGCTGGACATGGGCTGTCACGCGTTCCTCTTCTTCATGTGGCTCTTCGGCGACCGCAAGCCCACGGCAGTGACGGCTCAGATGGGCACGTATGTTCACAAGGACCGGACCGAGGGCGATGACGACGCGATCATCATCGTCGAGTTCGAAGGCGGCGGTCGCGGGATGGCCGAGGAGAGCTGGGCCAAGGTCGGTGGGATGGATGACTTGGCCGAGTTCTACGGCTCCGAGGGCGTCATCTTCGCTGACTTGCTCTATGGCAACGCCATGCGCGTCTACAGCGAGCGCGGTTATGATTACTCCGTCGAGAAGGCCTCAACCACGAAGGGCTGGAGCTTCTGCACCTTCGAGGAGATGTGGAACTACGGCTTCCCGCAGGAGATGGAGCACTTCATCGACTGCGTGAAGAACGACGAAGAGCCGATCGTCACCGGCGCCGACGGGCGCGACGTGATGGAGATCGTGTTCGCTGCCTACGCCAGCGCCGGCCAGGGCAAACGCATCGACCTGCCCTTCCGCCCGCCCGCGAACGCGACGCCCATAGATCTGTGGAAGCCCAATCGCTGAGCACGACACAGGGCGCAATGACTTGCGCCCCTACACAGAGGTGACCACGCTGCCCGACCTCGATGTCCTCTGCATGGCCTGTTGTTGCTGGGATCTGCTCGGCATCGTCGGGCGCTACCCCGAGTTGGATCAAAAATGCCCGATGAGCGAGATGGTCGAGGCCGGCGGCGGGCAATCCGCCACGGCATCGGCTGCGATTGCCACGCTTGGTGGGAAGGCGGCTGTCATGGGCCGCGTCGGCAGCGACAAGAACGGGCGCAACATCACGGAGGCGCTCGAGGCCGTCGGCGTCGAGACTGGCCCTATCCGCGTGATCCCCGACACCACGAGCCAGTTCGCCATCTGCATCATCCACGAATCCACCGGCAAGCGCAGCATCATGTGGCGCAATGGCACGATGGGCAAGCCCACGCCAGACGATGTCGACCCCGCGCTCGTTGCCCGAGCGAAGGCCGTGCTGATCGACAGCCACGCCATTGACGCGGGGATCTACTGCGCCCAGGTCGCGCGCGAGTTGGACAAGCCGGTGGTGCTCGATCTTGAGAAGCCCAACGAGCGAAATGTCGAGCTGACCTCGCTGGCGACACACCCGATCTTCCCGCTCCACTTCGGCCAGGAACTCACGGGCGAAACAGAGCCCGAGGCCATCTGCCGCGCGATTCTCGGGCTGGGCCCCGATACCGCGATCATCACCATGGGCGACCAAGGCTGCGTGGCAGTGACGAGCGATGAGACGCACCACGTCCCCGCGTTCAAGGTCGATGTGGTCGATACAACCGGTGCGGGGGACGTGTTCCATGGGGCGTTCGCCTACGGCCTTGCGCTTGGCAAGCCGCTCGCGGAGAACCTGCGCTTCGCCTCGGCGGCTGCTGCTCTGTCCACTCGTGGCCTCGGCGGACGAGCCCGTCTTGGAACGATGGGCGAAGTCGAAGCGCTCTTGACGAAGGGTGAGACGCTGCCCCAGTAAGCCTACGACGCTCCTGAGTCGACGATTCACCATGGAGGACCTCCAATGAAACGAACCATGCCGGTCATTGCCTGCGCGCTTCTCACTGTTGTCGCGCCTTTCGCCGCGATCGCCGATGAGACGATCAGCTTTGCCGAAGGCCAGTGGGATGCGGCTCAGTGGACGCCGCTGCGCTTGCCGCTCCACGAGACCCTTGGTACTTTCGTCCAGCGGGCCGACTCTCTGGGCACGGACACCTTCACCGATGAGCAGAAGAAGGCCCACGAGGACAACGTGCTGCTGATGATGGACTCGGGGATGGATGAGGGGGAGTTTGAGGTGCGGTTCCGGATCGGGCCGGAGCAGGGCACGGCCCCGGGCGTCTTCCTGTCGCCCACGGTTGAGGGCGATGCCCTGGTGAGCGGAATTGCGGTCTTCGTGGCCTCCTACACCATGGCGGCTTGGCAGGTGTCGACTGACCCCGAGACGCGGGAAACGAACTACCCGCCGCTGGCGCGGATAAATCGGTGGCAAGACCCGGACATCGAGCACGTCATGCGGATTCGGTATAGCACGGCCAGGCACTCGATGCTGCTGCAGATTGATGACTCGGATGTGGTGATGCTGACGCTCCCCGACTTTGGGTTCAACTCGCGGATAGGGATCTGGGGCTGCCACGGCACGTGTGACTACTACTCGGTGACGACGCGCTCGGAAGGAACGCTTCCGTGGAGCGCCGTGGCGCCGGAAGAGTGAAGCTGATTGCTCGGAAGTCTCGTTGGTGTTGGCAACTCCAGTACCCGAGGAGAGACAGCATGAAACGCGCGGCAAAGGTATCGCTGCTCATCGCGCTCGCGACGTTGGCCGCTACGGCGGCCTCTGCCGACTCGCCGGCTGAGCGGCGGGCGGCCCTGTATGGATTGGCGGCTGATGGCGCCGCCGCGGTCCCTGCCCTCACGGCAGCGCTCGACGACGACAACGCCGTCGTGCGTCGCACGGCTGCGCGACTGCTGGCCAAGGTAGGGGAGCCGTCCCGCGAGGCGCTCGGCCAAGCGCTCGGAAACTCGGACTTCGTCGTGCGGCTGATCGCGCTCCGGACGCTGGCAGCGGTTCTGGGGAGCGACGCGACGCCGCACCTGGCGACGGCTCTATCTGATGAGAGCCCCGTCATTCGGCAGATCGCCATCGCGGAGTTGGTGAACATCCGGCCCCGAGATGCCGGGATCGACGAGCTTATTGAGACCGCATCCAAGGACGAGTCTCCGAGGGTGCGCGAGATCGCGGCCAAGGCGCTGTGGCCGTTCCACAAGGAAGTCACCTCGATACGCGACCGCAAGGACTGGGATCACGACGTCCAGGTCGCCGAGGCCTTTCCTCTGCCCGCCGACGGTTGGCGCTTCGCGCTGGACCCGGGGCAGGACGGGCACGTGAAGAAGTGGCACGAGACGGGCTTTGACGACTCGGCGTGGGGCGAGATCAGCATCGAGAAGGCATGGGAGGAACAGGGCCACGAGTACGATGGGGTGGCATGGTATCGCAGGACCATCACGCTCGAGGACAAGCCCGAGTGCCTGGCTGTGGAGCTGCATTTTGACGCGGTCGACGAGGTTGCGTGGGTGTGGGTCAATGGCATCTACGTGGGGCAGCATGACCTGGGGCCGGCGGGCTGGGATGAGTCGTTCGCGCTAGACGTGACTGAAGAGATCCAATGGAACGCCGAGAACCAGATTACTGTCCGCGTGTATGACAGCAAGTTCGCGGGCGGGATCTGGAAGTCGGTTGCCGTGCATGCGTTGAAATAGCGGGCGCTCACAGGGAGAAACCTATGCGACACGCATTCATGGCAATCACCGTTCTGCTGCTGGCGACCTCGGCGATGTGCCAAACCGATCCTCCCGAACCGTGGCAGCAGCCCTACACGGGTGCTGATGCGGCAGGACCGGACGTCATTGGCCTTTGGCAGTTCGACGCCGGCGCTGAGGGTGAGGACAGCTCGGGCAACGGACACGCGCTCGTGCTGCGCGGCGATTCCGGGTATGTGGCGGAGGGGAAGTTCGGCGGCGGGCTGGAGTCGTTCCCCGCGAGCACTGAGCACGACGTCGCGCAGGGCGCGGTGGCGCAGGACCACGACGCTCTTTCGCCCGCGGGCGCCTTCACTATTGAGGCGTGGTTCAAGCCGAGGCCAGAGATGTATGACCAGGCGCGAGCCGTGATCATCGACAAGAAGTACTACTACTACGCCAACGACGCGCCAACCGCAAACAACGATTACTGCCTCTACCTAAGTCGTGCGGGCGAGAACCGCGTGAGAGTGATCGCTTTCTTGGGCTATGGCGATGATTCGGCGCAGTACACGTCGAGCGACGTGGACGTGCTGCCCGACGAGTGGTACCACGTGGCCTTCACGTACGACGGCGCCGGCACGGGGCGCTTCTTCCTTAACGGGACGCGCATCGGCAAGACGACGCACGAGGGGCGCGGCCCGGTCAGTCCGGGAGTCTATGGGTTCGCCATCGGCGACCGGCACGGAAGCACGCACGTGGGGTTCCCGGGTTTCATCGATCAGGTGCGGATATCCAGCGGCGTGGTGCCCTTCTTCACCGGGTCGCTTGAGATCGAAGCGGAGCCTGGCGCTCGGTGCGCGTTCGTCCGGATGGAAGAAGACATCAGCATTCCGATCATCATCACGAACGATGCGGGCAAGGCGCTCACCGATGTGGAGGCGGTCATCTGCCTGAGCGGCGTGGATGACGGGGAGCTACTCATCAGTCTCCCGGACTTGGACGTGGGCGGCAGCTACGCGATACCAGTCCCGATCGACACAGCCATGCGGCCAGACAGCTATGGCTGGGATGTGGATGTCTCGGCGACGGGCGAGGACCGGGACTACGCCGTGGAGGGCACGATCCCGTTCCACATCGTCCCACGGCCGCTGCCCAACCAGATGCCGGTCCTCATGTGGGGCGGCGGCGACTTCGAGACGCTGAAGGAGATTGGCTTCACGCACAAGTTGGTACACCTCGTCGACTACGGGAAGGTCTGGGAGGCGGGCGAGCCGACGGAGGCGATGGCCGCGGGGCAGGTCGACCAATACGCCAAGCAACTCGACGAACACCTCGTAAACGGCGTCGGTGGAGCCGTGTACGTGTATCCCGGACGGTGGCTAGCGCGGAATGAGAAGCTGCTTGAGGAGTACGTCAGAGTCGACCGCAACGGCGAGCCGTATGACAAGGACAACATCTGCGGCAACTTCGAAGCGGCGCAGGAATTCGCCTACAACGTCGGGGCCTCCGTCGCGAATTCGTACGGCGATTTCCCGGGCCTGCAGTCGTCGCTGATTCACTCAGAGATTCGAGACGGCACGAGTCTCTGCTTCCATGACCACGACCGCGAGGCGTTCCGGGAGTTTGCGGGTTACGACATCCCCACGCAAGCCGCGAGCAAAAGCGGCGTCCGGTACTCGACGCTCCCTGACTTCCCCAACAACCGGGTGATCCCCGACGACGACCCTCTCCTGACGTTTTACCGGTGGTTTTGGAAGGGCGGCGATGGGTGGAACAACCTCCACACGCAGACGCACAACGGGCTGAAATCGACCGGGCGCGATGACCTCTGGACGTTCTTTGATCCCGCGGTTCGCGTGCCCAGCGTCTGGGGCAGCGGCGGCGAGGTTGACGTGGCGTCGCAGTGGACCTACTCGTACCCGGACCCGATCAAGATCGGCCAGGCCACGGACGAGTTGTTCGCCATGGCTGATGGGCAGCCCGGGCAACAAGTCATGAAGATGACCCAGGTCATCTGGTACCGGACTGGGACGGCGCCGGACCTGCCGGAGGATGAAGCCGACTACGTGCAGTGGGAGAAGGACATCCCCGACGCGCGGTTCATCACCATCTCCCCCGACCACATGCGCGAGGCGTTCTGGTCGAAGATCTCGCGGCCGATTCGTGGGATCATGTACCACGGCTGGGGCTCGCTGGTTGATGCGGGGCCGGGCGGATACCGCTACACCCATCCACAGACGAAGGAAGTCCTCGGCGAGCTGACCCGGACGGTGGTCCGGCCGCTGGGCCCGACGCTCTTGCAGGTCCCCGATCGGAAGGCGGACGTGGCGCTCCTCGAGAGCTTCGCGTCGCAGGCCTTTGCGGGGCGCGGCACTCACGGCTGGAGTCAGAGCTGGGAAGCCGACGCGCATCTGGTCCTGCAGTGGGCGCAGCTCCAGCCGCGTATCGTGTATGACGAAACAGTCCTGCGTGACGGGCTCAATGACTTCAAGGTCCTCGTCATGCCCGGCTGCGACGTGCTGACCGAAGGCGTTCTGAAACGCATCATTGAGTTCCAGGACAACGGTGGACTCATCGTTGCCGACGAGGATGTCTGCCCGGCCATCATGCCCGACATCCTCCTGTCGGCCTACAAACGGACGAAGAAGGCCGACGAGGACAAGGCCGCTCTCCAGGCCATGGCGGTCGCGCTGCGGAGCGAGTTGGACGACTTCTACCAGCGCCATGCGGACTCATCGAACCCGGAGGTCGTCGTCCGCTGCCGCGAGTCCGGCGCGACTGACTACCTCTTCGCGGTCAACGACAGCCGCGAGTTCGGAAACTACGTTGGCCAGCACGGGCTGGTGATGGAGAAGGGCTTGCCCAGCAGCGCGACGCTGTCGATCAACCACGCCGGCGGCAACGTGTATGACCTCCTCGCGCATGAGGCCGTGGTCACGCAAGCTCAGCCGGGTGGAATCGCGTTCGACGCGGACTTCGGCCCAGGCGCGGGGACCGTATACATGGTCACCGACCAGGCCATCGATCGCGTTCAGATCGAGGCCCCGGCGCGGATCAAGCGCGGCGGGCAGGCCGACGTGTCCGTTCGTGTCTTGGGCGATGACCGGAACCCCATGTCGGCTGTCATCCCAGTCCGGATCGACATCGTGGACCCGGCGGGGCGGCTGGCCGAGTACAGCGGGCATTACGGCGCGGCTGGGGGAGAGCTTTCGCTGACCCTCGACACGGCGTGGCCCGACCTGACTGGGCGCTGGACGGTTCGCGCCACGGAGTTGGCGTCAGGCCGGACGGCGGAGCGCCGGATTAGGGTGACTCCGTAGCCGACGGCTGAGGGGACGACGGCAGTCTACCAGGCGAATGGATCCGGCGCGACGATGACATCGCGCCAGGCGGCCTTCGTTTCGGCGTCGTCGACGGGCCTGGCGACTGCTTGCAGGCGATAAATGCCGGGGGCGAGATCGTCCGTCGAGAACGCGCCCTCAGTCTCCAATTCCGGCTTGTCCATCACCGTCTCTTCTACTGGCTCATCCCCACGCATGAGAGCAACCGTCAGCCGTTCGGACTCGGTGGGCGTCGCCGCGCTCCATCGCAGCGGCTCGCCCACGTACAGCTCCTCCAGCGGCGTGTCGATCATCACCGGGATGGGCTTGATCGGGCGGATGGAGACCTCATCGATGTAGAACAGTCCCTGATCGCGAATCTCGGGATCATCCGGGATCTTGCAGGGGATGTGGATGTCGATCTTCTCGGTCTCCGGGATGATGACGCCTTCGGCCTCGAACCGATTCCACATCACAGGATCCTGCAACCCGCCTCGGTAAGGAATGCCCTCCAGGAACGTGAACTCGCCATCGCGCGTGCCGGACATGCGCAGTTGGAACCCGGGGATGATCGTGCCCCCGTTCGTCCTCAGCCACATCCCGATCCGCACTCGGCGGCCACGCAACTCGGGGACCAGCTCCTGCGCTACCTGCACGTTGATGATCAGCCAGCGGCTGCGCCCGTAGATCGATCCGAGCCCCTCCGATTTGGACAGGTCCCATTTGAGCGAGTATCGCCCGTGGTGAGGCATCTCCTCGGAGACGGAGATGGCTCCCGCCGGCTTCTTGCCGTCTTCGGTGAAGGGATCGGTGAAGGGGTAGGGCCAGCCGGGAAGGCCGTCTTCTTGCGGGCCGTCCTCAAATGAGGGGTTCTCGATGATGTTGTCCTCCAGCACCTCATCCATCGGCGACGCGGACGCGACGGCGGTGAAGGCAACGCTCGGCGTCAGGTCGGTCTGCGCCGAGATGTTCATGATCTCGCGGGCGACTTGCCACCTGTAGCGGTGGAATGCGGCCTCACGGTCGATCTTCAGGGCGTGGGGATCCAAGAGCGGCTCGAGAACGGCCTGGGCGCGCGCCGCCGCAGCACTGTTGCCGGCCTTGGCGATTGCGTCCTGCAATGTGGCAACGTAGCGGCAGTCGTCGATGCCTTCGCGGCACAGCTCCCAGTAGATCGTCGGCTTGGGCTCGTCAGGACCGGGCAGCAGCACGCTCCAGTCGGGGTGCGTGCCGTCAAGGTCGTTGTATGGGTTGTTGTGGAATGCCGCGAAGCCCCAGCCCGTCGCGCACTCGGCCCCCGACCGCAGGAAATCGAGGCCCGGCGTGCCGCGGCTCGCGATCGTGCTGGCGCCGTACAACATGCCGTTGGCGTAATACCAGTAGGGGAAACCGTTGGCCGCGTCGCGTCGCGCGACGTCTTCGTTTACGTGGCCCCGGGCGTAGATGCGCGTGTTGACGCGGTCGCCGAGTTGCTGCACTCCCTGAGCGGTGATGGTGCATGCCGTCTCGGCGCCGGGGACGGACTGAACCATCTCGAGGACGTTCTTTCCGAATGTCATCCGGTTGTCGGTCTTGCTGTTACCGGGCTCATCGATCGGCAGGTACAGGAAGCGAGGCCAGTTGTTCGCCTTGCGCTCGGATTCCAGGTACTCGACCAGCCCGACGATGGCCTGTCGGGCCTTGGGACTGAAGTTACCGGCGACATGCTCGCCTTCGGGCTCGTCCGCGTAGCGGTTTTCGATGGCGCGGCAGAGATACTCGAAGCAGATTGGGACGACGGCTTGCTCGCCGAGGATCTTCAGATACTCCATCTGATTTCGCACGACGCCGATGTCATACGCGAAAGTGCCGTCGGGGTTCTCGGCGACCCTCATGCTGCTGCACTCGAGAATCGCCACGTCAAAGCCGTGGTCGCGGAAGTCTTCCATCTCCAGCCGGGCGATGCGGTCTCGTTCCTCGGGCGTGTTGCGGCCCCGGCGCTCCGGCCCGCGCAGACCACCTAGCGGCGGGAAACTGTCAAGCCACGTGCCCCAGTGGCGGTCGGCGAGTTTGGCCAGATCAGTCGGCAAGACCAGGAGGCGCCACTCGACGGCGACCGGCGGGGCAGCCTCCGGGGTGAAGGTCACTTCGGCGCGGTAGCGTCCGGGCTTCGCGTCGCCCGGCACGTTGACCGTGAACCACCACTGCTTGGTCTCGTCCGCCTTAACGCGGGCGACGCGGCTGCCGGTCGGCTCGATCATCTCCGGCTCGATCGTGTATGGCCCCGTCGGGCCTCGCGCGGAGCCCCGACGCTGCGGCACGCAGCGGACCACACCGACTTCCACCCGGTCTCGCGAGATCGTGCCGCCGTCGTCGGCCGCAAAATCGGTCACCTGGACGTCAACCGCGCCGAGGTCCCTGACCGGGTAGATTGCCGCCGTGGCCGGCTCGAACTCGCCGGGCGTGGCGAAGGCGGTGAGTGGGCGATCGATGTCCCGACGTTCGGGATTGCTGAATGGGTGGATCTTGACCGTGTAGTCCTGTGAGAAGACGACGTAACCCCGGGCTGTCTCTTCCGCGGTGAGTTCGGGCGCGGGATTCCGCGGCTCTTGCGGGAGCTGCTTCCAGTCGTCGACGCGGTCGCCGTACTCGAAGAAGATGTCACGCTCCATATCGGACGTGAGCTTGTCGAGATCGGCCCCCGGCTTGCCCACCACCAGGGCGCTTAGAATCCAACCGTGAGGCCCCGTGAGTTCGATCCGCAATTCGCTGCCCTCGGCCAGCGCCTTGAAGGGCTCGATGAATACGAAGCCCCGCCGGGCGACGCGGACGGCGTGTTTCGCCTCACCGTTGGCGCTGATCTGGAAGTGAGGCGGGGCCTCCGCCGGATCACTCACCACTGCCCAGACTTCGTATTCGCCGTCGGGCGCTCCCAGGATGAACGCGTTGTCCTGGGTACCCTCGACCAAGTCACAGGTGGTGAAGGATGAGATCCGGTAGTCGCCGTACTTCTTCGCCCGGTCCGCATCCGTCGGGTGGGGCTGTTTCTCGGGCCAGTAACTGCCGCTACGGTCGACTTCAATGAGGCCTTCGGCCGACTCGAAGCCGTGCCCCGCGGCGGGCGAGAACACGTCCGCCTTGGTGACCTTGGTGAAGCCCTCGCGGGTCGGCGACGCTGGCGTCCCGAAGTCGAATGCCCATTCCTGGGTAGGGGAGCTGCCGGCGGCAGCGACGATCAGTAGCAGCGCGCTGATGACGCACTTGGGAAGACGGACGTGAACCATGAGGTGTCTCTCCTACATGAGCAGCGTTCTGCCACTGTGCTTCGTCCAGTACCACACCAGGTCCTGCGCCGCCGCCTGCAGCATGGGCCCGCGATTGAGATGAAGGGATGCCTTCCTAGCGGGACGAACCGCCCGGTGCCCACGGGGCCGTTTTGGCCTTCAAACTGACTCGCAGCATTGAGGTGCGTTACCCATGGCGTGGCGATACTTCGACGACGAGGATCTTGCCCAAGTCAAGACAGCTCTCGACAGTGGAAATCTCTGCTCAATCGGTGGAGCGCAGGTCCCCGAGTTCGAGAATCGCTTCGCTCAGGAATTCGACTCGCCCCTGGCGCTGGCAGGCTCAAACGCCATGGCGCTGATGCATGCCGCCATTGCCGCGGCGGGCGTTTGTCCTGGTGATGAGGTCATTGTCGATCCGATGGTCGCGTTCGCGGCGATCTCGGTCATGTATCACAACGGGATCCCCGTCTACTGCGACGTGCAACGCGACACGCACAACATCGACCCAACTAAGCTCGAAGCGCTAATCACTGACCGCACCAAGGCCATCTGGGTCACGCACCTGTGGGGCTTGCCGGCGGACATGGATGAGATCAACGCGATCGCCGCGAAGCACGGGTTGATGGTCTTTGAGGACTGCGCTCACGCCATTTACGCGCAATACAAGGGCCAGTATGCCGGCACGATTGGTGACGTCGGCACCTTCAGCTTCCAGCAGTCGAAGCAGTTGGGTCTTGGCGACGGTGGCATGGCGCTGATGAAGTCGCCGGACGTGCGCGAGGGGATGGAGAAGATCTGCACCTTCGGCACCGTGCCAGATGTCATCGGCTGGAACTACCGCATGAATGAACTGATCGCCGCGGTTGGGATAGTCCAGCTCGGTCGCGCGAGGGGTTACGTCGATCGCTGCGTGGAGAACGCGGCGATCATGGATGAGGCGATTGCCGACTTCGACTGGATCGTCCCACAGCACGTGCCCGAGGATCGCACCCACGCCGCGCATCTGTGGTGCCCCGTGTTCGAGGGCGATAA
The DNA here is from genome assembly GCA_964555935.1 of uncultured Armatimonadia bacterium. GTDB lineage: Bacteria > Armatimonadota > Zipacnadia > Zipacnadales > VGFC01 > CAZKUN01. The sequence goes on along the minus strand of CAZKUN010000087.1, from coordinate 18,768 downwards.
GGTCGGCATCGACTACGACGAATTCAAGGCCGCCTGCTCCGAGCTGGGCGTGTCGATCTACTTTGGGTATATCCAGAAACCTGCCTACCTGCAGGACTGTCTGAGCGAACCGATCGCATACGGCAAGGGCTGCCCCGTCTACTGCCCGCACGCCTCGCGGGAGATGGACTACAGCGAGGGTCTCTGCCCGGTTGCCGAGGACCTGATGCCCCGCCTCATGCTCATGGGCACGGGCGGCGAGAATGACGACTACCGAGCGCTCGGAGAGAAACTGAATCAGGCTGCGTCGCGTTTCGCTTGATAGGGAGAAGCAATGGCCACCGACATCGCAAAACTCGCCGACGCGCTCTACGAAGCGGGGTGCATTCGCTTTGGCGAGTTCACGCTCAAAGACGGCTCCATCGCTCCGATTTACATCGACCTGCGCGTTCTCGTTGGCGAGCCGAAAACGCTCAGGTTGCTGGCGTCGATGATTGCAGAGCGGCTCGGTGAGTTCGAGTTTGACGTCATCACAGGTATCCCGTACGCAGCCCTGCCGATTGGCGTTGCCGTCTCGCTGGAAGCTGATCTGCCCCTCGTCTACGCGCGCGATAAGCCGAAGGCCTACGGCACCCGTCATCAGGTTGAGGGTAAGTTCGAGGAGGGTCAGCGCGTCCTCGTAATCGACGACGTGATCACCTCCGGCGGCAGCAAGGTCGAGGCGGCGGAGCCGCTGCGCGCCGCAGGTCTGGTGGTGGAGGATGTACTCGTCGTGATCGATCGCGAGCAAGGCGGCGGGGACGTCCTCAAGCCCAAGGGCCTAAAGCTCCACGCCATGGCCACGATCACCGAGCTGTTGGAGTATCTTGGCGCCAGCGGGAAGGTCAGCCAGGAGCAGATTGCGACGGCTCTCGACTTCGTCAGCTCGCGCCGCCACGGGTAGAGCGGGGGGGACCCCGCCGAGTTATCGCTCGTGGAGTCGTCCCAGTATTCCCGCATGGGAGTGTTGCAGTGTCTGAGGCAGACCGACGACCGATGTACGTTGCTGCGTACGACGTCGAGTCGGACCCCGCGGTCTCCGTCCCCGCGACGCGTGCCGTCGCAGCCGCGCATCGCAGACATCACGCTCCCGCCACGTTCTTCATCGTCACCCGGTTGCTTGAGCAGGCTCCCGACCAATTCAGGGAGATCCTGGACGACGACCTCTTCGATATCCAGTCCCACACTCACTCGCACGTGCCGCTGAAGCGCGCCCCTGCGGCGGATACGATCGATCTTGCTACCCGAGCCGAGATCGAACGGCCTATCGAGCTGATCCGGGAGATCTTCGGTCGCGAGGCCATCGGTCTTACGGCTCCGGGCGCCTACGCGGACGGCCTGATAGGCCAGACCGCGCTGCTGCGGTTCTTGCACGATGTCGGCATTTGCTTCATCCGCTCGGACGGGCGCGGGCCGGGCGAGACCGTGCCTGCTCCTCTGACGCAGCCCTACTGGCACGGTGCTTACGAGCGCGCGGATCTGTTGGAAATCCCCGCGCAGTTTTGGCATGACAACGTCCTCAAGGGCTACACGCCGGCTACCGTGAGTTGGCCTCCGGTCGTGCCCTTTGGGCATCCTACCGCGCCGCCGGGATCGCCAGAGGATGAGTTCGCGGTCTACGAAGCCGCGATGGATTACGTTCTCGATGCGCGACTGCGAGTCTGTCAGTTCGCGTTCCACCCGTGGTCGCTCTACCGCATGAGTTCGGATGTCCGTACTGTCGAGTTGCTGCTGGGCTACGCGGCTGAACAGGGGTTTGAGATCGTGTCGTGCCGGCAGCTACACGATGCCGCGCGCGGCGGAAGAGAGACGTTCCCCCAAGAGAAGACGATGTTGCCGCCCGTCGAGCGCTACGACGCGCCTCGCCCATCGTTCTTGTCGGCAGCTCACCACGACTTGCGCGCGCCGATGACGCCTATTCTTGGCCAGGCGGAACTCCTGTCGCTCCGGATGCATGGCCCGCTCAACGAGAAGCAGCAGGGGGCCGCCGACGAGATCATGTTCAGCTCCGAGCGCCAGGATTACTATTTCCGCGCCGTGGTCACCGCCGAGAAGGCGGCCACCCAGCGCGTGCTGATGGAGCCGGAGCCCATCAGTGTCGCCGCTCTCGCGAGGCAAGTCGAGGTCGTGGTCGGTCGGTTCCCCGGCGCGGGGCCGGCGGTGCGGTTCGCGATAGACGATGATGCGGAAGCGCTCCTGGCAGACGAGCAGTTGGTCGTGCTGATCTTCGAGGCTATGCTGCGCAACTCGGAGACGTTTCATCCAGGCACCGCGACGGTGGATATTCGCGCGCGTCGCGATGGAGATCGGATGTTGTTTGAGATCTCCGACGATGGGCCGGGCATCGCGGATGACATCGCTCACAAGATCTTCTGCCCATTGTACTGGGGCCTGCCGTCTGAGCCCCCATTTGTTCCGGGCCTCGGATTGGGACTGACGATTGCCGACCGGCTTGCGCGCCTGATGGGCGGCAAGCTAAGCTTCCTCCGCGAGCGCAAGCCTGGCGCGCACTTCGTTCTTGAACTCCCCGCTACCGACCCTCCGGGTGAGGCATGACGGCTCCTCCCGACTCGACCCCGACCGCCGGTGAGCGCTGGCCCAGCATGTTGACGCGCCTGCTGATATCGAGCGTTGGATTGCCGGTCATCTGGTTGCTGTCGGGGCGATCGATTGGCGTCCCGGGCCAGTGGACGTGGGAGGTCCGCGATCGGGAACTGACCCTTGCGCCCGTCGCGGTAGTCGTCCTCATCGGCGTGGCGATCATGGGGGCGGTCGTGCTAGGCATGCGTGGCATTCGAAGGCGCCAGCGGTCGGATGCGCTAGTCGTCGCAGGCCTGGTCGTGCTCGTGTTCGCTCTTCAGTGGGCCGTCGTTGGCTTGGCGGACGAAGGGACGTTCAAGCTCATCGCGAGCACCGCCAGCCCCGTGAGCACCGAGTACTTCACGGTTGCTTGGGAGTTGACTGACCCTTGGGAGTTTTGTCGGGGGTATGCTGACGTGCTGGCAGACAACAGATACCATCACGTGGCCACGCACCCGCCGGGCGCAGTTCTGTTCTACTGGCTGTGTATCGGCATCTGTCCTGACCGATTCTTCGAGGACATCGCCACGGTTGCCGTAGGCGTGCATCCCGACCTTATCGCATCCCTGGCCAGCGAGATCCGGGGCGTGTCGATGGTGACGGAGCAAGTCGGGCCGGCGCTGTTCTCGTGCGCGGTGCTGGGGCTCTGTGCCGCGCTGGTGTTGGTCCCGTTGCATGCTCTCGCTCGCAGTCTGGCGGGCCGCCGAGTGGCGCTATTGGCATGCGGACTGTACGCGCTCGCGCCGGCCCCTATCCTCTTCTTCCAGGGGCTCGACGCGTTGATCGCTCTCTTGGCGCTCACTGCGATCGCGTTGGCCCATAGCGCGCTCGACCGGGGATGCTGGGGACGTGGGGCGGCGGCGGGGATTGTGTTGGCTCTGGCGTGTTTCATCTCATTCGGTGCCGTGGCCGCCGTCGGCGTGACGGCCGTCTACGCCGCGTTATACACCTTGCGAGCCGGGCCGGCGGCTCGTCGGACCTTGCTTTGGGTTGGCGTGGCGGGGGCGGTTGGCTTCATCGTCACGATGGGTATTGAGCACTTCATCTGTGGCGGCAGGCTGCCTGCCATCTTCACCCAGGCGATGGCGTCGCACCGCGAGTTCACGTGGGTTGAGCACAGCCGGACGTACCTCACGTGGCTCGGGATGAACCCGCTGGAGTTCGCCTGGTTCATGGGGCTGCCGGTGTGCGTCATCATCGGCTACGCTATCCGGCGGCTGCTGGCCGAAGGCGGCACCCGCGGATCAACGCTCGGACTGGCCGCACTGGCGGTGCTGGCTCTGCTTGTCGTCAGTGGAAGCGTCCGAGGTGAGGTGGGGAGGGTGTGGTTGCTTCTGATGCCGCCGCTGATCATCTGGGCGGCATGTTGGCTGAGTGCCGACGCGCCGCGCAAACGCTCGCTGGCCTGCATTCTGGGCTGCCTGATGCTCGTTCAGCTTCTCGTGATGGGCGCAACGCTCACGCCCGTTGTCATGCCTTACTGACCAGTCCTCCGCCCGGAGCCGCGTCTACCATTTCGGCGGAATACCTGGCAAGTCGGAGTACCCCCCGCGCTGTCGCCACGCCACGTGCCCATCGAGATAGCCGTAGTTGTCGCCGCCATCATGCCTGGGTGGCCCGTAACCACTTGGAATGCCGGATGACGGCCCCAGCGCGCCGGCGTCCCACAGCAGGATGCAGTCTCGTGCGTCCGGGACCTGGTCCATGGGGGTGTTCCCCAGCGCGGCGTTGTAGTCATACCCTCGCTCGCCGTCGTTGGCCATCGGGCAGTCGTATGCGGCGCGCGAATGGACGTATGGGTGAGTCACGTCCGGCCAGAAGTGCCATTCGGGGAGTCGTCCGTCGTAGTCCTCGGCGTAGAGGCTGATGCCTCGCGTTAGCAGCGCCAGGTTGCCCTCGCACAGGCGCCGGGGTGACGTCGCGGCTGGTGTCTGCGCCAGTCGGTGGAACCCAACCGCAATGCCGGCAACTGCCAGGGCGCTGAGGCATGCCACGATGAGGAATTGCGGGCGGACCTTTGGCACGCGCCGGTGGCGGGGCTGCGGGGGCTCCTCTCGCTCCTGTTGCTGCCCGAAGGTCGGGCTAAGCACTTCCGGCGCCGGGATCCAGGGCCCGATCAACCCCACCCGGATGCTGTCCGCTGGTCCCAGCTTTCCCTGTCTGATCATCGGCTGAACTTCGAGGAACGTGAACGGCCCGCGCTCTTGTCCTGCTCGCAGCCTGATCCACCAGCCGACGTGCGCGCCGCAACGCGCGCACTCCAACTCCTCCCTCGGTAATGTGGCCCCACAAGACGGGCAGTTCATGAAATGGTCCTGAATGCTGGGCGCGGGCACGCCTTCTCTCGGCAGGTCAATTGCGATGCGCCGCTCAAATCTCCGTCAGCGACAGGTTGTTCGCTAAGCAACTCACGCGTCCCTGTGCGTGAGAGTCTGGGTGGAGCTATGATCCGCGCTTGTTTGAGTCTTCTCGTTATCGGTCTCATACCCGGTTCTATTGCCCGTGCCCAGGTCGCCGATGGCGGCTTCGAATCCGATGACGTGGCGGCTTGGCAGCCCTTTGGCGCGAACGTCATGCCCGAGCGGGTGCAGGCGCCGGGCTGGCTTCGGTTTGCGTCTAGCTTCAACACCCGCCAGTATGAGCAACTGCGCATCTACCTGAGGATTCAGACGGGTACGGGCACCATATGTTTCGATGACGTGCGTATTGGTGACCTTGAGCTTCAGAACGCGGGCTTCGAGGAGGCCGACGGCGACCAGCTCGTCGGCTGGGAGCAGGACAACATCGGCGAGACGATATTCAGCACTGATGAAGAGGCCTACGGCGGAAGCCGGTCGGCCTGTATCCGCCAAACAGTGGCCGGCGTCTCGCGCATCTTCCAGGATGCGGACTGCAAGCCCGATACGGATTACGAGGCCTCGGTCTGGATCCACAGAACTGACCTGTGGGGCGACGTCTATGCCGAGATCTACGGCGTCGAGGACGGCGAGCTTCATCGCATCGTGTGGCAGTCGGACCACGTTACCGGCGGCGAGGACGCCTCGCTGGGCGACCGGGTGCTGCTGCTGCAGTCCGAGCCCGGGAGCGAGCCCGCCGGCATCGAGCAGATAATCGCTACTGAGCCGGGACAGAACTTCGTCCTGCGGATGGACGCCGCGGCGCCGCTGCTTGTCGATGGTGAAGTAGCGCTCACTGCGATGTCGGGCGGAGAACAGATTGCCGAGATCCGCCTGAACGCCCCCATGAGTCATTGGGGGACGCACCGCGTGATCCTGCAGAGCCCCATCGATGGTCGGATGACCTTGCGCGTGACAACCCAGGGCGACGTGCCTCGCGCGTATGTCGACAATATCACTATCGGCCCTCCCGGTGAGAGCATCTCCGCCCTAAGGGCCCAGTTCGTCGGCGCCGAGCGGAATCTCGTACTCGGTGAGAAGCTCTACGTAGAGATCGCCGGCGTCGAGAGTAAGCTTGTCGATCGGGGCATCGCCATGCTTGGGCGTCGCGTCAGTGAGGCGACCAAGGGGCGAGTGGCAGTCCTGGTGGGGGAGGGCACTCCCCGCGTGGTCGTCACGGTCACGGGCGATGCGGAGCCGTCCGACGTTGAGTGGTGGGTCCCCGAGGGCTACACGCTGCGATGCAGCCAAGCGGGCGTGCGGATTGTCGCGCCGTCTGAGCGCGGGGCGTTCTTCGCGCTCATGGTGTTGCCTGAACTGCTCGACCGCGCGCCAGGAGCGCTCTACCAACTCATTGCGGCGAACATAGAGGATCGGCCGGCCATGCCGTTTCGCGGGACCTATATGGCCGGGCTGCCGCGCGACCGGGCCGAGCGCCTAAGTTGGTGCGAGCGCCTCGCGGCATTGCGCATGAATGCGGTCGTCATCGAGGACGACATCTGGTGGCGACTCGACGACCCTGTCCAACGCAAGGTCGCCCAGGACGCTTTCGATGACTTTCGCGCTTATGGCATCGACCCAATTCCCGAGTTGCAGAGCTTCGGTTGGGGCCACCTCGTCTTGCGAAAGGACCCGATGTGTGCTGAGGGGCAGTGGGTCGAGCGCGAGGAGATCCGCCTGACGGGTGAGGATGCCGTCGAGTTAACCCACCCCAACATTCTGCGCACGGAGAGCACGGATATCGTTCTCCGGGGCCCCGACGGGGTGGTGCTCCGCGAGGGCCAGGATTACCGCGTGATCGCCATCGCCGAGGACGATGAGGCGCGCGTTGAGACGGTCGACGACCCAGTCGAGGGCGTGACCGAGCATGTATACCGCCCCGAAGCCCGGAAGCGCCGCATCCAACGCGTCGTGGGCGGGCGCATCGCCGATGGCACGACTGTGCAGGCCTCCTACGACTACGTGGCCCGCGTGAACCAGCAGAACTGTCCGTATTGCCCGTCAGAGCCCCGCGTCGCGGAGATCATGGTGGATGCAGTGCGAGACACCGTCAAACACCTCAAGCCTACGACGATCCACATCGGCCATGACGAACCTGCGGTCATGAACTCGGACAGTCGGTGTATCGCGCGCGGCCTGTCTAACGCTGAACTTCTGGCCGAGGACGTACAGCGCCTCTACGATGCCGCCCGCGAGCTGGACCCTGAGATCGATATCATGATGTGGGCCGACGCAGTGAACCCATACCACAACGGGCTCATGTTCCCGGACGATCCCACCTCGGATGCGCTCGATCTGCTCCCGAAGGACGTCATTCTGAACGTGTGGTACTACGGCGCCGACCAGCCGCTCAGCAAGGGGGCCGAGTCTCTCCGCTGCCTCGCATCAAAGGGCTTCGCAACCACCGGATCGCCCTGGTTTGATGTGACTTGCGCCACACGCTGGTCCCAGGCCTGTTACGCGTCCCGGCTTAGGGGCGAAAACTGCCTGGGAGTGCTCTACACGAGCTGGGGAGGCCGCTGGGATGCTCTTGCGACGTCCGGCAATACGGCGTGGAAGCCGCCTGATATCGCCGCTCAGCCGGAGGTCGATGGAGGATAGATTGGCGTTACTACTGGGTAGAATAGTAGCAGAAGGGCCGTGGCGCGGGGCTGGCGGCATTGGCACTGATGCCACGCGCAGCCGTCGGAATTGTATGGCTGTTCAGACGGCGCGGGAGGTGCATGATGAAAGGTGACTTGGTTGCGATGTCCAAGCGACTCGTTCCGGCCGTAGCCGCTCTGGCTGTGGTTGCGGTCGCCGGCTGGATGGTCGGCGGCCTATACCCATCGGCGGCGGGCGTCCGGGCAGTCGCGGACGTAAGCGCGGACGTCTCAAGCATCGACAAGATGGGGCCGTGGCCGCCGAAGATATCGGTCACGCGCGTCCTTGATGGTGGCCGAGAGATCGGCGAGGTGCTGATCAACGAGAGCGTTGCGTTGGCGCTGAGTGCCACCAGCCCCGAATACACGCCTTACGAACGCGCGGTCGTCGTCGCGGAGCGACTGAAGCTCCAGATCAAGCCGCGCGAGAACATGACGATCACGACTGGCCTGCGCGACGGCGTGCATGTCGTGCTGGTGAACGACGCGGCCATCGTCACGCCGCTGCCGGATGATCTGCCTGAGGGCATTACTCTGGACGAAGGCGCCCGGCTGTGGGCAAGTGATCTGGCGGCAGCCTTGGAGATCTCGCTGGTCCAGCCTGATCTCCCCGAGCCGTGGGAAGTCGACGAGCCGTATACGGACAAGATCGTCCCGATCTTGAGCGTCGGCAAGGGCAAGCGTATCGGTGGCGCCCGCGTCAATGGCCCCACGAGTCGGGTGAACCAGACGCAAGCCGTCGTGCAGCTCGAAGCGAAAATGCTGAAGTGGTTCCGGGTTCAGATCTACGTGCCCGTGTCGACCAAAGTCCCGGGCAAGTCGTTCGATCGCGTTCAAGGGGTCGCCGTCACAGCCGTTGGCGACCTGAAGCTTTAGAGAGGGGGAGCATCATGAACCATAGCTCACGGACAAGAAAGCTCTTCATTCTCATCGCGATCGGCGTCTTCGCCGTCAGCATGATGGTCGGGGCCGGCCGCAATACGGCCGACCGGGCCGTCGCCGGCATTCTCGACAGCGTGATAAAGGGCGGGGTCGTCACGATCGCGGTCATGGAATTCGCGGATGAGTTGGACGATGGCATCAACGATCTGCTCCGCCAGCGCGGTCTCGAGGTGCAAGGGATGACCAAGGTTGTCCCGGTCATTCGCCTCGGCGGCAGGGGCGGTACCCAGGCTGGCGCGGCCCAAGTCGTTGGTCCCGCCGAGCAGGTTGAGAAGGTCCAGGCCGTCGCGGAGTTCGAGCTGCGACTGGGTATGCTGCGCGGCCGGGCGTTGATACCCGTGGCGACCAAGAACCCCCTGAAGGGGAAAGTCAAAGGCGTCAGTGGGGTCGGCGTGAACGCCAGCATCAAGGTCCGTATCTAACTTGGTTCATTGGCGTATATCCAGATAATCCGAACCAACACCCCCTCCATCCTGGCGATATCCAGGGCGGAGGGGGTCTGACTGGAAGGGGGATATCATGCTCGGCAAGAGTATTCGCATTGAGAGAATCACCCGTCGCGACACGGGTAGGACGGTCATCGTTCCGCTCGACCATGGCGTAACCATCGGCCCGGAGCCCGGACTCATCGACATGCCCAAAACCGTCAATGACGTGGCCCTCGGGGGTGCCGACGCAGTGCTCGGCCATGTGGGCCTCCCCATCCTCGGCCATCGCGGCTATGGCCCCGATATCGGTCTCATCCTCCATCTCTCCGCAAGCACCAGCCTCGCCCCAGATCCCAACCACAAGGTCCTTGTCAGCAGCGTAGAGCGCGCGATCAAGTACGGCGCGGATGCGGTTTCAATTCACGTAAACCTCGGGGCCGATTATGAGAGCGAGATGCTCCGCGACTTCGGCGAGGTCGCGATGAAGTGTGAGGAGTGGGGGATGCCGCTGGTCGCGATGATGTACACCCGCGGCGAGAAGATCGCCGATGGAACCGATGTCACGGTCGTCAAGCACGCCACCCGCGTGGCCGCTGAGATCGGCGCTGATATCGTGAAATGCGACTACACGGGCTGCGCGGAGACGTTCGCCCAGGTCGTCGAAGGTTGCCATCCGGTCAAGGTCGTGATCGCAGGCGGGGCGAAGCTCGGCGACGACCGCTCTTTGCTTGAGATGGTCGCGGGATCGCTGGATGCCGGTGGGGCAGGCGTCTCCATCGGCCGGAACGCTTTCCAGCACGAGAACCCTGAGAAGATCACGCGCGCCATCGTGGGCCTTGTCCACGACGGCCTGTCCGTCGACGACGCGATGGCCACACTCGAATCGTAGAGGCGCCCCATGAAAACCGTTTGGGTCAAGGTCATCCCTTGGCAGAAGGATCTCGTCACGGAAGCGCTCGAGAACGGTGCTGACGCCGTGATGGTGGAAGAAGGCCGCGCCGCCGACGTGCGCGAGCTGGGCATTATCACCACCGTCGCGCCGGATGGCGACCTGAAGCCGGGCGAGGACGTCGTCGAGGTGGTCATCGAGAGCAAGGACGACGAGCAGCGCGCCATCAAGCTCGCGCAGGGCAAGACGGTCATCGTGAGGGCCACGGACTGGACGATCATTCCGCTCGAGAACATCCTCGCCGAGTCGAGCGCGATTTTTGCAGAGGTGACGTGCGCCGCGGATGCCAAGACTGCCGCGGGTATCCTCGAGATTGGCACTGCCGGCGTCGTGCTCGATACGCGCGATCCGGCCGAGGTCCGGCGGACGCTCGTAGCGTTGAAGGCCGGTTCGGAGTCCGTCCCACTCGTCGCCGCGACGGTCGTCGAGGTCGAGCGCCTGGGCATGGGCGACCGCGTCTGCATCGACACGTGCAGCAACATGGAACTCGGCGAGGGGATGCTTGTGGGCAGTAGCAGCGCCGCGATGTTCCTCGTCCACGCCGAGAGCATCGACAACCCCTACGTCGCCGCGCGCCCCTTCCGCGTTAACGCCGGTCCGGTCCACGCCTACGTCCGCGTCGCGGGAGGGAAGACGCGCTACCTCTCCGAACTCGCCGCAGGCGACACGGCGCTGATCGTCGGCGCGGATGGCGAGACCCGGCCTGCCGTCATCGGCCGCGTCAAGGTCGAGCGTCGCCCGCTGGCGCTGATCCGCGCCGAAGCCGAGGGGCGTCAGTTCACCACGATCCTGCAGAATGCGGAGACGATTCGCCTCGTCACGCCGGACGGCCAGCCGCTGTCAGTCGCCGCCGTGAAACCGGGCGATGAGGTCCTCGTCGCTCTCGAGGATGCGGGCCGGCACTTCGGCATGAAGATCGAAGAGACGATCGAGGAGAAGTGATCGGATCATGGGGACCACTCAATGACCGGACGCGAACGCGCCCTTGCCGCTCTGCAGTTTCAGCCGACCGACCGCGTTCCGCTGCTGGGCGGATTCACGGCCCACGCCGAATACCTGCAGAAGGTCACCGACATCGATCCGTGGGCCGACCCGACGGGGGCGGCGCTCGCGGGCGCTCGCGCTCAGGGCGCTTGCCTCGCGATCCAGCTCGTCGGCCCGAAACCCCGCGAGCGCTCCACCGAGATGGGCGATGCCAGCGAGAGCATGTTCAGCCAGCAGGGGGAGAGACCGTTCCACTCGCCTGAGGACGTGCGCGACTACTGCCTCGCGGTGCCGGGACCTGAAGAGGTTCGGCGGGAGTTCGACCGCCGGGCGTGGTATGACCACTGCGTCGCTGAGTGGCATCGGTGCGACGCGTTGGGTGGCGATGACATCCTCATCCTGCCGTATTACCTCGCCTCGGATACGATGTTCATGTACTACTCGCAGTTCGGCTACCAGTACTACTTCGAGGCAATCGCGCTCTATCCGGAGGCCATCGGGCGCCTGTTCAGCATCGCCGGCGAGCAGGCCCGGCTGAAGAACGAGGTCTTCGTCGCGGCGTCGATGGAAGAGGGGATTCCGCCGTGGGTCTACATGGGTCAGGACATCTGCGACAACGCGGGGACGATGATTTCGCTGAAGGCCCTCGACGAACTCTACTTCCCGCAACTTCGCTACGCGCTTGAGCCGCTCAACCGCGCCGGCATCCGGAAGATCTGGCACTCCGACGGCAACATCAACCCGATCATCGACCGCCTGCTGGATTGCGGGATCGATGGCTTCCAGGGCCTCCAGGAAGATCGCTGGCTCCCGCCCGAGTACGTCGTGCCGATTGAGAAGCTGGCGAAGATGACCGCCCCCACCGGCGATCCGCTCATCATCTTCGGCAGCATCTCGGTGCGCGACGTTCTGCCCCATGGCTCGCCGGATGACGTTCGCAAAGAAGTCGAGCGCTGCATCGACGCCGCCGCGGACGGCGGCGGCTACTTCCTCGCGCCGACTAGCACCCTCGGGCCCGACGTCCCCATCGAGAACATCGACGCGATGGTTGAGCGCTGTCACGGTTACGGCGGCCGCTGATTTACAGCACCTTCGCCATGATCAGGCAGTCGTCCCCGGCGCGGAGGGTCTCGGGGAGGTCCGTCTCCATTTGGAAGCCGTGGCGCTTGTAGAAGCTGACTGCGTCCTCGTAGCCGTTCGCGCCGGTGTCGATATACAGTTTCCGCCCACCCAGTTCGGTGACGGCGTCGATGACGTGATGTAGCAGTTTCGAGGCGATGCCCGATCTTCTGCGCGCCTCGTCCACGTATGTCCAGCTCAACCAGTATACGCCGGTGGTCGCCTGGCAACTGCGGTGCCAGCCGGAGACGCCGACGATCTCGCCGTCGATCTCCGCGACGTAGTGATGGCCGCGCGGCACGCCCGCCATGATGTCGGTGAGATCGGCCTTGATCTCATCAGACGCCTTTGCCGCGTCCCACACCGAGTGCTGCTTGATGATGCCGCAGACACAGTCGACGTCCTCCCGCGCAATCTCGCGGATGGTTACCTCGACTCCAACCGGCTCCGTCGTCATGGGGATTACGCTCCCGCTATCAATTCCCCTAGGTACGCCATGCCCTGATATAGGTTCTCTACGGGGTCATTCAGACCCTCGTACTCAAACGAGACGTACCCCTGGTACTTCATCTGTTTCAATTCGGCGATGACGGCCGGGTAGTCCAGCACGCCCTCGCCGCACACGGTCCCGACGTACGTTTTGCCCGCTCGCGACCGCAGCCGGGCATCGTCTTCGGATACAAGCGCCCAGTCCTTGGCGTGTGCATGGACCGTCCGCGCCGCGACGAGTTTCAGGAAGTCAACCGGGTCCTCGTCGCCCATCACCATATTACCCGAGTCGTACGTGACCATCAAGTCCGGTCCGGCCAATTCGCACGTGTCCATGACCTCGGCGCCCGTCTGATATGGAGCCACGGGACTGCCGAAATCTTCGATCGTGAGCGTGACGCCCGCCTGCTTGGCGTAGGGGAGAACCTCCGCCAGCGCCGATGCGACGTTGCGCCGACCGTCAGCCTTGTCTTGTCCCTCCGCGCAGCCCCCGGTCGTCACCAGCAGGATGTCAGTGCCCATCTCGACGGAATCATCGATGAGCTTCTTGATGGCGTCGAGGTCCTCCGAGCGGGTCTCCGAATCAGCCTGCGTGAACGAGCGCCCGCCGATGTGTGATGAGATGGCCAGCCCTGCGTCGGTCGCCATGGTCTTGAGTTCGGACGCCGTGTAGTTGGCGCAAGTGCTCTCCATCATGTCGACGCCCTCGCCGCCGGATTTCTTGATGTGCGCGAGCGCCTCGGGAACGGTGATTGCCTCGTTAGCGATTGAGCGGCCGAGTGAGTAGAGCATGCATCCGAGCTTCATGTCAGTTGCTCCTCAGGGAGTCAAGGTTGGCGGAGCCAGAATAGCCTGGTCTCGCCCAGTTTCATCTCGAGTTCCAGCGTGTCCGCGTCGTCCTGTGTGGTTTCGTTGGTCAGCGCATCCACCCACGTCCGTGAAGCGGGGAGACGCACTGACTTTGTCCCTACGCTCGTACTGACGACGCCGATGAACTCGCCGTCAGTCAGCACGATGTCGTCCGTGCTCGTGTAGAGATGGACGCCGGCCTTCGCGATAATTCTCCGCAGGAGAGCCGCCGGCGCGTGAAGCGCGCCGATGTAGTAACTCGTCCCGGCGTCGGTTTCTCGGTAGGCTGCCGCGACGGAGTTGTCCGCGTAGCGTCCGATCACCTGCACGCCTGGGAGTTCCTCGACCGTGAATGTTGGCGAGAGCTGCGTCTCAAGTCCGAATGCCTCGATCTCAATATCCGCCGTGAGCGCCGACGCTTCGATCTGCACGCGCCCCGCCTGGTCCGCGCCGCGCGCGATAGGGAGTCCTGTTGCATCGCCCATGTGCGCCTCGTCGGCTGAATCTGCGATGAACCCGCCGCCGTAGAACCAAACAGATGTCGCGCCCTCACACGCCTTCTCTATCGCAGATCGATCGTCAGGCGAGATGCGGATGCAGTTGAGGAACAGGTATGCCTTGGCTTGCGGGACGCGCCCCTTGGCGAAGTCGCTCAGCAGATGGATCCTCGCTGGCGCCCCCAGGCGGAAACACTCGCTCCGCATCTGGTAGACGAGTGGCCGGTGCATCGCCGCGCTGCACTTCGTGTACGCCGGACTGCCCTCATCCACAATCACCGCGATCTCGGGTGCCCAAGGCGTGGGGCTCGGAAGAGCGTCCTCGTACACGTTGCGAAGTTTGCCGATGTTCTCCCAGATGTCCGGGGCGTCGGTCCAGCCCGTTCCGCCCAGATCCATGTACCAGCAGGCGAGTCGGCGAGGGAGGATCTGAGCGAAGTTTCGTTGATGGACCCAGTAGGTCCCCTGCTGCGAATCGACGCGCCCGAATCCGGCGTCCGCGGGCGTGAGGTAAGTCCTCGTGTCGTCCTCGTTAAGCCAGAGCTTTCCACCCTCGCGGACGCTATCGACGGTTGTCATGAACAGCCCGCCACCGCCGAGTTGTCGGTCGAGATAGGAGATCGGGGATGTCAGTATGTCGACGTCGGGACAGTCGATCATCCGTCCCATCGCCAAGTGTCCCGTGTTCTGCGGGCCCATTGGCGTCCCGTGCATGTCGAAGGTGTAGCCGTAGAAGAGCACCACCAGCTTGCGTCGGTTCGTCTCTTCCTTGATTGCTCGCGCGATGGCCTCAAGCGGCTCCGCCATCGCGAGCTGCTTGTAGTCGAAGTAGTCGATGACTTTGCGCTCGGCAACGGGATCGCGGAAGAAGCCGATGTCAGTGGCCAATTGCTCATCAGCCGTCGGCACCGAGACTTGGTCGAAGCTGATATCGTCGTCCGCCCATGCCGCGCGCAGCGCGTCTTCCGTCTCGTATTTCTGTCGGGTCCACTTGCCAAAGCCCGCGTTCATTGCCGGGGAGAAGTCGCTCAGCACGCTCTCCCACGACCGGGCGTAGAACCACTCGCCCGTGTGCTGGCCGCAGGGGTGGTACCCGATGAAGCGATCTCCGTATTTGTCCTCGCAATGCCGGACCAGCGCGCGCACGTTCTCGATGCACTCAGCGAGCCATGTCTCCGAGGCCATCGACATAGTATCGGTCTTGCCATCGGAAAAGAGCATCGCGTCGTCGGGGTGATCTTGCAGCCACCAAGCCGGGGGCGCGCAACCAAACCGTGGCATTAACAGCGCGTCGGGATCCGCCCGCAGCGTCATCTCAATTCCCGCGTCGACGCGTGTCCAGTTCGGTTCCTCGCCGGGCCTGGGCCACGGCATCGGCAGGCTCCACGAGTGGATATGTACGCCCGCTCGCGCCGCAAGCGCGACCTGGCTCTCATACGGCTTGTCGCCGGCTTGCGAGTAGATCGTCCACGGTGGTCCATGGTGCAAGGCCTGGAAGTCCGTCTGTCGTGTCTCGCTCGACTTCATCCTCAACGAGTAGGTGTAAGTCTCGCCCTTCGTTACCGACATGCCGGACTGATACACGTGCACGTGCATGAAGTTTTTGCCCGTGCCTTGCATCGTCACGCGGCAGCTCTGGTCGCCTCTGGCCGCCTCCTCGGTGTCGACATCCCACTCCACATCCGCGCCCTCATCCTGGCGTTGGAAGAGGGTCCACGCCTGCTCCATCTCGGCCTTGTCGCCCTCCCAATTGCCGAAACGCAGCATGTTTTCGTCTGGTGCCGCCTGCTTCTCCCCCGGGTAGAGTCTCACGTCATCGATCCAGACCGTTCCGGGCGGGCCGCCGCCGAAGCGGAAGTGGACGCCCGCGCTCCCGTCGTTGTCCTCCGGCGCGATAAAGGTCAGCGAATACTCCTGCCACTCGGGTCCCACCGTGACGACCTTCGCGCCCCGCACAGTGCCATGGCCCCAGAAGACCATCGGCACTGTCGGCTCGTCATTGATGAAGAGCGCGGGGGATCCGGCGTGGGGTCTGACCTCAGCGGTGAGTTGGGCTCCCGCGACGGCGCCCCCGACTATGGTCCCGGCTGCGATGACAGAGAGGACGTGAATCATGATTCGCCTCCGCTCGTCCATTCGTCAGCGCCGCGCGCGCATCCTCTGAAACGGCGCCTGAAGCAGAGAACCCCTCGCCCGAAGTAGGCGAGGGGTTCCGCACATCTGGCGGCAGATTCTCGTTCAGTCATTGGGCGTGGTGGTCCACCCGCCGCCCGTGCCGTTGAAGGGGTTCAGGCTGCACAGCTGCGCGATGGAAATCCACTTGACATGCCCATCGCAGTAGACGATGTTCTGTCCGTCATTGTGGATGCGGTACTGTCGCGACACGGCGTTGGGCGCCGCGCCGGCCGGGCCGATCCACGAACCGTCGGCCTGACGAGGATACGGGCCGATGCGGTTGCACGAACCCTCAAGCACCCAGAATGTCTCCGCTGGGGCTTGCACATCGGTCTCGATGCAGTTCTGCGGCGCGGGCCATGTCGGCGTGCTGTAGGCGCCGCCACCGTAGTTGAAGGCGTAGTCGGAGTGAACTCGGCACCCCATGTCATTGAGGCCGGGCACGAAGTTGCGCGCGGTGCCATTGAGCACTTCCGGGTTGCGTGTGGAATTCGGGCAGCGGTACATCGCCATATTCTTGATGTACGGGTAGATCTGCACGTTCCAGTGTTGCGGCCCGGGCGAGTATCGAGGATAGCGCGTGTCGTAGTCGCTGGCATACATGATCATGCCCAGGCCCATCTGCTTCAGGTTCGACTGGCACGACGCCTGCCGAGCCTTCTCGCGGGCCTTAGCGAACACGGGAAAGAGGATCGCCGCCAGAATGGCGATGATGGCGATGACAACCAGCAATTCGATCAATGTAAATCCAGTCCGTCTCATCTTCTGCTCTCCTTCAGTGCTGGGATGCCCCGACGCCCGCAACCGAGCGCGAGCGGGGCTCCGGGATGTGAGACTGCAAACCGGGCGCGCGTGGCTACCGCAACCTGCCTTACTGGGGAGCTCCCATTTCTCCGGCGCCCATGGCGTCTTCGGCGCCCGTACCCGAGCCATCAGCCTGGGGTGTTCCGCCTTCGTCCAGGACGTCCGGCTCTTCGCCGCCGGGGCTGGAGCCGCCGGCGCCGCCCTTGCCGAGGACGAAGTATCCGAGCGCCGCTACGACGATCACGGTGATGAGGATGATGACGACGGCAACGGCTGGTGATATGCTCTTCTTCACGTGAGTCCCTCCCAATGGGGCCCCCGCAACGAGACGGCCTGCGATCGCGCGCGTCAATATATCCGTCCGTCAGAGGGGGCTAAGGCAGGGGAGCGCAGCGCGTGCGCTCCCCTGATGCGCAACAAGTAAGCCTGCTAATCTCATTCAGCAAGTCCAGCTATATGGTCCGCCGCCGGTCGGTCTCTACAGCTGACGGAACATCCTGCGGCACTGCGTCTGGTCCAGCGAGCCGGTGTTCGCGACCTCCGGGTCTCCGGGCGTCTTGAACCATTTGGCGTGGCCATCGACGTAGGCGAGGTTCGCCCCGCCGTTGTGGCGGTAGAAGCGACTTTTCCGGGAGACGTAGCGGTCGTCGTGCTTGCCAAACCGTCCCTGACAGTTGCTTGAGCGGTTCGTCCCGCACATTCCCCGCGTCCCCGCGCCATCGCCGAGCAACACGTACTCGGACGGGTACGGGATATGCGCCAACATGCGGCCATCGCAGCCGCCATTGCTCTGGAGCAGATGCCGTGGTGCTGAGTAGCTGTTGATGTCGCCGTATGATGGGCAGACGTAGATCTGACGGTTCTTGATGTACGGCATCGCGAGACCGTTGTAGCGAATGTCACTGCTGTTGTTACTGCTCGGGCGCCAATGCGGCCTCAGGTTGAGCCCCTGGTTGGCCGATCGGGGCCGATAGGTGCAGCAGTAACCGAACTTCTCGTCGTAGTCTTGGGCATACATTAGCATGCCGAGCGCGATCTGTTTGACGTTGCTCGTGCAACTTGCCTGCCGAGCCTTCTCGCGCGCCTTGGCAAATACCGGGAATAGGATCGCCGCCAAAATCGCAATGATGGCGATGACAACCAGCAGTTCAATCAGTGTGAATCCGGATCTTCGCACTATGTCTCAGCCTCCTTTGTGGTATCGGACGGATTGCGGGCGGTGCGCTTTGGTCACCGCGAGGTCGTCAATCAACACGCTCGTGTCAGATCAAAACGGGCTACGCGCAGCGCTGAGAGGCAGTAGCCTGCGGATCTAGCCTTCGGCTCCCATTTCAGCTGGCTCTCCCGCCGCTGAGTCCATCGTGTCCGAGCCGCCGTCCTCGCCCTCGAACTCAGCGCCCTCCTCCGGCTCGATGCCCATATTCTCATCATCATCGTCAGGGCCAACCGTGCCGCCCTTGGAGAGCAGGAAGTACCCAAGCGCTCCGGCCACGACTACAACCACCAGTATGACGACGACCGCCGTCGTCGGAGAGATTTGCTTCTTCAAGCGAACTCCTCCTTCTCGCTGGGATTCTGTGCCCATCTGTGAACTCTCTGCGCCATGGTGCCAGAGATTCCTGCCACGAGTCAAGGTCGATTCCGCGGGGGCGTATCGCGTGTGGAAATGCGTATTTGGGTATCCAAAAGACGTATCTGGCTGGGACGCGCCTGGGGGGACGTGCGACGAGCCCCGGGAAGCGCGTCCTCGGGGCTCGTCGGTTTACTCTTCTGCAAATGCTCCGGCGTGTCAGCCTACCTATCGAGCCGGAGCCAGTCTCTCCACGGCTGGACCAGAAAGACCTTCTTGTCCGCCGGCACCTTAGCCCACTTAGAGTGCCCGTCGAGGAAGCTCGC
>CAZKUN010000086.1:27419-32788 GCA_964555935.1 uncultured Armatimonadia bacterium | reverse complement strand
ATATGCGGCGGACGCTGACACTCATGCTGTTGCTGGTGGTTGCGGCGCCGCTTGCCGCGCAGGGCACCCTCGACCTGGCCGGCGCGACGATCAACTACGCGGCGAGCGCGGACGAGATGGAGATCTTCGCCGCCCGCGAGTTGGGTCGATACCTGCGCCTGCTGTCAGGCAGGTCATCGAGGATCGTGGTGGTCGATGCCGATTCCACACTCGGCACGGGTCCCCGCATCTTGCTCGGCACGCAAGGGGCGAACCTGCCTGGGTTACCTGATGTAGACGGCGAGCAGGCATACGTGCTGCGCGCGAGTTCCTTCGACGGGGTTGGACCCGCGCTCCACATTGCCGGCGCGTCTCCCGTGGCAGTGCAGTATGGTGTCTACTCCCTTCTCGAGAAACTGGGTGTGGGGTTCTACCTCGGCGGCGACGCTCTTCCTCCGCCGCGCAAGCAATTGCTCATCCGCGCGGATCTCGACGAGACCGCAGAGCCTGT
This sequence comes from uncultured Armatimonadia bacterium, assembly GCA_964555935.1. Lineage (GTDB taxonomy): Bacteria > Armatimonadota > Zipacnadia > Zipacnadales > VGFC01 > CAZKUN01. The sequence goes on along the minus strand of CAZKUN010000086.1, from coordinate 32,298 downwards.
CTTTGCGATTCGCGGCAGCCTCCCCTGGTACAACTTCCTCAATTCGCCGACAACGTGGGACCTCCAGGACTACCAATACTTCTTCAATCAGATGGCGAAGATGAAGAACAACTTCGTGGGGTTCCACTCCTACGATTCCGAGCCGTTCTGCGCCTACCCTTGGGAGGGGAAATGGCGGATGGGCGCGCCGGCGGCGACCTCGCTCACTTACGGCTGGGGCACGATCCGCAACATGGCGTGCGAGGAGTTTGGCTTCGGGACGGGGCGGCTGTTCTCGTCCACCGTGTTCGGCTCGAGATCGATGACCGATGCTCAGACGCCGCCCGAGGACGCGACCCAGAGCGACGTGATGCCGTGGGCGACGTTGAGCGACGACGCCATCGTGCGGGCGCAGTGCGTCCTGGCACAAGGGCTGCAGTATGCGAGCGATCGGGGCATCAATACCTGCCTGGGCTTTGAGCTGCACGGCGATCCCACGGACCCCGAGTTGCGCAAGCACGCCGAAGCGCGGATTCGGCACATGCTGGCGACCTATCCGATGCTGGAATACGTGTGGTTCTGGCAGCAGGAGGGGAGAGGCGCGGGTTCTGAGCCGCCGGCACCGGACTCGCCACTCGACCTGATTATCCAGAGGCATCGGCCCGCTTTCGAATACCTTGGCAACGATCAGCGGATCGCCGAGGCGGCGCGCGTCGCGGCGTGGATGGAGTTCGCGGACGGCGTGGTGAGTCGCCTGCGGCCCAATGTGAAGGTCGCGGTCAGTGGATGGGGCGGCGACCGGTGGATGCGGTTCAGCGACTTCTACATTGGGCTGGACAGTATCCTGGCCGACGACGTGATCTTCGCGGCGCTCGACAACATCGATCCCGCGTGGGAGCCGAACGTCAGCGCGGCGTATGGGCAGCTCTCGCCCGAGCGGGAGAAATGGCCGATCCCTTGGTTCGAGTCCGACGGCGGCGGCGCGCGGCGAGACCAGTGGGCTCCCCAGGCGAACGTGAAACCCTTCACGGCGCTGACGCGCGACGCGCTTGCGAAGGACTGCGACGGGTTGCTCGGCATCCATTGGCAGACACGGGGAATCGAGGAGGTCGCGGCGTACGCGGCTCAGTTCGCTTGGTCTCCGGACCTCACGTATGAGGATTTCTACCGAGACTACGCCACGAATGCCTTCGGCGATGAGGCGATGGCGCAGACGCTGATGCGACTTGAGGAACTGGGCCCGCGCTGGACCGGGAGCCTCGGGCAGGTCGAGTGCGGGAGGTTCGCGTGGTTCTCCAGCAACGACCGGCCGGCCCAAGACAAGCTCGCAGCCTTACGGGAGATCCGCGAAGGCTTGGATCATCTCAGCCCGCGCCATTGGACCCAATGGGACCGCGTGCATTACCTCCGGGCGACCATCGACTTCCTGCTCGCCTTTGACGAAGCGGCCCTCGTGCTCGAGCCCGGCGCCGAAGTCGACGTCATGCTCACCGAGGCCGAGAAGCTGAAGCAGGCGGGCGACGCGGAGACGGCCCGGAGGCTGGCACGCAAGGCGCTGAAGACAGTGCGTGACTGTCCGCTCGATGAAGCGGTGTGGGCGTACGTGCCGAGGCTGACGACGCAGGGCGACTTTGGGAACCTGGCCACGATCAACATCAAAGCCTACGCCGCTTACGAGGCGCTCTGGAAGCGGGCGGAGGAAGTGCTGGGCGAGCCGCAGTTTCGCCAGGCGCCGAGGCGGTATGGCGAGCTCGTAGTGAAGCACCTTCCGACTGCCATTCCCGAGGGGACGCCGCTTGCCATAGAGGTGATCTCATCTCTCGACTCCTCGGCGCAAGGCGTGGCGCCTGTGCAACTCAACTACTGGTCGCCGCGAGACCCAGATCCGGGCACGTTCGTCCAGATGGCGCACGTTGGCGGCCGAGTCTGGCGCTACAAGATCCCCGCTGAGGAGGTCGGTCCCGAAGGCCTCGAGTTCCGCGTCACCGGCGCGTGGGTACCTAAGGGCGGAGGCGACTTGCCTCATCCGGGCGATTTCTGGCCGTCCATCAGCCCCAACAGCTACTCCATCACCACCATGCCTAACTCCGGGCCGCGCGTCTACGGTCCGCACCTGCACCGCGACATGGCGCTCGTGCCGTGGACGGGCGATTCAGGCGAGCCGGCGACGCTGCGATGCACTGTGATCGCTGCCGAGGCCTACTCGCCGGCGAAGGTGGAGTTGGCGCTGGATGACACGCGCCTGAGCGCCCACGCGCGGTATCACACGGCGTTGTTCCCCCTGCCGACTGAGCTACTGAGCGAAGGCGCGTTGCGGTGCGCGACAGCGGCGACGGATCGTCAGGGCCGGCAGCGCCCGGGCGCTCTAGTGGGATTCGGACGGCCCGCGCCGCCGCGACCCGCTACCGACGTCGCGGCTGAGGTGGTCGGTCCGTTCCACGCTCGGGTTGCGTGGGTGAGCGCGCCGTGCGCCACCTACGAGGTGCACCGCTCCGCGGAACCGGGGTTTGAGCCGACCTCGGAAACGCTGCTCAGCGAGTGGGCGTGGACGACCTTCGATGACGTGACGCTTCAACCAGATGCGTCTTATGAATACGCCATCGTGGCGGTTGACGATCTACGGCAGAAGAGCGACCCGGCGCGGAGTGGTCCGCTGGCGATTGCTGACTTCCCGCTGCTGTTGGCGCCGACGGCGGTGACTGCGGCCCCTGGGCTCGCGAGGGCTACCGTCGCGTGGCAGAAGCTCGATCAGCCGACCCGAGGATACGCGGTGTTCGCCGCTGAGGGTGAGGAATGGCGGCGGGTGAGCGGGGAAGATCCGCTCGCGGCAACGCAGATGGTCGTGGGGGGGCTGGTCGCCGAAACGGAGCATCGTTTCCGCGTTCAGGCCGTCGATCGCGCGGGCCGGCTCGGCGAGGCATCCGTCATCGTCGCCGCAACGCCCGTCAAAGCGCCGCACGAGCCCGTATTCGAGGCGGGGTTCGGCGGCGTCGAGGCCACCACCGGCCAGGCGGGAACGCTGAACGGGAAGGCGAGGACTAGCGCGGGCGCGCTCGATGTGAGCGAGGGTGGGTGGATCGCATATCCGAGTGATGAGATGCTTCAGGTTTCGGGGCCGCTCTCGGTGGAGATGTGGGTCAGACTCAGCCGCGCCGGCGCGATCCCGGTGATGCTCTCGTTCGGCCATTGGGAGGCGCCCGGATACTGGCTTCAGTTCTTCGGGGGGAAGGTGCGCTGGTATCTCCCGGTGCAGAAGATCGTGGACGGCGGCACGTTGAGCATCGGCGAGTGGCATCACATCTGCGCGACGTACGACGGGATGTGGAGCCGGCTGCATGTGGACGGCGCGGAGGTCGGAGCGAAGGAGATCGGCCCGGTCGACGGCTCGCCGTGGACAGGGGAGCTGCGGGTGGGCATGTACTCCGACGTTGAGGAGCAGTTCCAGAGCTTCGGACAGATCGATGATGTCAGGATATACCAACGGACGCTGAGCGCTGATGAGATAGAATCGCGATTCGCGGATGGACGGTCAGAATAGGGAGGAACGCGCAGATGGGGGCTCCTGAACTGAACGTAGTAACCGGCGCATTCGGGTTCTCCGGCAAGTTCATCACCCGAAAGCTGCTGCAAGATGGCAAGCAGGTCCGCACGATCACCGGCCACCCCAACAAGCCTAGCCCGTTCGGTGACAAGGTCGAGGCGCACCCGTTCAACTTCGACGATCCGAAGAAACTGACCGAGTCCTTGCGCGGCGCGGACGTCCTCTACAACACGTATTGGGTTCGCTTCCCGTGGAAGGGAATGACCTATGAGAAGGCGGCGGAGAACAGCGAGACGCTGGTCCGGGCGGCCGTCGACGCGGGCGTGAAGCGGATCGTGCATGTCAGCATCGTGAGGCCCACCGCCGATTCTCCGTACGGCTACTACCGGGGGAAGACCAAGGTCGAGGAGGCCATTCACACCTCCGGCCTCTCATACGCAATCCTGCGGCCGACGGTTCTGTTCGGCGGCGAGGACATCCTCATCAACAACATCGCCTGGTCGCTGCGGCGCTTCCCGGTCTTCATGATGTGCGGGAAGGGCGAGTACAAGATGCAGCCGATCCATGTTGAGGACTTGGCCCGCTTGGCGGTCGAAGGCGGGGCGCGTGAGGACAGCTACACTATTGACGCCATCGGCCCGGAGACATTCACGTTCAAGGAGTTCGTCCAGACCGTCGCAAGCTACACGGTCTCGGGGACGCTGATTCTGAGGGTGCCACGCCCAATCTTCCTTCTCATGTCGAAGCTCATCGGGCTCCTCAAGAACGACGTGATGCTCACCGCTGATGAATTGGACGGGCTCATGGACGGACTCATGGCCAGCGACGAGGAGCCGACGGGCACGATCAAGCTCACCGACTGGGTCAACAAGAACTCGGAGTTGCTGGGGAGAGTATACCAGTCGGAACTGGCGCGGCGGAGGTAGCCGGCGGCGTCACTGCGCAATGCCGCGCCGGTAGAGGTGGAAGCCCTTGTGTTCGGCCATCGCCATCCAGCCCCGGGCTGACGGGTCTGGGCCGAGATAGGCCTCGATGTGCTCCGGCCAATCGCATAGCCACCCGATGTCTCGCTCATCCAAGTAATCGTGCTTCCTGCCCTCGTAAGGCAGGACGCCGGGGTTGACCTTGCCGTCGAGGTTGACGACGTTGTCACGGAAGTAGCCCAGCGTGCCGGATTGTCCCGCGGCCACCAACGTGCCGTCAGGCACGACGCTCCGGACCAGCGCAAGTTGGCCCGTATACATCGTGTTCTCGGCGCCGATGCGCCCCGTCGACAGCATCGCCACGATGGCCAAGAACCCGAGCGCCGCAAGCCCCCCCATCGCAGTGATGGCGCCGAGTCGCTTCGCCGCGACGTGA
>CAZKUN010000086.1:22827-27409 GCA_964555935.1 uncultured Armatimonadia bacterium | reverse complement strand
GCTCGCGCGGAACGCCCCCACGTACCAGCAGACCAGTCCCACGGACGCGATGAAGATGCAGACGCCAAACGCCACCGTGCGCTGCCCCGTCCCAGATTCCCCGTCATCGCCTCGTCTGCGGGCTGGCGCGATCTGGTCCCACCATGCCCACGCTAGCACCGCGCACGCCAGCAATAGTCCCGCGCGCTAGCGACATCCAGAGGCGTTCAGAATGGCCTGCGTAGAGCATGGGCAGGGCTGCCTGCGCCGCCGCGTCGAGCGCGCGGCCGACTCTGTGGATCGACACGTCCGAGCCCATCTGGGCTGTGCCGCTGGAGGGCATCAGCGAGCCGAATGCGGCGAGGTTGTAGGCCCACCACGGGGCCGAGACGACGACAGCCGTCGTCGCGACGATGGCGGCGCGCGCGATCCTGCGACGGATCGCCAGGTGGATGCAGAATACGGCCACGAGTAAGCTCGCATCGATGCGCGCGAGGACAGTCAACCCAAGCAGGGCCCCGATGATCGCGGCGTTAGCCAGCGTTTCAGCGCCCCTGATCTGGTACACCCTCCACGCAAGCGCGTAGAGCATCATCGCCAGGCCGGTCTCGAGTCCGTTGAAGTGGACCGCGAAGGCGTGCAGGCTGGCGAGATAGAGGAACGCCGTCAGCCAGAACCGCGCCGACCTGAACTCCTCGTCGTCGAACATGTCGCGGGCGATCAGTCCCAGAAGCAGCGCCGTGGCGAGATAGACGAGCCAGTGGAGGCCCAGCACGATCCGCAGGGCTACGAAGCGTGACTGGGGCGAGACGATGAACGCGGGGGTGGTCGCCAGCGCGAAGAGAGGTTGGAAACCGTTGGTGGGTTCCACGCCGTCGATGGTCACGCCGTGGCCGGTGGCGATGTTGCGGGCGACCGACAGGACGTAAAAGCCGTCTTCGGACAGTGGCTTGCCCGCGATGAGGTCATTGGAGCGGAACGGCAGCCACGCCAGACCAAGCGCGATGGCGCCGCAGAAGACGGCCAGCCAGAGGGCCGGGCGCGCGCGCCCGGCTGTGAGAGCGGCATCCGTTCCTGACATATCGAAATGCGTGCCCGCCTTGCGAGGTTCGCCTACCCAAAGAAAATCGGTCTGCGGCTGAGCTGGCGCGGGAGTGGCAACGGCAGCCAGGGCACGTCGCCCGTGGTCTCGTGGACATGGCCGATCAGCTCCGCGAGGCTCATGTCGACCGTCTCCGTCTGGTCGTCGTGGTCCGGGTGACGGCGGACGCGGACGGGCAGCTTGCCATCGTCACGGTCGAGTTCCTTCTGGCCCACGACGAGCGTGTAAGGAATCCACTCGACTCCGGAGTCGCGGATCTTGCGGCCCACCGACTCCGCGCGCTCGTCGACATCAGCGCGGACCTTGCCTGCGTTGAGCTGGTCCGCGATCTCGTCCGCGTAGCCGTGGAACTCGTCTTTCACCGGGATCACGCGGCACTGTGTCGGGGAGAGCCACACCGGGAACATCGGCGGCTTGCCCGCGTCTTGGTCGACCGCGATGTTCTCAAAGAGCGTGCAGAGCGTGCGCTCGATGCTGCCGAAACTGGAGGCGTGCAGGATAACCGGACAGGGCTTGTGGGCGCCGTCGGCGTCCGTGAAACCGATGTCAAAACGCGGCCCGTCCTTCACGTCCCATTGCACGGTCGAGACCTGGATGTTTTGCAGGTCGCGCGTGATGCTCTGGTACTCGTTCTTCATCGCGTAGTAGTGGGTCATCTCGGGCATGAGCTTGAAGAATGCCGGGACCTTCAGCTCCTTGCCGAGGCTGATGAGGAAGTCGCGGTGCGTGTTGAAGAAATCGGTCGTGCCCTCCCAGCCCAATACCCAACGGTTCTGCGCGATGACGTCATTCATCAGCCTGCCAAAGCGCAGCGTCAACACGCGGAACTCATCCAGCGCCTGCTCGTCATCGGCGCAGGCGGCGTGCATGTCGGTCATCAGGAAGTTGCGGACGCGACGCAGGCCGCTGACCTCGCCCTCCTGCTCGTTGCGGAAGCAGCTCGCCTCCTCGTAGAGCTTCAGCGGCGTCTGGTGGTGGCTGAACCGGACCTTCTGCATGAACGGGAAGCCGAGCGGATCGCTGGCGTAGCGCAGGTAGCAGATTCCTCGGCCGCCGTCGACCTTGTAGTCGCGCTCGTGGAACTCGCCCATGAGCTCGCCGACGACGTTGTTGTCGCCGCGGATGATGATGGGGTTACGCATCTCCTGGGCGCCCCACTCGAGCGCGAGGTCGCGCGCGTATTCCAGCAGCAGGCGCAGCATCAACACGCCCTTGGGGTACCACTTGTAATGCCCCTTCTCACTGACGTCGCAGTAGTCGATCAGCTCGTGGTGCTGCATGATGTTGACGTGCGCGGGCTCGCCGCCGCCGGCTTCGCCGCGTCCGAACTCGTTGGCCACGAAGTGCCTGAGCAGGCCATAGACCGGCTCGTCGCGCTTGAAAACGTCGGCCTCGGCGAAGGTATCGGGCGTGACATCGTGTTCAGTGCCGTCGAGATCGACGACAAGGTAGCGGTCGAACTTGTCCTTACCGGCGGTCGCCGAGAGTTTCTTCTCTTCCTCATCGATGGCGTCTTCGCCAGTGAGGTTCGCGCTCCACTCGCTGAGGGGATGGCCCTTGGCCTTGAGATCGAACCCCTTGTACCAGCCGAAGGGCGCGCGATAGACGGTGAGATCGCCGCCGGTGAGTTTCTCCTCCGCGCCGCGGAAGATCGGCAGCGCCGTGCGGACGCTTCCACGGTCCTTGACGATGTGGGCGTAGGGATAGATGACCACCGATTTCACGCCGAGCATGGCGCTGCGGTCGCGCACGTGCTTGGCGAGCGCGGCCGAGAGCGCATCGCCGGACTCCGCCTCGTCGGCTTTCTCGATGCCAACGTAGAAAACGAGACACTCTTCCTCGATGACGCACTCATCTTGGGGAGCGTCCTCGGGGTTCTTGAGCGCTTTCCCGGTTACGAACCAGCGGAACGAGTCGGAGTGGATACCAAGTACTTGCATGAATCTCTCACCTGGGCGAAATCGATCGGATTCTTCGGCATTGCCGGACCATCCGGCGCTTGACCTTATCGTTTCTGCGAGGGAACGTCAAGAAAGGGTGCGAAGGAGGCGCCGGTCGGCGGTACGCGGGCACAGGGCTCGACCGCTGATCTTCACGAGGTGCGCTCTGATCATCCACTCCGCCTTGCCGATCGCAACATCCATCATCCGCTTCAGCCGCGGCCCCGGCCGCGTGATGTTGATGCTCGCCGCGCCTCCCCGTCATCCATGAACCGGCCGATCTTGAGCGTTCCGTCACCCAGCAACGTCATCCCGTAGCCGTCTCGTTTGTACTTCACGATAGGCGCACAGTTAGTAGTAAGCCACTGCCGAAAGGCCTCGCCGGTCGATTTCCCTTGAGCAAGCACGGCGAAGTACTGGTCAGGGCCGTAGTTCATACCGCCGTCTTTCGCGCTGCCCAAGACTGAGAGGCCATAGGTCGGCGCAAAGAGATAGCAGTTTGCGATGCAGTTCGTCGGATATGCGAAGCTGGCGGCATGGCAGGCGTAGAGGTTCCAGAAGAGCACCTGAGGATCCCCGGCAGCCACATCGGACTTGCCGATGGCACCAGCAGACCACATCCCGTCAGAGAAACTGTGCCCCTGAGGCATGCTGTGCGCGGTGAGCCATGCGGACTCGTAGGCGTCATCCCAGTGACTCATCATATCGGCCGCGCTCGTGGTCTCGCCGTCATTGACCACCTTGACCTTCGAGTATGCCTCCGACATGCCGCGGTCCGTGAAGCGCCGCCACTGATCATCGTGGTAGGCCAGAGCCCGGTTCCGCAGGCGCAAGGCTCCCGTTCGGAAATCGTGGTTCTTGTCGAAGTATCGACTGATGAGGTCGGCGTCGGACAGGCCCGGGAACGCATCCTCCAGGTTAGCGGCATACAGGCGGGAGACCCAGATCTCCGGGTACGGCTGGCCCTCGATGGTATCGAAGAAAGTGTCGCCATCCGAGTCGGACCATTCGGCAGCGAAGTCCATGTAGTACAGGTCGCACGCGAAACGTGCATAGCCCTTGAAATCCTCGTCGTACTCATAGTACGCCGGAGCGAGAGCCCCGATGAACACGGCGCCCGTGATGCCTGGCACACTCATGAGGTGCTGCTTGAGCAGGACGGGCTCATTCTCGACTCCCGTCATCCACTCGTGGACCTCGACGGCACATCCGGATGCCTTGAGGTCGGCAACATACCGGTCGAGACGTATTTGGATGAGTGGCTTGATTTCCGTGTCCACTACCACTGCGATCTTGTCAGGTCTTGTCCTCTCCGTTGCCGTTACCGATACCGATACCGTCGCGGTATCTGTCTGTCCGGCGTAGTCGGTCACGGTAAGCTCGGCCTGGAATGTGCCTTCGGACGAGTAGACGTGCGTAACCCGCAGGCCGAAGTCCCCTTGGCCGTCGCCGAAGTCCCACTCGTGGAGCACGATCGGACCGCCGTGACGAGCGGGACTGTCGAACTTGATCTTCAGGGAGCCGATCGCCGGTCGGGCCACGAATGCGGCCACGGGCGCCT
>CAZKUN010000086.1:0-22817 GCA_964555935.1 uncultured Armatimonadia bacterium | reverse complement strand
GCCTGTCGATGGCCGAGCCTGCGCCCCTATCCAGCAGCATGGCGACGAGGTCCTTGTCGCCCATGGTGCCCGCTTCGTGCAGCGGGGTCCAGCCGGTCCCGGCTCTCACGTCCGCACCGGCATCGAGCAGCAGTCGCATCACGCCCCGATGGCCTGTATCCACCGCTACGTGCAGTGGGGTCCAGCCGTGACCGTGACCAGCTCCAGCGTTCACATCCGCACCGGCGTCGAGTAGCAATCGCGCCACGCCTCGATGGCTTGTCTCCACTGCCACGTGCAGTGGGGTCCACTCGTCCCCGGCTCTTACGTCCGCACCGGCATCGAGCAGCAATCGCACCACCCCCAAGTGCCCCCCCGAAGCAGCCCTGTGCAGCGCGGTCGACCCATCCTCATCAGCCGCGGCAACGTCCGCACCTGCGTCGAGCAGCAATCGCACCACCCCCAAGTGCCCCCCCCGAAGCAGCCCTGTGCAGCGCGGTCGACCCATCCTCATCAGCCGCGGCAACGTCCGCACCTGCGTCGAGCAGCAACCGCACCTCGTCCTCGCGACCTTCGGAGGCCGCCACGAGCACGGGTGACCCGTCGAGATGGCGCATCCACGTCACTCGACGCTTGGTGCCTTCGCGCGCCCTGTCTCTGGTGTCGGCGAAGCGGTCCGCGAAGAGGGGGTCGGCAGACTCCTCCTCAAGTTCAAGGGCCCTCCCGTACCACGAGGCAGCCTTCTCCCGCTTTCCCTGCCTGTCTGCTATGTAGCCCAGGTATGCGCGTGCGTAGAAGAGGGTGGCCGGTTGGGCGGCTCCCGAGCCACCGCGGACCACCCCCGCAAGACGGCGGCGGGCCTCGGCGAGGTCCTTCTCCGTGCCAACAAGACAGGCCCTCGCTCTGCTCACTCCGCCAGCCTGGTTGGCTGCCACCCTAAACTGCGCCAGCCACGCATCGACATCGGCCTCCCCCTCGGCCTCCCGCAGCCCGAGGTCCCGCCAGGACTCATACGTGGCCACGAACGCAGCGATGTGCTCCGGCTTCGACCATTCCACGCAGGCCTCGGTGACCGCGTCGGGTTGCCCGGCCGTAAACCACCGGTGGAGCAGATAGCTCGCCGCCTCATATGACTCCGCCCACTCCATGCTCCGCTCGGTTCGGCTAATCGCCTCTTCCGCCCCTCCTCTCTCGATTCGAAACGCACCGGCGCTCCTAAGAAGCAGATACGCCACGATGCTGCGCTCCGTCTCGTTCTCATCGCCGGGCCCGGGGCGGGCTTCCAAGTCCCTGGTAAGATCCAGGACCTCGGCCCATCGGCGCTCATCACGAGCCTCCTTCACAGCGACCGCGAGAGCCCGAAGGTCTTCCGTCTCGCCCGCGCACACCTCTCCGGCATTGAGCCACACGCAAAACGCCACCAGACACGCGCAGACCTGTGGATGCACCAAGCTCTTCAGTCGCATCGGACGCCTCCCCTGTACGGCTGCCAATCTAGAAACCACACTCCGGGTGACGACTCCACATCAGAGCTTCGGTGCGGGAGACGCGTGGCCCTGCTTCCATGTGGCCCCGGCAAAGGGATGCGGACCGAGGTCCGCGTCACCCCAGATGTCGTCTCATGTCGCGCCGACCGTAAGTCCGACAGCGGACGACCTGGGCTGGGACAGCCCGCCTCTTGCACGAACCGTGTCCGCCGTCCGTCAGGCACCTTCGCCCTGCACATCCAGACGCACCTCGTGCCGTGGGCGAAGGGGGGGCTCCAATACCGGGGCGAGGCCGGTCGGGGGGCGGGAATCGGGGGCAGTTGGGCGGTTTGACAGGAGGGGGCATTTCTCCTAATATTAGAGGCGGGCTATGAAGCATGGCCGACAAGGCGTATTCCGTAAGTGATTCAGTGAGGTGGTGCGTTCGCCCGAGGCAACCCGACGTCGAACGGGAGCTGTCAGAGGCGACGGGTATTTCGCGCGTCACGGCGGCGCTTCTGGCCGGACGGGGGATCACATCCCCCAAGCAAGTTGAAGCCTACTTCTCCCCCTCAAGCAGTCAGTTGCACGACCCCGCCGACCTGCCGGACATTGGCGTGGCGGTCGCCCTGGTCAATGAAGCCATCGACCAGCGGCAGACGGTGCTCGTTCACGGCGACTACGACGTCGACGGGCTCACGGCGACGGCTCTCTTAGTTCGTTTCCTAAGCAAACTCGGCTGCAACGTGCAGCATTTTATCCCGCACCGCATCCACGACCATTACGGCCTGAACACGGGTGCTGTGGAGCGGGCCATCAATGAAGGCGCATCGCTCGTAATTGCCGTGGATTGCGGCGTGCGTGACCATGAGGCCGTCGAGCGCGCCTGCGAGATGGGCGCGGCGGTGATCGTGTTGGATCACCACGAGCCGGGGGAAGAACTCCCGCCCGCCGATGCGATTGTCGACCCGAAGGTGGCGCACTCGACGTACGCCAATCGCGAACTGGCCAGCGCGGGTCTCGCCCTGCAGCTAGCGCGGGCGGTAGCGAAGGCGAGAGACATCGACGTGGCCTTCGTCGAGCGGGCGTTCCTGGACCTGGCAGCGCTCGGCACGATCGCTGATGTAGCCCCGCTGATCGGGGAGAATCGCGCGCTGGCGGCAATGGGCCTCGAGCGGCTCGCGAAGACGAAGAAGACGGGTCTGCGGACCCTGATGAACCTGTGCAAGGTCAACGGCGCCGTGAAGGCGAGTGATGTGGGGTTTCGCCTCGCGCCTCGGATGAACGCTGCGGGGAGGCTGGCCGATCCGGGCCCCGCGCTCGATCTATTGCTGACCGCCGATCAGGACGAGGCCAACCGGACGTCGATGTACCTCGATGGCGTCAACCGGCAGCGCCAGCAAGAGCAGCAATCGATCTACGACGACGTGCGGCTGATGATCGAGCGCGACGTCGAGCTGGATGACACGCCGGTCATTGTGCTCGCGTCGGATAGGTGGCATGTCGGCGTCGTCGGAATCGCGGCGTCGAAGGTTGTGAGCATGTACGGTCGTCCGGCGATCCTCATGGTCGGCGACGGTGGCGTGTACCGAGGCTCGGGCCGGAGCATCCCCGAGTTCAATCTCGCGGCGGGACTCGACCGTTGCGCGGACGTGTTGGAGCGCCACGGCGGCCATGCGATGGCAGTCGGCGCCCAGGTCAAGCGCGAGAATCTCGAACTCCTGCGCGAGCGGCTGTGCGCGGTGGCCAACGAGACCCTCGACATCATGTCGCTTGAGGCGAGCATCGAGATCGATGCGGAAGTGCAACTCTCGGAAGTGACGCATCAGCTCACCGAAGAGATGGCGACGATGGATCCGTTCGGCAACGGTAACCCCGAGCCCAGCCTCGCGGTGAAGGGCGCGCGCGTGGCCGACAAGATGCTGGTCGGCCGCGACGGGACGCACCTGAAGCTCTGGGTGACCGACGAAACGCACACGTATGAGTGCATAGGGTTTGGCATGTCGCGCGACTACCAGTGGCTGCGTGATTCCGAGCGCGTCGATCTGTGCTTCTCGCCGGAGATCAACGAGTACCAGGGCTCGCGGACACTACAATTGCGACTCAAGGCGTTGAGACCGGCCGAGGGTGGGCCATCAGCGTGATATTCGCGGCGGAGTAGGCCCATGTCGACGGCGAAGGCGGTTCTGCTGGTTGGTGGATTGGGAACGAGGCTTCGGCCGCTGACGTACGAGGCTCCCAAGCCCCTGGCGCCAGTGGCGAACCGCCCGCTCGTGACGTACTCGCTGCGCATGCTGCGTCGTGGCGGCGTTGATGAGGCCATCCTGGCATCGGGCTACATGTACGAGATGCTCCAGGATGCGTTCGCGGTCGAGGACCCGGAACTGCCGAAGGTCCGCGTCGCGGTCGAACATGAGGCGCTCGACACGGCCGGCGCCGTGCGAAACTCGTTGGATGCGGCCGATGGTCCGTTCGTCGTCATGAACGGCGACCAGATCATGGATGTCGACGTCGCGGCGCTGCTTCGCTCGCACGCGGAGCGCGAGGCGGATGTCACGATTGTCGTTCGCCACGTCCCGGATGTCTCCGCCTATGGGCTGGTGCGGGTCTCCGACGATGGGCGCGTGGAGGCGTTCCTGGAAAAGCGGCCCGAGGATCCGACGGGGAAGAACCTGGTCAACTCGGGGATGTATGTCTTCAGCCCCGGGGTGCTGGACGCGATCCCCAAAGGGGAGCGGTACTCGAACGAGACCCAGCTCTTCCCCGGGCTGATCGGCGAAGGCAGGAAGCTCGTGGCGTTCCGGATGGACGACGACGCGTACTGGGCTGATGTGGGCACACCCGAGAAATACCTTGAGGCGAATCGCTGCGTGTTGCGCGGCGCGTTGCCGTGGATATCTGCCTCGCCAGACACGGTGGCCACCGAGGCAGGATGCGTAATTGAGCGAGGCGCCGAGGTGGGGCCGGATGTATCGTTGGGTGCGGGCGTGACGGTCCGCTCCGGCGCGGCGGTGAGAGATACCATTGCGTGGCCCTCGGCGGAAATCGGCGAAGGCTGCAGGCTTGAGAGCGTGATCGTTGGACCTGGATATCACGTCCCTCCCGGCACTGAGATACTCGGGCCGGGGGCACGAATTCTGGCGCGAGACGCTACGGAGAGTTGTGATCGATGAGTGACGAGTTGACGTTGATGATTCCCGGCCCAACGGGGTTGCCCGACGAGGTGCGCGAGGCCCTGGGCAAGCCGCAGATAGGCCACCGGACACCCGAGTACAGCGAGTTGATGCTCGATGTCACGGCGGGCATGAAGCACGTCTTCCAGACCGAGAATGACCTGCTGATTCTGACGAGTTCGGGCACGGGCGGGCTGGAAGCCGCTATCGTTAATTTCCTCTCGCCGGGCGACGCCGTCCTGGCGATCGCTGTTGGGAACTTCGGCGAGCGGATCGGCAAGATCGCCGAGATCTATGGGGCCGAGGTGACGTGGGTCAAGTCCGAATGGGGACAGCCGGCTGACCTGGCGAGCGCCAAGAAAGCCCTGGCGGAGAAGCAGTTCAAGGCCGTCCTGTTCACGCAGAATGAGACATCCACGAGCGTCACGAACCCGGTGGCCGAGTTGGCCGCGCTGGCGACCGAGGCTGGCGCCTTGACGATCGTCGACGCGGTCAGCGGAATGGGCGCGATCGAGGTCCGGACGGATGAGTGGGGCCTGGACGTTGTGGTCGCGGGCTCTCAAAAGGCCCTCATGCTGCCGCCGGGTCTCGCGTTCGTCAGCGTGAGCGATAGAGCGTGGGCTGCGGCCGAGACGTCGACGATGCCGAAATTCTACTTCGACCTGGCCAAGGCGAAGGGATCACTCGCCAAGGGGCAGACGCCATACACGCCCAACACGAGCCTCATCGTCGCCCTGCAGGCGGCGCTGAAGCTCATCAGGTCCGAGGGCATTGAGAACGTGTGGAAACGCCACGCCGCGTGCGCGGAGAGGGTCCGCGAGGGCGTGCAGGCACTGGGGCTGAAGCTGTTCAACGACCCGGAATACTCAAGCAACGTGGTGACGGCCTTCTGCCCGCCCGAGGGCGTGGATGAGGCGGAGATCAGGACACATATCCAGCAGGAGTACGGAATCCTGGTTACTGGCGCGCAAGGCGCGTTCAAAGGCCAGTTCCTGCGAATCGGGCATCTCGGCACGGTCGATGACGCGCAGGTGGATCGCGTGCTGTCCGCGCTTGAGGATGCTCTGAAGACCGTCGCGCCTACGAACTAACGCGGCCCGCTCATTGGGCCTGGAGGACGCCGTGGCCAAAGACCTACGCATTCTGTGTTGCGACGGCATTGCCGAGCGCGGGATTGAGATCCTGCGCGACGTGGCCGAAGTTGATGTCAGCGAGAAAGGGCTCAGCGGCGATGAGTTGCGAGAGCGGCTGGCTCCGTGCGAGGCTGTGATCGTTCGAAGCGCCACGAAGATCGGGCCCGATGACCTCGACGCGGCCCCGAACCTGCGGGCCATCGCTCGGGCCGGCGTTGGGGTCGACAACATCGACGTGAGCGCCGCGACCGCGCGCGGGATCATCGTCATCAACTCGCCCGAAGGCAACACGATATCAGCCGCCGAGCACACCATGGCGATGCTGCTGGCGCTCGCAAGGAAAGTCCCAGCAGCGGACGCGAAGCTGAGGCTGGGCGACTGGTCGCGCAAGGAGTTCGTCGGCCGACAGCTCTACCGCAAGACACTCGGGGTCGTGGGCTGCGGGAAGATCGGCGGCGAGGTCGTCAAGCGAGCGCAGGCGTTTGGCATGAACATCATCGCGTTCGATCCGTACATTAGCGACGCGCGCGCGGAGAGTCTTGGCGTACGGGTTGTCTCGCTCGACGAGCTGCTGGCGGAGTCGCACTTCATCACGCTACACGCCCCGAAAGCCTCGGCCACAGTGGGGCTGATCGGCGCGCGCGAGTTGGGGATGATGAGGCCGGGGGCGGGGATAGTAAACTGCGCGCGAGGGGGGCTGATCGATGAGGAAGCCCTCGTTGCGGCGTTAGAGAGCGGGCAGCTGGGCGGCGCGGCCTTGGACGTGTTCACCGCCGAGCCGGATCCGCCAACGCACCTGGTTGATGCCCCGAACTTAGTGATGACGCCACACCTGGGCGCGTCGACGGAAGAGGCGCAGGAGTATGTGGCGGTTGACGTTGCCGAGCAGATCGTGGACATCCTCGAGGGGCGTCTGGCGCGGACGGCTGTAAACGCGCCGACGATCACGCCGGAGTTGCTCCGCGAGCTGGGCCCGTATCTCGACCTGGCGACGAAGATTGGGCGACTGCACAGCCGATTGCTCGCCGGCCCGATTGAGTCCGTTGAGCTGGTGTATGCCGGCGACATCGTTGACAGCGATACTGAGCCGATGAAGCTGTGGCTACTGGTCGGCCTGCTTAGCCCCTTGCGTAGCTACCCGGTAAACATCGTCAACGCGCCGGTGGAGGCCGAGAATTGGGACATCAAGCTGACCGAGGGCACGGGTAGCAACACTCGGGGATATGAGAGCCTCGTGACGGCAACAGTCCAGGCCGGCGGCCAGACGCACCACATCTCCGGGACCGTCTTCGGGCCGTGTGACGCGCGCATTGTCGACGTCGACAACTACCGCATGGACCTCGCGCCGCGCGGATGCGTCCTGTTCGTCTGGCACCACGACAAGCCCGGCGTCATCGGGCGCGTTGGGACGCTGCTGGGCCAGCGCGAGGTCAACATCGCGGGGATGCAGGTCGGACGGCTGCAGGTCGGCGGCCCGGCCGTCATGGCGCTCATGCTCGACCACCCGCTTGAGGATGATGTGCTCGCGGAAATCGAAGAGTTCGAGGACTTGACCGAGGCGCTGTTTGTCGATTTCGGGTAACCACACATGAAGATACTACTCGCCAATGACGACGGGATTTTTGCACCGGGACTCCACGCTCTGGCAACGGCTCTGGCCGACTGCGGCGACGTGAAGGTCATCGCCCCCGAGCGCGAGCAAAGCGCGGCGGGCCACGCGGTGACGCTTCATAAGCCGCTGCGGCTGACGCGGGTTGCGCTGCCCGGCCTGGACGTTGAGGCGCACGCCAGCAACGGCACGCCGGCCGACTGCGTCGCGCTGGGCACGATCGACCCCAACAACTTGCCGGACGTCGTCTTCGCGGGGATCAACTCCGGGGCGAACCTGGGCGAGGAAGTGCTCTACTCGGGCACGGCATCCGCGGCGATGGAGGGGGCGATGTACGATATCCCGTCCTTCGCGGTGAGCGTCGTCGCTCCGGATTCTCCACCGAGGTTTGATGTCGCGGCGCGCGTGGCCGTGTGGTTGCTCGAAAACTTCCCCGTCGATGCGGCATCGCGTCCGTGCTTCTACAACGTCAACGTGCCCAACGTCGCGCCCGAGGAGATCGAAGGGATCGACGTGACGCGTTTGGGCCACCGGCGCTACATCAACCGGATGCAGGAGCGCACGGATCCGCGCGGGCGGACCTACTACTGGTTCAGCGGCAGCCCGCTGGAGAAGGACGCGACCGCCGGCACCGACATCGCGGCAGTGAACGCGAACCGCGTGTCCATCTCGCCGCTGCACTTTGACCTGACGAGTCATGCCGACGTCCCCGTACTTGGCGATGCGCTGAACGGGCAGAATCTGGAGTTGTAGGTGATGCGGGCCGGATACCTCGAGTTGCACGAATCGGGCGAGCTTGCCAGGCGTATCGAGTCAGCGCTTGAGATGCTGACAGACTGCCGGCTCTGTCCGCACGAATGCCGAGTCGACCGGACCGCCGACGCGTGGGGGCGCTGCAAAACGGGGCGCCGGGCGGCGGTTGCTAGTGCAGGGCCTCACCTTGGCGAGGAAGCGCCGCTGGTCGGTCAATATGGCTCGGGGACGATATTCCTGGCGAGCTGCAATCTGGCGTGTATCTTCTGCCAGAACTACGACATCAGCCAGATGGGCCAAGGGACGCCCGTCGACGCATCCGTGTTGGCCGAGGGAATGGTCGCGCTGCAGGACCATGGATGCCACAACATCAATTTCGTGACGCCGACACACGTGATGCCGCAGATCTTGGAGGCGTTGCCCGAGGCAATCGAGAAAGGACTCACCGTTCCGATTGTCTGGAACTGCGGCGGGTACGAGGGTCTGGACTCGCTGCGGTTGCTCGATGGGATTGTGGATATCTACATGCCCGACCTGAAGTATGCCGACGCGGCGACGGCGGAGCGGCTGTCGGGCGCCAAAGACTACCCGAGCCACGCGCAGGCTGCCGTGCGTGAGATGCATCGGCAGGTGGGAGATCTACAGGTCAACGAAGAAGGCATTGCCGAGCGCGGGTTGTTGGTTAGACACCTCGTGTTGCCGGGCGGTCTGGCCGGGACAGCCAAGCTGATGGTGTTCCTGGCGAGCCTTGGCCCGGACACGTACGTGAACGTGATGCCGCAGTACAGGCCGTGTCACCGGGCGTTTGAGGAGCCGAAGCTCACGCGCGGGCTAACTGATGATGAGCATCGATCCGCGCTGAAATCGGCTCGCGACGCGGGGCTCACGCGACTTGACGAACGGCCTGGCCGCACGACAATCTGAGGGCGCTGATACCAACGGGGAGAGTGTACGCAATGGCTACTGACAAACTGCAGCAAGCCAAGGAATTCGCTAGCGCCGCTCTGTCGGATATAACCGAGAGCGTCGGCACGCATCGGCAGGTCCGCGGGCTTCAGAAGAACATCACCGACTTGGTCGGCGAGCGCGATCGCGTCATGCTCGAGATCGGGCGGAAGGTCTTCGCGCTCTACGGACGCGATAAGGTGCGCAACGCGGATATCATCCCGCTGTGCGAGCGGATCGAAGAAATCACTGCCGCGGTCGCTGAAGTGAACGAGGAAGTCCAGGAGCTGTCCAAGCCCAAGCCCAAGGGCGAGATGGAAGCGGCGGAGATCGTAGACGAGACGGAACTGGCCGGTGATGAGGATGCCGATCCGCCCGCTGAGGCCGAAGAACCAAAGGACTCCGACGGCGAGCCCGCGGCCGATGAGGAAGAGGCCGAATAGCCCGGCCAGCGCGATGCATGACAGTGGAATTGACCCCGCGAGGGGATGACGAAGAGCGCCGCAACCACTCACGAATCAGAGGTAGCTCATGTCCCAGATCAAGTACATTTTCGTGACCGGAGGAGTCGTGTCATCGCTCGGCAAGGGCATCACCACCGCGTCGCTCGGGCGACTGTTCAGGGCCCGAGGCCTCAAGGTGTCGATGCTGAAGGTCGATCCGTATCTCAACGTCGATGCCGGCACGATGAACCCGTTCCAGCACGGTGAGGTATACGTCACCGATGACGGGGCCGAGACCGATCTGGACCTGGGGCACTACGAGCGATTTGTTGATGAGGCCTTGACCGGCCGGTCCAACGTAACCACCGGGCAGGTCTACCACGCGGTCATCGAGCGCGAGCGTAGCGGCGATGTCTACCTGGGCAAGACGATCCAGGTCATCCCGCACATCACGAACGAGATCAAGGCCCGCATACGCGAATGCGCCGAGTATCACGAAGCCGACATCGCGATCACGGAGATCGGCGGCACGGTCGGTGACATCGAAGGCCAGCCGTTCCTTGAGGCGATTCGCCAGATGCGCATCGACGAGGGCAGCGAGAACATCTGCTACATCCACGTGACACTGATCCCGCATCTCGGCACGACCGACGAGATCAAGACCAAGCCGACTCAGCACAGCGTTCGCGAGCTGCGGGGCGTAGGTATCCAGCCTGACTTCTTGGTCTGCCGCGGTCAGAGACGTCCGCTGGGCGACGATGAGCGCGAGAAGATCGCGCTCTTCTGCAATATAGACAGGGAGTTCATCATCGACAACCTCGACTGCTCGTCGCTGTATGAGGTGCCGATGATGCTGGAAGAGCAGCACATGGCCGACAAGGTCTGCGAGCGGCTTGACCTGCCCGTTCGAAAGCCGGACCTGACCGAATGGGAGAAAATGGCGGGCCGGTTGACCAATCCGAGCGGGTGCGTGAAGATCGCGATGTGCGGGAAGTACGTCCATCTGCACGACAGCTACCTGTCGGTGACCGAGTCGCTCGTGCACGGCGGCATTCACAACGACGCGCGGGTTGAGATCACCTACGTCGACACGGAAGAACTGGAGCCGCTGGCTGATGTAGCGCCGGCGCTCGAGGATGCCGACGGCATACTCGTTCCCGGCGGCTTCGGCGATCGTGGCATCGAGGGCAAGATCCGTGCGATACAGTATGCGCGCGAGAGTCAGACGCCGTATCTGGGCCTGTGCCTGGGATTGCAGACGGCCACGATTGAGTTTGCGCGCAACGTCTGCGGGCTTGAGGGTGCCGGCAGCAAGGAGTTCGACGAGGACTCTCCCCACCCGGTGATCATCAAGCTCAAGGAGCAGGAGTACGTCACAGACCTGGGCGGGACGATGCGCTTGGGCGCGTACCCTTGCGCGGTGAAGCCGGGGACGCTGGCGCACCGGCTGTATGGCGAAGAAGAGATCTCAGAGCGCCATCGGCATCGGTTTGAGGTGAACAACGCGTATCGCGATCAGTTGGAGAAGTGCGGGCTGGTGTTCGGCGGGACATCGCCTCAGGGCGACCTGGTGGAGATGATTGAGCTGCCCGACCACCCGTTCTTCATCGCGTCCCAGTTCCATCCCGAATTTCAGTCGCGCCCGAACCGTGTCCACCCGCTCTTCGGCGGATTCGTCGGAGCCGCTCTCGACAAGCGGAAGGCGAGGGGCTAACGGTGCGGGTTGTATCGGACAGACGCCGCCCGATCACAGTCAGACCAATAGCGAGCATTTCTGGGGGTGCCACTGATGGCTGAAGTCTCGGTGAAGACCATACGATGCGATGCCTGTGGAGCTTCGATTACGGGCATATCGACGTGGAAGCCCACAGTCTGCGATTACTGCGGTTCTGAAGTCCTAGTCGAGATGCCGCCCGAGATGGAATCTGCCGTCAACGAGCGCCCGCGGTTGGTGCCGTTTAGTATTAACGCGGCGCAAGCGGGCGAGAAGCTGAAGGCGTGGCTGAAGTCAAGCTTCTGGGCGCCCGGCGATCTCGCGTCGACCGCGCGGACGGATGAGCAGGCCGAGATCTACGTCCCGGCCTTCAGGGTGACCGGGGAGATTGATTCGGACTGGAAGGGCGCCGATTCAGAGACGCACTACCGCAACGTCACCAAGACCCGGACGAACGCCGAAACGGGCAAGTCCGAGACATATCAGGACTCTGAGCCGTACAAGGTCTGGAACGCGATGTCGGGCCAGCACCATGGCAGCTACACGGAGACGATCACGGCGTCGAACGCGCTGACGCAAGACGAGGTCAGCGCGCTGGAGCCGTGGGACGCGGGCGCGGTCGGCGAGGATGTCGGCGAGGCGCTCAACCGTGGCCAGCGCATGGAGGAGCCCTCCATCAGCGAGGAGGAAGCGGCCCGCCAGTCGCGCGAACTGATGGAAGCGCACGAGCGGAGCGCGTGCGACCAACTCGTTGAGCGGCTCGATGGCGTGTCGTTTCGCTTTGGCGAGATGGTCACCCAGCGCATCATCGTGCCCATCTGGGTTTTCCGCTACAACTACAAGGGCAAGGTGAAGCGCGCGGTGATGAATGGGCAGACGGGCGAACTCCACGGCGAGCGTCCGACGTCCGCCTTGAAGATCGCCTTGGTGATCGGCATCCCTCTGGTGATAGTCATCGGTATCATCATCGTCATGGGCCTGTCGAAGTAGCCATGTCGGTGGTCAGTACTCGGTCGGACCTCCGCACGGGCGGCTGCACGCGCCGCCCGTCGCGCATTGCATTGATCGCAGCCACCCTCTGGAGCAAGTGATAGATGACCGCCAGTCAGACCTCGATTCTTGACGCATTGAACCCTCAACAACGCCAGGCCGCCGAGTGCATCGAAGGCCCGGTACTGATCTTCGCGGGCGCGGGCTCGGGCAAGACCCGCGCGCTGACGTACCGCATCGCCCACATGGTCAAAGAGTGCGGGATCCCCCCGGGAGAGATCATCTCCGTCACGTTCACGAACAAGGCCGCGGGCGAGATGAAAGAGCGCATTGGCAAGCTTGTTGGCGACGTGGCCTCGCGCATCTGGGCCGGGACGTTCCACTCCATCTGCGCCCGCATCCTGCGCGTGGACGGGGAAGCAATCGGCATCCCCAGCAACTATGTCATCTTCGACGAGGCCGAGCAACGCTCCCTTATCAAGGAAGCGCTGTCGATCCTCGACGTGGACCCGAAGGAGTACAAGCCCGCCGACGTTCAGTACCGCATCAGCGACGCCAAGAACGAGCTGATGGGCGTCAGCGACTTCCGCGCCACCAAGAAGGGCCCGATGGAGGAGATCGCGGCGCGGGCGTATCGCATCTACCAGGAGAAGCTCCGGGCAAACGGGGCGCTCGATTTCGATGATCTTCTGATGCGCACCGTCGAGCTGCTTGATACCAAACCCGATGTCCTCGCCAAGTACCAGGAGCGCTTCCGCTACGTGCTGGTCGACGAATACCAGGACATCAACTCGGCTCAGGCGCGCTTCATCCAGCTCATCGGCGGCAAGCACCGCAACATCTGCGTCGTGGGCGATGACGATCAGTCCATCTACGGCTGGCGCGGCGCGAACGTCGGCATGATCCTGGCTTTTGCCAGCGACTACGAAGGCTGCACCGAGGTCAAGCTCGAGCAGAACTACCGCTCCTCACGCAAGATCATCGAGAGCGCCGCTGAGGTCATCCAGAACAACACGAGCCGCGCTCCGAAGCGGCTGTGGACAGAGAACCATCCGGGCGACAACCTGGTGATTTACGAGGCCATCAACGAGAGCGAAGAGGCCGAGTGGATCGCCAACAACATCGCCGACCAGGTCAAACGGAAGGTCGGGAAGCCGGGCGACTTTGCCATCCTCTATCGCGCGAATGCCATGAGCCGCAACTTTGAGGAAGCGCTCATCGCCAAGGGCATCCCCTACCGCGTGGTAGGCGGTCTCCGATTCTACGAGCGGTCTGAGATCAAGGACTGCGTGGCGTACATGCGGGTGCTGTTCAACCCGGCAGATGGAATCTCCCTGCGGCGGATTATCAACAAGCCGACGCGGGGCATGGGTAACAAGACAATCGCCGAGCTTGACCAGTTTGCATACGGCGACGGTTCCGACTCCATCACGCTCTACGAGGCCCTCTCGCGAGTCGGCGAGATCGAGACGCTCAAGCCGCGCGCGATGGGAGCGGTCGTTGACTTCCACGCGATGATGGAGAAGCTCCGCGCGAAGTCTGAGACGCTGCCCCTGGTTGAGTTGGCGAACGCCATCATCGAAGACTCGGGGTACGTCGACTCCCTTCGGGCGGCGGGCAACGCGGATGCGGAGCGGAAGCTTGAGAACCTCCAGGAATTCGTGACGCTGACCGCCAAATTCGTTGAGCAGTACACGCGCGATGGAGAGCCGGACATGTGCGCGTTCATCGAGCACATTGCGCTCTTGTCTGACCTGGATGAGGCAGATGACCCAGGTAATTCCGTGTCCCTCCTTACGCTTCACGCGGCGAAGGGGCTTGAGTTCCCAGTCGTGTTCATGGTCGGGATGGAAGAGAACGTATTCCCGCACCAGCGATCGATGGGCAGCGAGGATCAGATCGAGGAAGAACGGCGGCTGGCGTACGTCGGCATCACTCGCGCGGAGCGGCAGCTATACCTGACGCATGCGTTCCGCCGGACGATCTATGGGCAGCCGCAAGACCAGCGCCCATCGCGTTTCCTCGCGGAGTTGCCCGAGGAGTTCGTCACGCGGCAACAGGACATCAGTCGGCTTGCCCGACCGCAGATCTTCGAGGAAGAGTCCGATGAGATGGATGAGCGGCCGGGACGGACGAAGCTCGACCTGACCGATATCCTCTCAACCAGGAAGAAGACCAAGGCCCCGGAGAAGAAGCCGGTCACCGCCGCCGAGCGAGAGAAGCAGTCTTCCGACCGTCGGAGCGCTCCGGCCGCGGGCTCGCGGCGCACGACGGTCAAGCGCAAAGGCAAACCCGCCAAGAAAAGCAGCGGCGAGGGCTCGGAGTTCCGGACCGGCATGAAGGTCAATCACGCGAAGTTCGGCGATGGGATCGTGATCAGCACCTTGGGCGACGGCAACGACGCGGTCATCACGGTAGCGTTCGTGGGCGCCGGAGTCAAGAAGCTCGCCGCCGAATACGCCAACCTCACCGCGCGCTGACGCCGAGGGCGGACGGTGCGTCGTGACGAACTCCCACTGCACCACGGTCTGAAACACGCCCGCGGAGACGAGGATCCCCATGGCCCGCCTGTTGTCTGCCGTAGCGCTTCTGGTCGCGCTGAGCCCCGTTGACGCTCAGATCTCCAATGACGAACTCGGGCCCCCGCCGCTCCTTCTGGCGTCCGATCGGCAGGCGCTGTGTCGGATCGTCTTGTCTCTCGAATCGACTGACGGCGAGCGCGCCGCGGCGGAAGAGTTGCAGGATTATCTCCACAGGATCTCGCGCGCTGATGTGCCCGTGACGCGGAGCGATGAGGGTGGCGCGGGAGTGAAACTGCTCATCGGCGGCGCGGCGGCCGTCGCGGTCGGGAGAGAGCTTTCGCCCCGCAACCTCGGCCCCGAGGGGTTCATCCTCCGGTCATCGAACGACTCGATAGCGATCGCCGGCGCCAATGACGCCAGCACGCGGACAGCCGTCTACGCGTTCCTGGAGCACCTCGGTTGTCGGTGGTACATGCCTGGCAGTATCGGCGAGTGCATCCCCCACGAACGCGAGCTGTCTTGCCCACACGTCGATCGCACGGAAGTCCCCGATTTCTACCACCGCGTGCTCTGGAACAACGGCAACGTGGCGCCAACGCTGACCGATGAGTCGCGCGCCGATTGGGCGGATTGGTACCGCAAGAACCGACTTGGCGGCATGCCAGCCGACCATGGCCACGCTTACCACCGTTGGTTGCCCGCCGATACGTTCGGGGCGGCGCACCCGGAGTACTTCGCTCTGGTCCCCGGCGAGGGCGAGACCTCCGGGCGCAACAGCGGCGGGCAGATCTGCACGAGCAACGAAGAGGTCATCGCGATTGCCGCCCAGGCGGCGCGCGCATACTTCGACCAGAGCCCTGATGCGCTCAGCTTCTCGCTTAGCCCCAACGACACCGGCGGCTGGTGCACGTGTGACAACTGCCAGGCGCTCGACGGGCCAGGCCAGTCGGGCCTGTCCGACCGCGTTCTGCGCTTCGCCAATGCTGTCGGCGCGCAGCTCGACGACACTCACCCCGGGCGGTTGCTCGCATATTACGCCCTCTACAACAACCTCCCAGGCCCGCCAAGCGAGACCCAGCCGCGCGCGAACGTGATGCCGGTGATGGTCCATTGGGCTTGCGGCGTGCATGGCATCGGGACGGAAGACGAGTGTGGCCCGAACGAGAAGTGGCGTGAGGCGATGGGCAAGTGGCGACGCATTTCGCGGCAGCTTTTCGTCTACGATTACTTCCAGTACTCGGACCTGCCCACGCCCATGAACCGAGTGATCGGCCAGAACATCCGCCACTACCGGGACGCGAAGTCCCTGGGATTCTCCGGGGAGATACTGGGCCGGTCGCAGGTCAACAACGTCGCGCTATATATCGCGGCGCGGATGCTATGGGACGCGGACCAGGATCCGGATGCGCTGCTCGATGAGTTCTACGAGACTTACTACCGAAGCGCGAGCGAGCCGATGCGCGGCTACTACCAGACGTTAGAGGCCGCCGCGCGCGCGCACGGCGGGCATGGCGTCGGCGCGAGCTGGCGGATATACACGCCAACGTTGCTGCGCGATTTGTCCGAGCACGTCGAAGCCGCCCGCGACCAGGCGAAGGGACGCGCGGTGACGCGCCGGGTCGAGATGGCTTCGCTGGAGCTGAACGCGACGACGCTCTATGTCGATGCGGCTCGGGCACATGCCGCGTGGCTGGCCGGTCCGACGGCGGACACGCTCGACGCCGCGACTCAACGGATTGGCGCGTGTCGCGAGTTTCTGGCGTCCATTGCTGATCAGGATATCGTGGCCGAGCCGATCCTCCTGGGCCGATTGAGCGACATGGCGAACTCCTTGCAGAACCCGCCACCCACCGGGGCAACGCCTGCGGCCGGAGCGGCGCCGGAGACGGTGGAGGAGAAGACGTTCGGCCACCTCTGGGATGACTATGAGGACCTCGGATCGCTGCCGAATGAGGGCTGGGCGTTCCGCACGGATCCGAACGACATCGGCGAGCGGAATGGCTGGCACGAGCCGAGATACAACGACTCGCGTTGGAGGCTGGTCGAGATCGGGAACTGGTGGGAGCCGCAGCGTGGCGACTACGATGGCACTGCGTGGTATCGCCGGTCGATTGAGCTGCCCGACGCGGTCGAGGGCCGCGACGCCTACCTCTGGTTTGGCGCGGTTGACGAGTCGGCGTGGGTCTACCTGGACGGCGCGCTGATCGGCGAGCACGATGTCGGCGAGGATGGCTGGGACAAGCGCTTCCGCATCCAGCTCCCGCCGTCGGTCAAGCCGGGGCGACACGTGCTAGTCGTGAAGGTGCTTGACCGCACGCTCAAGGGTGGTATCTGGAAGCCGATCAAGATCGCTTGCCCTGTTGAGACTGATGAGCAATAGGGGCAGGAGTCGCGCGCCCTCTGGGTGAATGTAGGACTGTCGCTAGCAACCAGATGGACCGGTGGACGTACTAGTCGTGCGTGACCCTCAACGATGCGAGGCCCGCCCACCGAAACCCGCAATCGGAGGTGGTGAGTACCTATGGCCAAGAGCAGAGACGCGCAAAAGAAGACCGCGAAAGATCAGCCCTCCAAGAAAGACCGTAAGGAGAAGATGAAGAAGCGGCGCGAGAAGCGCAAAGCTAAGGCGGCGGGTGAGTAGCCGCCGCGCGCTCCTACCATGGGCGGCCGCCTTGTCGCGTCTGAGCATCAGGCGTGGACGAGGTTGAGCCGCCCTGTTTGCCGTCAGTCTGACCTCAGCACGACGGCCGAACGGGGCTCAATCCGTCCGAGTGGCGCTACCTCACGGCCACCCTCACCGAAGTTCCACCCCACGATGTATCGCCGCTTCAACGGCGAGGTTACCTCCGCGACAGCAATGTCAGTTCCGGGCATTGGGACGCGCTCAACCTGCATCGCGAGGCGTCGAGTCGCGCTAGTGCTGGCGCGGGTGACGAATGCGGTGACATGATCGAGGACTGACTCGCCCGCCGCTACATCTCGCCTGCCCACGCTGCCGAGCGCGACGGTCTCGTAGCAGTAGCTCTGGTAGGGCGCCGTTCGGTTGGGGCGGTCGATCAGGCGAATCGGCTCACCATCCACCGCGAGTCCAATCTGCCCATCGACGTTCAGCCAGTTGCCGGTGATCGGGAGCGCCTGGGCCTCGCCACCGACGCCTGGGATCACCATTGGGCCACCGTCCGAGCGCAGCGTCCTTGCGTTCCCATTGAATATGTCGTTACCGATGTTCCACTGCAGGCCGTTCGTGGCGGCGACCGTCACGTCGGTGTTCGCGCGGGCGGATTCCCGTAGCAGCGTCGTCCGGCCGTCCGGGAGAGCGACCACGCCGACGCGGTGCGTGATGGCCCCCACCCGCCGCTCGCCTGAGAGCTGGTCCTCGCTCCACTCGGTGTCCTGGATGCAGAAGCGAATGACCGTCCCCCCTTGCTCCGCGTAGTCTACCAGCCGCCATCCGTTGCTCCGCATGTCGGGACTTGACCCTCGATCGACGAGGATGGAGCCGTACTGAGAGAGGTCAGTCGAATCGAGTTTGCCGATCGGCGAGTAATCGACTCCCAGCGCGTCGAGCGCCCCGCGGGTCACCGTCTGCTGAGGGAGATGGCCCAGCGGCCCATTCGCGTAGGTGATGAGGTTCTCAAAGAGGTGACCGGTCGCGCGCCCCGCGACGAAGTCACTGTCGCACGTGTTCATGCAGACGACGATCCGGCCCTTGCCAACAACGCTCTCGACGATGCTCGGCCCGCCCCGGTCGTTTGTTGCCAGGACTGTCCAGTCCGGCGATGCCGCGGAGATGGAATCGGCATCGACAAGGCCCGCCAGGCTGTCGATCCGGTGCGGCGTGGTGAAGATGGGATGCTTGGGCTGCGCGATGGTCTTGGTGGCGACATTGTCGTCGACGACCTCAAGCCACCGAGTAGCCGTGCGCGGCGGCGGGGCGCTTAGGCCCCACTCGAGTGTCGCCATGCCGAATAGCCCGCCGTCGATGAGGCCTTGGGCGCGCGACGTGATCGTGGGGCTCGCCTTCATGCCCTCGATCGCGAATGAGCCGCAGAGGTTCTGCTGCCACTCGGGGAGCGTGGAATCGCCGGGCACGCCGATCACCGCCTGCGGCCGACCGGTGCGCGTCTTCGTGGCCCATCCAACGAAGCGATCGTCACCATGGCGGAAGACGATCTCCGCTTCCGGGCACTCGAACCCGCCGCGAAGGGCATCGCGGAAGGCGGCCGGGCCAAGGGGCTCTGACGCCGGCTTGAGCTTGTGGAGAGCGTAGGCCAGCCCAAGCATGACCGCCTCGTCGGCCTCGTACCGGCAGTACGCCTGATAGCCACTGGTGCCCGCCGCCTTCAAGCCGGCCAGTCGCTTGCCGACGAACGAGCCATCCCCGTTGTGCAGTTGCTCCCACTCGTAGCGCCGGAACGCCTCTCGCTCCATGTTGCGCGCGGCCGGCTCGCCAAGCTCATCTGCGAGAACGACGTAGGCTGGGACGGCGGCGGTCAGCCCGTAGATGTAGCGCGGCCAGTCCTTTCCACCCACGTATCCGAAGCGCCCGTCGGCGAGGTAGTCTCGCTTGAGAACGCCAAACAGATCGCGCCAGTGGTGATACATCCCGCCAGGCGTGTCCTCCCCATGGCTGGCGTAGGAGTAGTGCGCTGACGCGAGGCACCACATGGGCCACCACATGTAGCAGACGTGGTAATAGCCGTGGTTCTCGCTGGCATAGCTCTCATGCACGTTGACAGTGCTCACCCAATCGCTCACGCGGCGACCGTCGATGCGGGTATGGTCCTGCGCATCCTGAGGAACTGAGAGCGTGTTCATCGCCCACGCAATGGCGTTCTCACGCCACTCGGGCGCGCGCTCGTCGTCGGGGAACATGACCGCTGCGCGGGCGACGACGGAGGCGTTCCAGGCATTCGACTCGGCCTTGGTGTCAGCGAAGTCGCCGGACGGGATCACCTCCTCGCCAAGGCGCCCCGCCTCCCACGTCAGCACGCGCCGAACGCGCTCGCGGTTCCCGGGCGTGAGGTGAGCCCATGCGAGATCCGCCGCCGCGCCCATGTTCTCGGCCCATGTTGCCGAGTGCCATTTCGTGCGCGCGCTGCTCCAACGCTGGCCGTCGGTGCAGTCGATGTCGCCGCTCGCGTGGCAACGGGTCATGAACTCGATGCCTTGGTTCACGCGCCAGATGAGGTTCTCGCGCGCCGGCCCGTTCTCCCAGCGCTGGTACCCGGGATCAGTCGCGAGCAAGGCGTAGCAGAACATCGCCGATGCGTGGCACATCATCCCCCAACCCGAGTCGCCTGGCCCATAGTAGGCCATTGTCGGATCGCCCCTGACCTCGTGCCAGTCGCTCTCGGCGTAGCGCGGCCAGCGACTGAGGACGCGGAGGTAGTCGTCGCGGCTGGGGTAGTCGCCGCTCGGCGTACTTGCGCGCCACCTGTCAAACGAGGGGACATCGGCCACGAGGGCTGACGGAATGACCGTGATCACGAGCGCGAGGCAGATGCTGATCCGCAAGGGTCTTACCTCCTGAAACGCCTGCTCGGCCACTATTACGCGCGCGTGTCGGATGTTCCTTGACCGGGTGGTTCTGACGCGGTATTCTAGGGTCTAGCCAACAGCAACCGTCTAACGGAGGGCCAGCAAGATGGACTTCATCGTGCCGTTTGTGGGGACGCTGGGGTTTGGCGGGTTGATGGGGTATGCCGTGGGTTTCGCGGCGAAGAAGGCGGCGAAGCTCGGCCTGATCATCATGGGCGTGCTGTTTATCCTGATCCAGTACCTCGTCTACAAGGGCTTCGTCGATGTCGACTGGGGCGGCGTCGCCGGACACGGCGGCGAAGCCGCCAAGGCGGGGGGCGCGTGGTTCTGGAAGGTCGTAACCTACAACGTCCCGCTTGGCGTTGGCTTCACCGCCGGCGTCCTGCTTGGCTTCAAGAAAGGCTAACGACGCCCAACCTGCTTAGCGTATCTTGACCTCTTGGCGTGTCTCCGCCGACTCGTAAATCGCATCCAGGATCTTCTGCGTAATGAGAGCCTCCTCGCCGGGTATCGGCGAGGGCTTGCCCTTCTTGATCGCATCGACGAAGGCGTAGATCTCCTCGCTGTGAGACGCCTGGCCTTCCTCGGGGAGGACCTGAGGCGTGGCGTTGGTGAGCATCCCGTATTCCTCGCGCACCAGCGTGACCTTGTCGAAGTTCCAGTCAATCCCGCCCTTGGTGCCCGACAGCATGCAACTGAAGGTGCCCTCCGGCGCGTTGACGGCCCAGCTCGTCTCGAGCGTGCAGACAGCGCCGTTGTCGAAGCGAATCAGCGCCATGGCCAGCTCTTCGGGCACGGTGTACTTCTTCGGGTCGTGCTTCATGATCGACTTCTTGTTGGACAGCTCGAGGTACAGTTCCGCGCTGACTGAGATCGGATTCGGGTGACCCATCATCCAGAGGCACCAGTCGAGGATGTGCACGCCGAGGTCGTAGATCGGTCCGCCGGCGGACATCTCCTTGTTGGTGAACTCGCCCCACGCTGGGACGCCACGCGGGCGCAGCAGGCTTGCGCGGGCCCAGTAGACGTCGCCGATGGCCTTCGCCGCGCGCTTGGCCGCGACCGCCGTCGGGACGAAGCGGCAGCTCTGCGCGATCATCAGGAGCTTCTTGGCCTTCTTGCCGGCGGCGATCATCTTCTCGGCATCGGGGGCGCAGATGGTCATCGGCTTCTCGCAGATGACGTGGTTGCCCGCCTTGAGCGCGGCAATCGTCGGGTCCTTGTGCACCGCGTTTGGGGTGCAGACGTCGACGATGTCGAGGTCGACCTTCTTGAGCATCTTATTGTAGTCTTCGAAGATCATGTCCTCGCAGATCCCGAACTGGTCCCTTGCCATCGCGCGCGCCGCGGGAGCGATATCGGCAACCGCAGTGAGTTCAGCCACGCCATCTTCCTTGAGCTTGCTCCAACCGGGCATATGCGCGCCGGTCCCAATAGCTCCGAATCCGATAAAACCAACCTTGAGCGGCTTTGCCATCTGGTGAGCCCTCCCTGAGTGTCTCCTGCTGTTGAAATCGGTAGTCAATGACTCAGTACATGCCTACTTGAGTTCGTCAGTGCTATATGCGATTACCATCGACACGGCCTGGGACTCCTCGGCTAGTTCCGTCTGCAACATGTCCCAGACATACTGCTGCTTCTCGCGCTCGCCCATGCCGTTGAGGGCGCGGGAGACGAGCAGTACGTGGATGTGCCCGCCGTAGCTCTTCGTAAGTTCGATTGCGCTCTCTGGGAACGCTTTCTCAAGCGCGCTCCGGACAGCCGGAACCAAGGCTTCGTAATCATACGTTGCTCGCACCATCTACATGGCCCCCTTTTGGCGCGCTTGCTCCAGCAGCGCCTCGTACAGAACCTCAGCGGCTGACACGACCTTTCGGGCCGAACCGCGATCTGTATACGGTTGTGGGTGGTATCGCCAGTCCGGGCTCCACTTCTGACACCATTCCCATTGACCGACGAGAACGGGGTCTCCGTCGAACAGCGGCTCCACCTCGGCTGCCCTCCGCAGGTGAGGCAGTCGGTGACCGTCACTGCCTAACAGGTCCCCGACAGATTGGCCATCCTGTTCAAAGTGCAACATCGCGTCGAGCAGCGTCTCCGCGCCGACGGCACGGCTGATGATGCACACTTTTAGCGCGCACTCCACAGCATAGCCAGCCAGATACACCGCGCCACGGAGGTGACGGTGCAGGGCATCGGGTGAGCCTCCGTTCCCGGTTGGTCGCTCCAACAACTCCAACGCATCCGCCAGCCGAGCGTGACCAGCGCGTCGGTAGTCCGATAGTCCGTCGTGTTGCTTCGCCAAACCCTCTACTCCTCCTCAACAATCACCTCGTCATCCGGGTCCCACGCGGGGGCGCCGATGACGATGGTCTTGAACCCGCCGTCGCCCCGATGAGGAACACCGGGCGGGATGAGAATTGCAGAACCCGGGCGCACGTCGACCGTCTCGTCACCGACCTGCATCGTGCCCGAGCCCTCGAGGATGTAGTAACCGGGATTGCCCATATGGAACTGGGCGCCCCGGCGTTGGCTGAGCAGTCAGCTGT
>CAZKUN010000085.1:0-32943 GCA_964555935.1 uncultured Armatimonadia bacterium | reverse complement strand
CGACACTCCCGGCGCGTCTGACGAGCCAAAAGGCCATACAACGAGCAACTCGCGCACGCGGTCGCCGGAGACGAGTGGCTGAGTGCCTACACTGTCCCGCTCATGCGCGGCGCCGCGAGACCGGACGAGCAGTTCACGGACGCCCTGCCGCGGCTCAACGACGCAGGCATCGCCCCAGTCCTCGAGGCGGGCATCACGCAGGTGCTCGTGTCGCTCGACACCGCCGCTCTCTACCCAGGACGGTACGCCGGGCGCCTCACGCTGGAGTCGACCCTCGACAAGGCAACGCGGCGCGAGATCGGCATCGCCCTCACCGTGCTCCCCCGGCAACTGCCGACCCTCGACGACCTGGACATCACCGACTGTTTCGGGCACATCGACTATGCGTGGCCCGCACTCGCGGCGCTCGGGGTCAATACCTTCAGCCTCAGCGCGTCATGGGCCGATGTCGAATTCGACGACGAGGGGCGCTTGGCGCGATTCGAGGGTGAGCGAATCGACCGCATGGCCCGGCGTATCCTCGAGGACGTCCCCGACGCCAGGTTCTTGCTGCTGAACGTGCAGAAGATGCTAACGATGGTCACCAGGCAGCGCGGCTGGCCGGAAGACGATCCGAGAGTGGAAGCCGCGATCCGGTCTTGGTTGGAACGGATTGCCGAGTGCCTTCGCGATGCGGGGGTGTCACCGGAGAGCCTCATCGTCGAGACCTGGGATGAGCCCGGCGCGGGCGACCGCGCCATGGCGAGGCGCATGGCACAGTGGGTCAAGCAGGCGGCGCCCGAGGCGCGGACGCAGTTCTACGTCACCGGTATCGATCATGACGAGGACTGGGCTCTTACAGCGCGAGCGCACGACATCGTCGCCCCCATCGTCGCCGCCTGCACTGAGGAGAACATGAGCTTCCTGCAGCCCTTGACGAAGCAGGTGTGGCTCTACGATTGCCAAGTCTACGCGGAGACCTTTCACCCGGTCGCCTACTACCGGCTTATGCCCTGGACCGCCCGGGCCTACGGGCTGGCGGGCTGGGGGCAGTTCCACTGGTTCAACACGAGTCATGGGCGCTCTTACCGCGCCTGGGACGGCGTGGAGGCGCAGAACCTCGTCTATCCAAGCCGGGACGGGCGAGGCTGGGTGGCCACGCGGCGCTACCTTGCGGCTCGGGCGGGCCATGAGGATTACGCCGCGCTCCGCGCCCTCGAGCAGGATACGGCAAGCCCGGAAGCCGACGGGACCTTCATCGACGATGCCTGCAATCGTGCTCTCGCCATGGCGCCGCGACAGAAAGGCTACCACACGCGGATTCAGCCAGACGCAGATCCCGAACTGCTCGACGGCTTGCGACGAGAGGCAGTGGAACGTCTGGCCGCGAGCGTGGCGCAGCCTGAGGAACTCCCCGTCGCTCTGTCCGAACAACAGGGAGAAACGGCGATAGAGCTGTCGGCGCCGACCCCGGGGCGCTTGCGCGTCAGGTGGCTCGTCGACGGAGCCCTGCCTTGGCTCGAAATGCAGCGGGACATCCCGGCTGGCGATCTGCGGATTCTCTTGACCGATGACGGGGAGGTGACGCGGTGCCTGGTGGATCTCGTGGACGCGCGGGGGGCCATCCGCACTGGCCTGCCGCTTCTCACCCCCACGATCACCGTGGACAGCGTGTCCGAGGCCTATGGCGCGAGGGTCCTGAACGACGGCGTCCGGGCTGTGGCTGCGAAGTTCGAGCCCGGCTCGGCGTGGGTATCGAGCGCCGACCCCACGGAGCACTGGGTCGAGATGGACCTGGGGCGCGAGCACCTGGTGCGCGAGGTCACGCTCTACTGGATGACCTTCGCCGGCCTGCCGCGCAAGACGCGGGTCGACGCCGTGGACGCCGACGGCGGCTGGCATCCGGTCTCCTCAACGCCGAGTTGGCGCCAGGCTCCCGGGCCGAGCGACCGCGTCACGTTCACACCAGTGAGCACCCGTCGCCTCCGCGTGATCATGGCGCCCCTGGGCGGCGGTCAGGGCGGGCCGGCGCTCATGGGGCTTAGCGAAGTCGAGATCCGGTAGGCGACCCGTGCGGCCACCCGCCTCCCAACCACGCCGCAAGCCCTACAGCTTGCCCATCCGCACGATCAGTTCGTTGATCTCCCGCCGTCGCTGGATCATCGCCCCGGCGTCGGTGGGGTAACTCGTCATCGTGCTGTATAGGTCCGGCGTCATCGTCAGCGCGCGATCAACTCGTTGCCGAAGTTTCGCGGGGATTCGGGCGTCCTTGGTCTCGCGCAACTCCTCCAGCATCCGCAGGCAGTCATAGTCCTCAACGCCGTCGCGCATGATCTCAAAGCGGAGCGACGTCAGCGGGCCGTCTGGGCCGGGGTAGATGAAGTAGCCGTCGCCATTTCGGCCGCCATCATTCCACGCGGCCGCAGGCCACTTATTGTCGGCAGGCAGCGGATTCGTCGTCCGACCCGCGAAGTCCGGCCAGTGGTTCACGCCCCAGTAGAGGAGCCCATCCGACTTGTGTCCGAATGTCTGCCAGAACAGCACGCGGTGGGCCGCCCCCGGCTGGTCGAGGAAGAAGTTGGCCCAGGGCGCCTTCGGCGCCAGGCACACGTACCACCACACCTCCTGTCCCGCCTCCCGCGCGGCAACCGCCTTGGCGTCATCATAGTGCGAGGTGAGCGGACACCAAATGCCGAGGTTGTCGGCAAGGCCACCGAACGAGATTGGGGTGGTGATGAGCGTGCGGAGGCCTGGCCAGCCCCGCCGGGCGAGCGTGTGGAAGCGGATGATGTTCGCTAGCAGCTCCGGGTCGCCTCGCGGCTCGTCGTAGGCCTGCAGGTAAGCGCGGTCCGCCCACCCTTTCTCCGTGAAATGCTCGCGCGCCAGCCGGAAGAAGCGTTCGACGGTGTCTTGCCATTCCTGCGAGCCCGGCGTCAGCGTCACCGTCTCCACCTGCCCTGTCTCCAGGTCGCGGACCGGGAATGAGTTGAAGAAATGGCCGAACCAGTGGTCGTCGGCGACGTTGAAGGCACTCATTCCTCGCTCCATGCAATACTGCAGGTACTGGTCCCAGGGCTCCCAGTCCACATCGAGCTGCCCATCGGGGCCGCGCACCATCTGCACGAAGGGCTGGTCATGCCACTCCGCGGCATCGATCGGCGCCAGGCGCGTCTGCAGGCAGATGTCGAGGAACTGGGCGTAGAAGCTGAACGGGACTTCCTCCATCGCGTAGGCATTGCGGATGCAGTGGCGGAAGAGCCAGAAGCTGGTGGGGAGATAGCTCGTATTGGGAAGCGAGAAGTCGTGCACCTGAAGACGCACGGGGAGATGCTGGATCTGGCCATTGGCCGAGGCCGTCAGCCGGCCCGTGTACTTCCCCGCCGTGGCATCGGACGGCACGCGGATGGTGACCCACAAGGCCGGCGCGCCATTGCCCGATGCGATGAAGGGCTGCTCCTCGAAGAGGGGATCAGGCAGCCAGCCCTGGCTCGTCTTCACGTACTCCACCCAACGGACGTCCGCCTCGCCGGCCACGATCGTCGCGTCGCCAGGGCCCTCCAGGTCCGACATCTCGGCCGTCAGTTCCCCGCCTGCGAGGCCGAGCACGACGGCCCCGAATGACTCGCGCTCGTTGCGCGCGGCGAAGATTGAGACGCTGGTCTCCTTCTGCAGTTCGGCCCAGCGGGTGGGTTCAGCGAGATCGAGCGAGTGCGGGCGCTCGGAAGGACGCAAGGCGCGAAGGGCCAGCGGGCCCTCGGTGAGCGACTCGCGGTAGGCCACCAGGGCCGCGTCCCGCTTGGCCTGGAGCGCTGCCGCGGGGCCGAGGAAGACATCATCGAACCACGCGGTCCCAACCACGCCCTGGTTGCGAAGGTGGATCTCGAAGCGCGCTGTACCCTCAGTGGGACGCAGAGTGAACTGGAACCGGGTCCAGTCCGGGGCCAGGCCGAGGGACGTCTCCCAGACCGCCATGACGTTGCCGCCGGCGTTCTTGTAGTAGACGCAGGGGTGCGCGCAGCCCTCGGTGTCGCTGCGGTACCAGCCGCTGACCTGGTAGAGGCTGCCGGGGGTGACGGGCTGGTCGAGGTACTGGCGGCCCATGTAGTAGTCGCCGGTGGTCGTCAAGCTCACGCGGATGCACCGATGTCCGGAATGCGCTTCGCCCTCCTGCCACACAGCCTCGCCCTCGCCCTGGCCCTCCATGGCCAACGACCATCCCGCCGGCGCGGCGCCATCGCCCTCCTCGAACCCGGGGTTGGCGAGCCAGTTGGGGTCATCCGCGGCGTGGAGCGCTGTCTGCAATGTGAGTAGGGACGCGACGAGAAGCGCGGAGCGCAAGGCACGACTCATGGAGCGGCCTCCTGCGGAGATAGGAGTTTACGGGCAATACCAGTAACCTCATCTGGCGTGCCGGTTCGCCGCTGAAGTCACGAGCACCTCACGTGGGGGGGGGGCGCGCAGTCTCTTCCGAGTCTCGATGGCAGGGGCCACCGGAGAACGCGCGGAATTGCGCGGATACTCACTGTCAGACACGGTGAATCGCGCCAGCTGGCCTCCAATCGACGAGGGGACTGACCATGACACGACGCGTGAAGATCGCTGCCGTCTCATACCGACTGGCAGGCCAATCGACCGCCCGACAGGATCGGATTGACCAGGCGTTCGCGTACGTGGAGGCCGCCGCCCTGGACGGGCCGGACTTGGTGCTGCTTCCGGAGCTTTGCGAGACCTTGAGCCAGGAGTTCCAGCAGGTTCGGCAGATCAAGGACCATGCTGCGCGACTGCAGGCGGTGCTGGAGTTTGCAGAGACAGAGGATGGGCCGATTCTCTCGCGCACGGCTGAGGCGGCAGCGCGGCATCGCGTGATCGTGGTGAACAACACGTTGGTCCGTGACGGCGACCGGTGCCACAACCAGGCGACGTTCGTGGGGCGCGACGGGGAGATCGTGGGTCGCTACCGAAAGGTGCAGCCCACGGAGGGTGAGTATGAGGATATGGGGATTACGCCTGGGGATGACCTGCGCCCGATTGAGGTGGAAGGGGTGCGGTATGGCGTGATGATCTGCAACGACCAGGCGTTCCCCGAGATCTGCCAGATCTACATGCTGCAGGGCGTGGATGTGCTGTTGCACCCAACGCAGGCAGCAGGCCCGACTGAGACGATCCGCTCGGAGTTGCTGCGAACGCGGGCGCATGATTCGTCGTGCTACCTGGCCGTGTCCGGGTTCTGCGGCGCGGAGAAGCTGGCGTGGAGTGACAGGGAGAGCCGAGCGACCATCTACGACTACAACGGATACGCCGTCGCCGACTCCGGGCATCGGGAAGGCCACGTGATGGCCGAGCTGGGCCTGGACGAGGCCCGCTGGACGAGTTGGTGCCGAGATAAGGACCATCGGCAAACGATCCTGCGGCAGGCGCGCGCGGATCTCTATGGGCGATACTACCTGTCACTGGCGGAGAAGAAAGAGAACATGGTGGATCCAGAGCCCGACTGATCCGGGCGGCGTCAAACAGGGAATCGCGGGTCCTCCCGGTCGGCGGGCGCCTCCGTGCCACGGAAGTGGATCGCGTAGAGGGTGGCTTTGTGGAGGTGGACGCGGACCGCGATGGGTTTGCCGCCGAGGTCCGCGAGCTTGCCGCCGGAGCGCCATACGACTGGGCGCGCGAAGTCGTCCCCGGTTAGCGGCTCCATATCCTCGAAGCAGCGTCCCGGAAGGCCATCATACCGGACCGGCGGCCAGACAAGCCGGTCGACCAACTCGAAGCGGATCCACCCGCCGGGTTCAGTGCGGAAGTTGGCGAGTAACTCGTCGCCGCATGGATTGGGGACGATGGTGAACTCGCCGTCGCCCTCGGCATGAATCCCCGCGAGTCGATCCTCGTCCCACTCGGCCCAAACATACTTGCCGTGCTTCCCCTCCGCGCGGAGAGCCTCAACGTACCACTCATTGTGGTACGCGGCGCCCGTATGGCAGAGCAGGCGGAACTTGCGGTCGCCAGGGAAGCGGAGCAGCTCGGGCTCGGCATAGACGAATGCCTCATCGCCGCTTGCGAGGGGGATGATGGGCTGTCCCGCGTGGCGAGCCCAGCGCTTCCCATCGATGCTCGCGGCCAGCTCGACGTCGACGGTGTCGGCGGCCTGTCGGTAGACGGCCGGGAACATCAAGTGCACGCCCGGGACGCCGGGGTAGGCGGTGTAGCAGTTTGAGTAGATGCTGACATCAGGCTCGTCGGCGGGGCTGTGGTGGTGGATGAGTTCGCTCGGAGGCCACGAGGTGAAGTCATCCGTCTCCGCGTATGAGATGGCCCGCCGGCCGGCGTAGAAACCCCGCAGGTACGCAATAAACTTCTGTCGCTCGGGGCACCACGTGCAGATGTTGTGAGTGTCGTGCCACTCGTCGAGCAGCGGCTCGGGCATTGGCTCCCAGTGGAGACCATCGGGGGACGCGAGCCCGAGCATCTTCCCCTGGAGGCGCACGGGCCGGACGTCTTGACCGGGTTGCGCGGCGTTCTGGGCGTCGAGGCGGCGGTGGCCCTCATCCGAGTCGAGCACCTCGCCCGCTTCACCTTCGAACCAGGCGCTGAAGCTCATGGCCCGGTAGCGGGCGTCGGGCGGCGCGCTCGGGTCCCTGAGCACGCATGCGCTGGCGGCCTCGGGGCCAATGTAGGCGATGTTGTTGGCCGTGATTCCTCGCCACTCGTTGATGCCGAGGTCAGGCCGACGCCAGGCAAGACCGTCGTCGCTTTCGGCATAGCAGAGCACGTGCGTGTCGCCGGGCTCGGCGCCCTTCGCCGCATACCACATGCGATACAGGCCGTCGTCGAGCATGACCTGTGCGCCGGACAGGCCGCCGGCCTCCCACGGACGGTCGGGGGCGAGGAGAGGACCGATGCGCCCGGCGGGCTCGACGCGGATCTGGATGCCCCGTGGAACGTCACACAGGATGCGGTCACGCGTTTCGGTCCACTGGCAGGCGCCGACGTGGACGAAATCCCAGTTCAGCAGCGGCACGGTGGCCATTGAGACGCCCTCCGGACGTTGGTTCGGCATCGGCTGATGCGATCGCGCCGGTTACTGGGCGGCTGCGGACAGCCGGCGACCGACGGCCTCCCGCAGCGCGAGGTACTGGTCGACGTCCTTTGAGTAGGCATCCAGCCCCTGGACCACTTGCCCAGTCACTGTCCGGACCCCAGCGCGACCCTCCCGGTCCTCCAGGAGACGAAGGTACTCCACATCCTCCAGGCCCTCGCGGATCAGCTTGAGGCGAATGGACGCCACCGGCCCGTCGACGCCCACCTTCGACCCGGGGTACAGGAGCGAGCCGTCGCCGTAAACCGTGGGGCTGAGATCCTTGACGGTCGCCATATCCGTCCACGGGTCGGCGGTGCCGGTGGTCGGCTGCCACCAGGTTGTGCTCCAGTAGAGGAAGCCCTCGACTCCATAGTGGGCCTGCTGCCAGAACAGCGCCCTATGATCGATGCCCGCCATGTCGACGTAGAGGTTCGCGTACGGCGCGCCCGGCTCCCAGCAGACGTACCACCAGACTTCCTCGCCGAGTTCCTGGCGCTGGGTCAGGAAGCTCTCGCGGTAGAAGCTCACCTTCGGGCACCAGATTCCGCAGATCCCCGTCAGCAGGCCGTGGACGCCCCCGTCAGCGGCGAAGTCCGGCTCGCGGAAGTACGGGGTGACGATCTTCAGGTCGGGATCGGCCGCGTGGATCTTGGCTGCGCGCTCGCGCAGCAGGTCGTAGTGCCCCTTGTTCCACGGCTCGTCGACCACGTAGAAGAACGCCTTGTCGATCCACCCCTTCGCCCTCACGTAGGCGGCCTGTCGCTTCAGCATGGCATCGTCGTCTGAGTAGGGGAGAGAGAAGGCGCAGACGCGGGGATCGTCGAGGTACCGCGCCGTCTCATCAGACTCCAGCGGCCGGCCAGGGCTTGTGGGCATGGCCCGGTGAGCGACCAGCAGCTCGCGGTACTTATCCATGAGCGAGTCGTACGCCGGGCTCCCTACCTCCACGCCGTGTTGCTGGGCGACAGGCTGACCATGCAGGCCAAAGGCCGAACGCGAGCGCGGCGTCTCCGGCAGCGCGAAGCTCCACACGGTCAGCTCCAGCGCGAGCGCCTCCGCCGGCACGCCGTCCGCCTGCACGGTGACTGTCGCCCGGTAGGCGCCCGGCGGCGTGTCGGCCGGGATGTGGATATCGGCCCAGACCGGTTGGTTCTCTCCCGCGGCGATGTCGCAGCCCGTCCACGGCGGCAGGGCGTCAGGGAAGTCCCGCGAGTGGGCGGGGAGATGGACGTAGGCCACGCGGAACAACTCGACGGCGTCGGCGGGGATGCGCGCGCCCTTGTCGCGCACCAGGTCACTGACCCTCACCATAACGTTGCGCAGCGGCCCCTCATGGGCGCGGACCACGATCTGAACCGATTCCACCTCGTTGGCCGCCGAGGTGAGACGCGCTACCTTCGTCTCGCCGGGAGGGTCATCCCGGAACACCTTGGTGGTGCTGTTCTCGAACCACACGGTCGCGTCGGCCCGCGCGAGTATTGGCAGCCCTCCCAATATGACGATCAGCAGGCACGCCGCCAGTGGTAGCGGAGTCATCGATGGTCTCTCCCTATTGGAGTCTGATCAGCGCGCCTTGCCCGGCCACGAGCCAGCAGGCGTTGCCTTCCTCCATCCCGAGTTCCGACCCGTCCTCGGCGGATATGACCGTACCGCCCTGGTAGGCTTCGTTCAACTCGAGGGCGATCTTGACCGACTTCTCCAGGCTCAGGTTGACGACCATGACGTAGCGCGCGCCATCCTCGGCGGCGAACTCGCCGACCATGACGGGCACGTCCGCCTCGATTGCCTGCACCAGCTCTCCGGGTAGCGCCGGGACCGATTCCAGCGGCGCCGGCGGGGTGAAGTAGACGCCGGTCGACCGGAGCCCGTTCATGATCGGACCGAGCGTCCTCACCTGCCGGTTGACCATCTGGAGGTATTGCCAGGTTGCGGTTCTGTTCTGGTTGGCGTCGATGGGCGCGTAGCCGTACCCGCGCGAATTGTAGGTGTACCACGTGACTCCTCGGCCACCGGCGGCGAGCGTCGTGTAGGCCTGGAGTTGAAGATTGGCGGGCGAGGGAATGGTCGTGTGTGAGCGGATCTGGTTGGAGGACACGATGTTCCAGAAGGGCAGGCCATACTTCAGCCCAACGCCGCGCACCGCCAGCAGGTCTTTGAAGTACTGCGCCGCCGGGCCGCCCTTCGTCATGTCGATGGAGTATTGGACCATGTAGTCGTCGTAGCTGATGACCTGCGGCTTGACCTCCGTGACGAACCGCTCGAGGTACTCATCGAAGCTCGCCGTTTCGAGTTGGGAGGTGTCGGGCGCGCCGATGGTGGCGTAGCCGGGGAAGAGATTGATGTAGGCCAGCTTGCCGGGCGCGTATTTCTTGACCGCTGCCACGCCCACGGCGAGTTTCGGGAACAGCGTCGCGCCGGGCTCATCGACCAGATAGTAGCCGAGAATCGCCTTGCTATCGCCGGCGTCCTCGACCATTGTCTTGACGAATGCCTCGATCTCCTCATCCGACAGCGCCTTCCATTCTTCGCGTTTGAGCGGCCCGCGATCGGCAGTGCCGAACATGAGGACCTTCAGGCCGTGTTGCTCGCATAGCGGCAGGTCCTTCGGTTCCACGAAACCGGCCATCGTGAAGTTGCACTCGACGATGCTCTCCACGCCCTCTCTGCGATCCTCCCCCGCATCCCAAAGGTGCAGCGGATCCCAGGGCAAGACGGGGAAGAACTCCGGCGGGGTCTCCAGTGGCTCCAGCTCAGGCATGGCTAGGGTCCTTTCCGGGCTGTCTTGGGCGTCGGCATGAGCGCAGATCAACAGCGCGCTGAAGGCGACGCACGAAATGAGCAGGATTCGGAGCACGCGCATGTTCTACACACCGTCCTTTCGCTGTCGGTCGAGACGTGGTGACACTTCATCAGCAGACGTCCAAGAGCCTGCCGCTCTTGCCTCGCGCGCTCAATCTACCTCGAGGACCTCGAGGACGCCGCTCTGCGTTGCCACCACCACTCCCCGCGGACAGACCTCCATGCCGACCGGTGCTGTGGAGACTTGCGCGGTGTTCGCCAGGTTGCCGGTTTGGTCGAGAACTTGGATCGCGCCGGTTTCGCACGCAACCACGACACGAGCCCCCTCCGAGGTGGCGCGGATTCTGAGCAGCGCCGGAGTATCGGCGAGGCGCCGCGCCCAGATCTTGCGGCACTCGTGGTTGAGAGCCACGACCCAGCCACTGCGGGTCGCTGCGAGGATTGCCTTCCGGCCGGAGCCATCGAGATCCGCGACTTTCAGACCGCGCACGGCCTTGGGCCCCGACCGTCCGCCACCAGGTCCCGGCCCGAAGTGCGCGTTGTAGAGCGGCGTCGCGTCACTCGACCAGACCGTGACTCGATTCCAGGCTCCGGTGATGTCGCCGACCACCTCTTTGTGCCCATCGCCATCGATGTCATCGTAGATGATGTGATGGCGGATCATGTCGCCCCATGTCCATGGATCAGTATGCCCCGGAGGCACGTCGTGGAAGCTCCGCGGATCGGGTCCGAGCATGTTCGGGACATACTCATCGCGGCTGTTCACGACCACGACCGCGTGCGTGTCGGCGGGCTCGCGACCGACGAGAAGATCGACCGTTCCATCGGCCTTGTCGACGAGAGCGAAGACCTTGCCAGGCCCCCAGAAGACCGGCAGCCTGCGCAGCAATTCGCCTTCGCCGTCGATGATCTCGAGGGTACAAGCGCTGCCCACGAAGGCCTGCGTTCCGGGGCTGAGAAAGGCCCCACTGTGCAGCCCATGAATACCCTCGTGCCCCTTCGCCGAGCGGAACCAGTACGGCTTGGCCGCCTGCAAGACGGCGGGGTCCATCTCCGACAGGAAGGTCCACCGACGCCGGCCGGTCGCGATGTCGAAGGCCACGAGCGTGCCGTCCTTGCAGCCGGCGAGGAGCAGTTCGTGCTCGGCCCACCAGTGCAGAACCTGGACGGGGGAATCCGCCGCGAGCACGCGCGCTTGCCCGTCCGGGAGCGCCCAAACATGCACGCGCTCGCCCTCAGCCACGCAGATGTTGCACTGATCACCGTCGGGAATCGTCACGAGCCCCGAGATCGGGCCGCCGACATCCAGCGTGGCGAGCGTAGGGAGCGTAGGGACTTGGTGA
The DNA here is from genome assembly GCA_964555935.1 of uncultured Armatimonadia bacterium. GTDB lineage: Bacteria > Armatimonadota > Zipacnadia > Zipacnadales > VGFC01 > CAZKUN01. The sequence continues at coordinate 21,750 of CAZKUN010000085.1, read as the reverse complement.
CCTGGAGGTTCCCGGCGCGCTGGGACCTCGGGGGCGGCCTTCTGCAGCCTGCGAAGGTAGCGCCGCAGCGCCTTCATCGCCTGGGGAGCGGGCCTGGCTCCCCGAACGACGTGCCTCCCCGCCGGCACGGACAGCGTCGTGGTCCCGTTCTTCCTCGTAATGGCCCTCTGGGGCACTCCGTCAACAGTCAGCCTGCGGTGTTTCACCAGCGCGCAAGAGATCAGCGTGTCCTCGTCCGCCGAGACCTCCATTACGCCGGTTTCAAGGTCCCAGTCACAATCCGCCGGAGGCTCCGCTTCCAGCAGGGGGTGGTCAACGTCGATCCTGCGCGCGGCTTTCCCGTGCACGCGGTCGTCGGTGAGGACGACAAGTTCGCCCATTATACCCTCATGACCGTCGGCCACCACGAGCCCTGGCCCTGGGAGCTGGAGCGCCGCGGCATGGTCGTTCAGCCGCCTGCAGGCGAGGGGGCCACGTCCCGTGCGAGCGATGAGAGAGAACAGCGTCACCGTGTCGCCGCTCCGGGCCTCCCCGCGCCAGACCATCCGCGCGCTTCCGCTCTTCTCGATGGTCGTCTCCAGGTCGCCACCGACGCGGATCTCGTGGGTGGAGCCATCGTGCTTGGCTCGGATACCCGTCGCGTTCGTCAAGGCGGACCACTGCCCAGGGCCCTGCCAGAGCAGCTCCACCTCCGCATTCTCCGAGGAGCCAGTGAAGGTGGCGCGGTCGATGACCAGGGCGTGAGAGCGCTCGCGCAGGACGAGCGTCCGTTGCCACCGCCCATGTCCGGCGTCCGAGGCCTCGCCGGTGAGAACCGCGTTGCCCCCGAGGACGTATGCCGCGCGGATCGCGGAGTCCATCGAGACCTTGGCCGGCATCATGCCGTCCATTCGCACCAGCACGTGGTTGAGCGTGCCGGCGAGTACCGGCCGCCCATCCAGACGCAGGGCAGCGATCTTAAAGGTGTGGTACAGATCCCACCAAAAGCCCTTGTAAGTCTCGAAGAAGACGTAATCACCGGAGGCATCGACCGAACTCCGGAGGCTGCCGAAGACGTAGGAGTCGGGTAGCGGGCAATCGCCGGCCCGGTCCTGCCACATCGGCTCGGGCATGGGTAGCATGGTCCACTGGCCGACGAGATCGGCCGGTTGCTCAGGCTGCAAGAGCGGCTCTGGCCAGTACGACTGCCCGACGCGGAACGCGGTGAGATCCATCCCGGTCCGCCGGAGGTACTCCAGAAAGCGACCGTCCTGGGTGATGTAGGCGGCCTTGTGCAGGAAGTCGATGGCGGCGGTGCCCAGCGCGGGCTCGGGGTCTTGGCCCGTGGTCAGGATCTCTTGACCCAGGAGCAGATTGCGAAGGACGCCGCTCTCGACGCCGCGCCGGTCTCCGCTCAGGAGCACGTAGGTGAGGATCGGCGCCATGCTGGAGCTGTAGCTGCCGCCGCTTACGAACAGGCCATGCACCCACCAGTGCCGGTGGAGTGCGGAGAAGTACCATCGAGCACCCTCAATGCAGTGCTCCCACAGCGAGTGGGGGTAGTAGTTCTGGAAGTAGCGGCTGAGCGCGTAGAGGCAGACATGGGACCACAGCTCATGCCGGTCGCCGACGCCCGCGGGCGGCTCGGAGAAGGCATCCGCGCCTACGCCGTGTCGCGCGTAGACCTCCTCACGCCACCCGCGTTCTTGCGGGTGAGCGAGTTGCTTGGAGAAGGCGTTGGTGATTCGAAGTCGGTCGGAATCGCTGAAAACCGGGCTTTCCTCGATCAGGTCCCAGAAGAGGATGAGCATCAGCGCGCCATAGTGGTAAGGGCCGCTCAGCGGCTCGTCCTTGTTCTCGATGAGTTCGCCATCGACGTCGGCGATGTCCTGTTTGGCCGCATTGTCGGGGAATGACAGCCTGAGGACCTCGCGCGCGTGGAACTCGTCCCCGGTCATGTAATAGAGCGCCATGTGCTTGCTGATGCTGGTCCAGCCGAAATATCCCGTCGATTTGTAGCCTGGGGAGGCTTCCCAGACCTCAACGTCACGTATGTCGTCAGGCGGGGCGATCCCGTCGCCGAGTTGGATCTCGGCGAGCCGCCCGATCTGGAGGTTGCCCGACGCCGGTGAGCGCGTGGACAACGTCGCGCAGAACGCGGACGTCGCCGCCGCGACACCTTCCGGGTCACTGCCTCCGAGGAAGACCACATTCCTGCCGTTGCCGAACGGGTTGTGCAGTGTCCTGACCACGTGCCCGCCCGGGCCCGGATAGCGGAGATCCAGCAGCGTGTAGAAGAGGTCATAGAGCGCGCCGATCGTCGCGTTGGTCGACCGGTTGCCCAGCAGAATCAGGTTGCCTTGGATCGGTATCCTCGACGCCGAAAACTCATCAGTTGCCACGGGCACGTCGACGCCGGACAGCTGCTTGATGTACGCCTGCACTAGGGCGGCTTCGGAGTTATGACTGCCATCGCGAGGCACGACGATGGTCGCCGCCGGCTGTCCGTCGCGCACCAGATCCGTCGCCAGGTGCAGTTCCTTGAGCTTCGCGTAGACGGGTGGATTCAGGGGGGATGGGCTCGCGTTGTCCATGACTCCTCCTTCGGGTCCGAGGCGGCCCAGCACTCACCGGCCGCCCCTCGGCGTATTCCGTCCACGCGCGGAGCCGACCTGCCAGGCTGAACTGACGTGTCGCTGGGAGAGAGGCGGTTGGGAGCCTGCCGTGGAAACGCTGGTGGAGAACAACGGGCGAGAGAGCATTCCAGCATTGGGAGGAACAACAATGAGACGATTTCTCTGGCGTTTGGTGCTTCCGCTTCCCATTATTGCAGCTTGCACTGGGGCCTTCGCCCAGGAAGAGCCGTCGAGACAGCCCAGCGAGGGAGTCAACCTGGCCTTGGGGGTCGAGTGCTCCTTTGCGCCGCCGACGAACTACTCCTATTGCACTGAGCCGGGCGACGCCGCGCAGCTTACCGACGGGGCATACAACGGGTGCGATTGGGTCGATGAAGGCACCGTTGGCTGGCAAGTGGGCCGCGAGCGCGTGTTCCTCATAGACATGGACCTGGGCGAGGAGCAGCCTATCGGTAAGATTACCTTCGACAGCATCACGGGGGGCTCCCAAGTCACGTTCCCATCGGCCGCGCTGGCGTTCGTCAGCTCGGATGGTCAAGAGTATCGTTATCTGTGCGACGTGCTTACCGAGTCGCTCCCTCAGGACAAGGTCCTGAACTACCGGTTCGTCGCTGATGACCTGAAGGGCTACGGGCGATACGTCCGGATCGCAGTGCTCTCGGGGGGCTTCTTCATCTTCTGCGATGAGATCGAGGTGATGGAGGGGGATCACGCCGCCGACCAGGTTGAGTATCTGGACGACGCCCCCATTGCCGCGGATGAGGTGAAGCCCTTCGCCGCCGGTCTGATTCCGTGGGTCACTCAGAAGAACGCCACCCTCACCTTGCTCAGGGAGGCTACCGAGGCGGTGACGGCTCGCGAAGAGGCTGTCGGGGATCAGGCCGCCGTCGCGGCGGCGCGCGCGGCGATCGAGGATGCGCGCGCGGGAGTGCTGGGGGATCCCGATGTTCAGGAACCAGATTATTACCAGGGCCCTCCGTATCGCGTGTACGACCGCCGCGCGTGTGCGGCCGTGGCAGGCCTCAACCAGAAGCTGTGGCCCGGCAAGAAGGCGATCCTATGGGACAAGGGCGACTGGGAATGGCTCCGGGTGCTGGAGGCGCCGGCGGATGGGCAACTCGGCGCCGAGATCGACGTCGACATGATGAACAACGAGTTCGCCACGGCGAGTTTCGTCGTTACCTCGTCGTCGGACACGGATCAGGCCGTGGAGTTGGATGCCTCCGCGCTGACGGGGCCTGACACGGTCCCCTCGGACCAGATCATGAGCCTGGCCCACGTGGTACATGTGGAGGCCTTCGGCTACAACTACCGCGATGACGCGATCGTGCCCGAGGACGAGGGCCCGATCGTCTTGGGGCCCGGGGTCAGCAAACGCATCTGGGTCACGTTCAGGACTCGCGGTCAAAACCTCGCTCCCGGCGATTACACCGGCGGCATCGACGTGTCCGTAGGGGGCGAGAGTGTCGGGCAGGTTCCCGTGAGCCTGCGCGTCCGGCCTCTGCAATTCCCGGACCAGGTGAGCCTGCACAGCAACTCGTGGGGCTACTTCGATGAACAGCCGCTGATCGATCGCGAGGAGGCCGCCGCGCAAGACCTGCTGGATCACTACAATACCGCGCTCACCATCAACCACCGCTACCTGCCTCACCCGAAGCCCGACGCCGAAGGCAATCTCACCGAGCCGCTGGACTTCTCGAAGCTCGACCAGATGATCGAGTGGAATCCCGAGTGTCGCCTATGGCTGATCTGGGTGGGCTTTGAGTTCGGTTTCGGCAAGATGGGCACCGGGCAGTTTGGGACGCCGGTGTGGGAGAAAGTCTTCACCGAGTACGTCACGCAGATGCGCGATCACCTGGCCGAGAAGGGCATCGGGAGAGATGAGTTCGCCTGGTACTGGCAGGATGAGCCGGGCGAAAAATCGTGGGACGAGCTGTGCGTGCCCGCCAGCAAGCTGCTCAAGAAGGTCGACCCAGAGATGCTCGTATGGGTGGACCCCACCTTGGGGGTCACCCACCAGCAGCTCGAGGACGGGCTGGCCTACTTCGACATGTACTGCCCCAACGGCAGCCATGTCGCCGATGCTGCGGCCCTCGACATCTTCCATCGCACGAATCAGAAATCGTGGATTTACGTGTGTGCCAGCGAGAAGAACTCGTCGCCGTTTGGGTATTACCGCTGGTTCTCATGGAGGGCCTGGCAGCTAGAGCTTGGCGGCATCGGCATGTGGGTCTACGTGGACGGCAACGGGATGACCCTGAGCGACTACACGGATGGCGTCAGCTACGGTCTCGTGTTCCGCGGGAAGAAGGGCCTGATCGGATCGAAACGCTGGGATGCCTGGCGGCAGGGGATTGCCGACTACGAGTACCTGCGCATGCTTAGCGACGCAACCGAGGAAGCCAAGGCGGCGGGGACGAACGCGGATGCGGTCACCCGCGCCCAGAGAATCCTGTCGGCTGGCGTCGATGAAGTGGTCGGGGATGACATGTACGGCGGCAAGCAGGACATGGCGGACGCGCCTGATGAGTACCGGGCGGAGATACTGGATCTTCTGGTTGAGTTCGGCGGGTGAGCGAGCGCCGTCATGCAAGACGGACAGGGCAGGTTCTCATGAGACGTCTCGCGCTCTTCCTAACTGTCGCGCTGTGGAGTCTCGGGTGCGCGGGCCTCGCTCAGGAGGCCCAGCGCATCTTCGTCGTGCGCGATGACGACGGCACGCCCGACGAAGGACGGGGGCACGTGTCTCGGCCCGTGCACGTCTGTCTCAAGACCCTCAATCTGGAGCGCGACCCGGCGGAGATCACCGGCGCCCGCATCATGTACTACATGAAGCACAACCCCTACGATGTGGCTACCAAGACGCTGTACGGCGCTCCCGCCGAGGGAGTCACCTGGTCCGACCTCGTGGTAACGCTCAACGGGGGCGAGGTGCTGCGCGAGAGCCTCATCGAGCACGGCACGGAGGGTTGGCATGAGATCCCGGTGGACGCAGGCCTTCTGCGGCAAGGGCCAAACGAAATCGCGATGACGTTGGGAAGCCCTGGTAGCTACTTCTACCTCGCCATCGACCGCTCCGCCCCCCTCGGCCGTAGCGCGTCCAGCATCGACGGCGGCGAGACCTTCCGGCCCAACTGGCTGAGCTTCGGCGGGGCGGAGGCCGATCCCGGCGAGTACATGGTGCGGCTCAAACTCGAGGCCCCAGCCCCGCCCGAGGTCGGCTTCACCGAGCGCGACGGGCACCAGTATGGCTGGCTGGAGGTCGAGGACTTCTTCTCCGCCACCCGCGCTCATTCGTCAGGCTTCAAGGCCCTCCCGTGGGATAGGGGCGTCAACGCGCCGTCGCGCGACCTGGTGGCCTGGGGGATGGCTGGGAGCTTTGACGTGCCGATCGACATCCCCGCCGATGGCGAGTGGCAACTGTGGACGCTGGGTTGGATGGACGGCTTCCGAGGCGGCGAGTTCAGCCTCTCCTGGGACGGCGCGGCCTTCTACTCTAGCCGGGGCAAGCATGAGTTCACCAGCGATGCCCAACTGCGCTTTGACTGGCTGGACCTCGGCGCTGTCGAACTGACCGAGGGCCGACACGTCCTGGGGGTAACGACCACGGGCGACTGTGGGCACATGTTTGACGTGCTGGTGCTGACCACGGATGCGGCCTACCGTCCCGATGAGAGCAATCCCCTGCCGCGCATGACTCGCGTTGAGAAGCTGGTGCAGCCGGAGGGCTTGTCGTCTCTTCAGCCGGGGCTCTACATGACCGAGAATCCGATTCCCTGGGCGAAGCCTCTGGCGGGCGGGCCGCTACGGACGCTCTGGGTCTGTGGCGGGATCAACGAGCGCGAGATAGTCGAGTTGCAGCAGCGGGTGGACATGAGGGCCGATGTCGTGTCCTCGCCCATGAGCTACTACGGCAAGAGCGTCTTCGGCAGCGACCTCAATCTCGATCAGGGCGACCTGCTCTACGACCTGCTGGTGGGCGACAAGCCCTACGATGTGGCGATCCTCGTGCGGACGAAGCTCGATCAGATCCCCGACCACGCCATGGATCAACTGCTGCGGCGAGTGCGCGAGGGTATGGGGCTCATCGTCGTGACCTCGCTGCGCGAGGGTGAGGCGGAGACGAAGCTGTCGGCCCTGCTCAAGGAGGTCGAGCCTCTCGACCTGTCGGCCTTCAGAGCGCCTTTCGACATGAAGCGCCAGGTGCATGTCTCGTCGCGCGAGTACGGCAAGGGCCGCGTGCTCCTGCGCAACTACGCCAACTGGGGCACTCTTGACCAACTGGCAGAACCCCCGACCGATCTGCGCTTCCCGTTCTGGGAGTACCAGTTCGGCCAGTGGGTGAAGGTGTTGATGCGCGCTGGGCAGCGTGACGCGGCGCGGATTACGAGCATCCAAGTCCCCGAGGTGCTCGCCCCCGGCCAGGAAGCGGGACTGACGGTCGCCGCCGAGGGCGCCGAGGGGACGCAGGTGGCGGGTGTCGTGTGGGGGCCGAACCAGCCGGGGTGGGAGGCATGGGGCCCGGTCTCTTGCGAGGGCCGCGCCGTCGTGAAGCTCCCGCTCGGGGTGGAGGACGGCCTCTACCACGTGGAGGCCAGCCTGCTCAACGCCGAAGGCGAGGTCGTGGATTGCGCGGCGACCTCCTGCCGCGTCGAGCAACCCGCCCGCGTGACTGACATGCAGGCCGCGTGCTCCGGGGAAACGGGCGAGCAGGCGGTCGTCACCCTCAGCACCACCAACACCGGCGTGGCGACGCGGCTTCAGGGACGGCTGGAGATCTTCGGGGCCCGCGAGCGTCTACTGGGAGTGCGCGAGATCGCTCTCGAGTTCCCCGCCGGGGAGGCGGAGACAGTCGTCAGCGTTCCGCTGGTGCCCTCATGGGAGCGGCTGGTGGAAGCGCGGCTCGTCGTCGGCCCGAGCAGCGAAGAGCCTCTGCAGCGCGCCTACCGGCTCTTCACGCGGCCCCAGGAGATCGTGCTGGACGACTACATCCCCTTCACCGGCACCCATGGGAACCAGGAAGCCCCCACCTACTGCTGGCCGGTCTATTCGCGGCTGTACGACGATATGGGCATGAGGGCGCGCTATCCCGGCCAGCTGTTCTGGTCCTCGCTGGATGCCGGCTTTGCCACCGCCTTGATCTACCGCCTGACGGGCGTGGGCAGCTCCAGCACGGGCCCCGGCGGGGAGCGCATCCCCTGCCTGCACGATCCGGAGATGTGGGCCGAAGAGGAGACATCGATTCGCGACCAAGCCAAGCGCTACCGGGCATTCTCGCCCATCGCGCTGGGCCTCGGCGATGAGATGGGCATCAGCCACTACGATGAGGTCTGCTTCTCGCCGCAGACGCTTTCCGCCTTCCGCGAGCATCTGCGGGAGGAGCATGGCACGCTCGAAGAGCTGAACGCCACGTGGCAGACCCAGTTCGTCGATTGGGACGCCGTCACGCCGTGGAAAGTGGAGCAGACACGCGAGCGGGCCGAGAATATTGCGCCATGGTTGGAGTTTCGCCTGTTCATGGCGCGCGCGCTCGTGGAGTCTCTGACGAAAATGCAGGCCTGGGTGAAGGAAGAAGCCCCCGATACCTACACCGGCGGGGCCAATCCGCTGGATGAGAGCTACAAGAGTTGCTCCGTCTTCTCCGAGATCTATCCGGCGCTGGAGTACGCCCAAGTCTACCCGCGCTTCCACGATCGCGCGCGGAGTTGGTTTCGCGATCCACGGCTTGTGGGGCTGTGGAGCGGGTATGGGTATGGTCGGGCGAAGCTGGAGCACCACGCGTGGCTGCTGCCTGCCTACGGCGGCACGATGATGTGCTGGTTCGGCTCTGGCCGCACCTTTGATTACGAGACCCTCACCAATACGCTCGGCATGGGAGAACCCGGCCGGGCGATTCGCGACTGCAACCGCGAGCTGGGAAGCGGGATCGGCAAGCTGCTCATCGCCGCCGAAGTCGAGCAAGAGCCGGTCGCGATCCTGTCGTCTTACCGCAGCAAGTATGCCTACACGGCGCTGAAGGCATCTCGCGAGCCGCAGATCAGTCCCACCGGTTGGGATCAGGAGTTCGACGAGTTCCTGCAGGGGTACAGCGCGCTACTGCGAACGCTCCGAGTGCCCTACCGTTTCATCGATGAGGATCAGGTCGAGAGTGGGGAACTGGATCGCTACGGGTTGCTCATCGCGCCACAGGTCTCAGTGCTGTCGGATGGCGCAGTCGCGCGGCTGACGGCTTATGCGCGGGAACACGCCATCGTCTCCGATCAGGCGCTGGGCACGTATGACGAGCATGGTCGCATCCGCGCGACGCCTCCCTTCGATTTCGCTGCGAGCGGCGACTTTAGACTTGTCGACATGGGTGATCGGCCCCTCCGGACCACTGACGACAACGTTTCCCGGTTGCGGCAGGTCGTGGAGGAGGCGGGCATTGAGCCGACTCGCGAGGTGGAGGGCGAAGGTATCGACACCATCGTTCGCAAGCGCCTGGGGGATCTGCGTCTGCTGGTGGTCTTCGGCCAAGGCTCCCTGGCGGTGAAGCCGCCGCCAGGGACAATCGCCTATGACGCTCGCGCGCACAAGCTGCTCGGACCGGAGCCAGTGACGATGGTCCAAGAGCGCAGCCCCGCGGTTGTCGTCTTCTCGCCACGAGAGGTGCAGGGCGTCACGCTCACCGCCCCTCCGACGGTCGGCTTGGGCGAGGTGACGACCTTGGAGGTGCGAGCACGCCCCGCCATCGAGACGGTGGTCCGCCTCGCCGCCATGGATCCGGCGGGCGACCCGCGCCCGTGGTATGACCGCAACGTAACCGTCACGGGCGGTCGCGGCAGCGCGACCTTCCAGCCCGCCCTCAATGACCCGACCGGCAAATGGACCTTCGTGGCGACTGAGATCATCGGCGGGGCCACGAGCGAGGTGGAGGTGTCGGTGGATTAGCGCGACGCGTCGAGGTGACCCATGCGCGGGATATGTTCATTCCACTGGCGGCAATCAGCGCCGCCACGTGCTGCGAGGGCGCGATGAGCGACGTAGCAGGCGGTCAGCCGCGCGGCCTCTGGCTGTTACCCCGGAAGGATGCGGCAAACAGCGGTCGGTCGGATCTGCCGGGCAACATGCCGACGGCGCCGGCCGAGGTGTGGCGCTATGGCGGGTCGGCGGGGGTGTGCGGATTCGTCCGAGAGACGGACGTTGCCGGCGAGCCCAGGTATGTCGCGCAGCGCGGGCGTGGCCTCGCACTATTGAGGCCAGATGGCAGTGCGGTGTGGGACCATCCCCTGCTGGGTGTCGGCGCGGTGCTCGGACTGGCGGACTTCACGGGCCAAGGCGGCCGGCACGTGCTGGTGAGCCTGGGCAAGACAGGCTTCGCCTTGCTGGACGTGGCCTCGGGCGAGATGCTCTGGCGGTGGGCCGCGCCCGCTGGATCGGCGATCGTGCGGTGCCAACTCCTCCGGACCCTCGATGGCGCGCGGCTGTACGTCTTCCCTCCCAGCACAACCACGACGACCGGCCTGTGCTTCGATTTCTCGGGAACCGATGGGCGGCCTCGCCTACTGTGGGAGCGCGACTACTCAGGTAAGTGGTGGACCAACTACGGCCCGAATCTCGTGTTGGCCGATATGGATGGCGACGGCAAGCCGGAGATCGTGGTGGCGAGCAAGCCGGCCTATGTCGGCGTGCTCGACAGCGACACGGGTGAGGTCCAGTTCGAGGTTAAGTACGAGATTGCTGACCCGTGTGGCTTCGGCAGACCCGACGGCCCGAGTATCGGCCGACCATATGGCCTGATGCGCGTTGCCGACGTGGATGGCGACGGCTACCCAGACGTGGTTATTGTCGCGACCCAGGTTGAGCAGTATATCTCGGTCCTGCGCAATGAGGGCGGGAAGAGCTTGACGCCGGCGTGGAATCTGTTCGTCGAGAAGGACTTCCCCGAGGATCACCGAGACCTCCACGCCCAACCGACATCGCTGGCTGACGTGAACGGCGACGGCAAGCTGGAACTCGTGCTGGGTGTCTACGGCGTGGAAGGCGACGAGCGATGGCACGCGCTTGTGCTGGATCCGTTCGGCGGCTTCGACGCTCGCCTGGCGGACCTCGAGGATCGCTTCTTCCGGGGGTGCTTTGACATCACTGGCGACGGGCGGCCGGAGATCATCACCAGCCCCGTCGACTCCCGGTGGCTGACCTCGGCCGACACGCTTGAGGCCTATGACGGCCAGTCATTCGCCACGGCGGGCGTCGCCCGTGGCGTCCGGCCGACCACGCTGTCGTCGACAATCTACCAGATGGTCGCTCCCAGGACGCCCGACTTGACGTACTACGGCGCTCTCATCGAACCGATGCATTTGGCGGGAGATGGCGCCGGCACGGGTCTGGTGGTGAAGCGCGAGGCCGAAGACGGCCGCGAACATCTGTGGCGCCTGGAGAATGGCGAGTCCGTGTTTGAGCCGTTCACGCCCACGGCGTTCGCTCGCGCAGCAATGGTGGCTGGCGAGGAGGGCCGGTCCGCCCGAGTCGACTGGCGTATGGCGCCGGGCGCAACCGACGAGGCCGCCTCAGTCGGCGCGAGGTCGCCTCTTGTCGCCAGGGCGGACGGTCGGAATGAGCTGGTGATGCCGCTGTCGGATGGCACGGTCATCGGCGGGACGCCTGACTTCCACAAGCCGGGCGAGTTCAGTGACTCGTGGCGGGTGAGGGGCACGATGCCGGCGCTTTGGCTTGGGCCGAAGGGGGAGCGTCGCGTCTGCGTCGTGGATCCGGACACCGACGTCGTGAGCGTGTATCAGCCGGTGGCCGGGCAGAACACGCCGCGCCCGCTGCGCGAGATAAGATCGCCTTTCCCCATCAACCGCAACGCCACGTTCCGGGGCGTTTTTCCGAGAAGCGAGGGGGGCGTGGTGCCCCTCGGCGACGGGGAGATGTGGCTATTCGTCCCTTTCCGGTTCGGCGAGCATCAGCTCGGGTGCTGCCTGCACGACCCCTCAGGGCGCCTCGTGTTCGCCGATCGCGAGGTGGGTCCCCATCCGCGCTTGCCCGCCGTCGCCGATCTCAACGGCGACGGCCAGCCGGAGCTGGTCGTGGACAACCATGGCATGCAGTATCACTACGATCTCGCCGGCGAGCGGCGGATGGTGGCCCACGTCTGGGGGGACACGATTCCCGGCCGAGGGGACGGGTGCGCGCACGCGTTGCCGGTGATCGGGCCCTACGGGCCGGACGGTTCGCTGCGCGTCGTGATGACCCCGGGCTACACGGCGCTCGAGGTGCAGGGGGGCGAAGGCGAGCGCGTCGCGGTGAGACCCTTCGCCAACGCGTACGAGTTCGCCGGGCGGACGGCGGGAATCGGCGCCTTGCGAGGCGCGAGCCTATGGGACGTGGGGATGGTCTCGGAACTGGGCATCTTCCACTGCATCGATCTGGAGACGTGCCGGGACCGATGGACCCTCGACTTGGGGGTGGCCACCTCCAGTCCGATCTCGTGCTGTGCCGGCGATCTCGACGGCGACGGGCAGGATGAGTTTCTCGTCGGCCTGCCAGACGGGAGGCTCGTTGCGCTAGCCGAAGACAACGGCGCCGGTCGCGTGCTGTGGGAGATGGGCTTTCAGGCGGCGGTGTTGGACGCCATCATCGCCGACGTGGACGGCGACGGGCTGTCGGAGATCGTGGTTGACACCGAGGACGGCTACGTGCGCGTGCTCAAAGGCATAGACTAGGCCCAGCCGGCGTGACGTCGGGACAAGGGTGCTCGCTCAGCGTCGGCGAAGGCACGGCAACATGCTCGGACCACACGGATGATAGGGAGGCCAACGTGGTGATACGTCCGACGCGCGCGCACGACGTGCTACGGCTCGCGGTCGCGCTTTGCGCGCTGAGCTTACCATGGGCCGCTTGGTGTGATGAGTTCCCGTCGGCCGACCATGGACGGTATCTCTCGAAGGTGGCCGACGCGGGGGAGTTCGTCCCGGTAGAGCCCGCGGCTGCGGTGGAGACGAAGGGCGTGCGGCTGACGGTCGGTGGCGCCGGCCGGATTCAGATCGGCACGGGAGCCGGAGCCTATACCATCGACAGTTGCTTCACTTACCCAGGAGCGGCGGGAGAGACGGGTTCCGCGATCGGCTGGAACGGGCTACCGAGCGGCTTCAGCCAAGACAACTACCCCGACGTGGAGTCCCAACTGGGTCCCGAAGACGCCTGGCTCCCGCGCGCGCGCCGGACCTCTCCCGACACCATCACGGTTGAGGCCGAGGGAAGCTGCTATCGCCTGCTCCGCACGGTGACGGTGGAGGGTGGGCGGCTTGACGTCACAGACGAATTCACCAACCTCCGCGACGTGCCGACCGCTGTCGTGCCCCGTTACAGGATCACCTCGCCAAGCGACTACCTGGCGCGTTTCTCACCGAATCTCGAGGTCGCGGCGAATCCCATCGTCTTCCTCCGAGGGCCTGAGGGCGGGCTCGGCGTCGTGATGCAGGACAACCTGTCGCGGCTGCGCATGAGGCCTTGGATCCCGGAGTCGGGCAACCGCGCGGGCTTCCAGATCAACCGGGTCGTCCTCGACGTGGGCGCGACCCACGCGTTCTCCTGGTCGGCCTACGCGCTCGCGCCGGGGGAAGGCTACTTCACGTTCATCAACCGCGTCCGCGAGGATTGGCGCGCCAACTTCACCATCGATGGCCCCTTCTGCTTCGGTTACCTGAAGCCCGAGGGGGATGACATCAAGTTCTACCTGCTATATGGGAGCAAGGAGTTCTACGTGAACGCCGTCATGGAAGACCCCGCGGAACTGCGCGAATACCTGCGGTGGCGGGGTAGCAGAATCGTCGCCCTGGCGCCGTGGCCGGACCACGAGCCCGGCGCGCTGGACCACGTCGTGAGCTGGGACGAATACAGAGCGTTGATGGGCAAGGCGCTTCCGGCGCTTCGGAAGGCCGGGCCCCAGGTGCGCTTCATCGGGTGCATCGAGACAGATTGGGTGGCTGTCGATCCGAGCACCATGGAGGGCGGCGAGGAGATCCCGTTGCCGGAGCAGGGCCTGAAGTCGGGGCCTTCGGTGATCAAGACACTCACGCCGGAGCAGAGCAAGATTGTCGAGGAGTCTCGGCCCGCTTGGCGCGACAGTCTGGTGAGGGATCTTCAGGGCAACCTTCGGGTCTACCACTACTACCGAGGCGGCGCGCCGATCAACAAGCTGCCTCTCAACGTCTATCCCCAAATCGGCAACGCGCGCTACGAATACATGCTGGATCAGCTCAAACTCGTCCTCGACGAGGTGGGACTGGACGGCGTGTACTACGATGAGTTCCCCATGAGCCAACTCGGCAGCGTCCGCACCTACGGCGAGTGGGACGGCGTGAGCGCCGATGTCAGCTTCCACACCGGCGAGATCTTCGACAGGTACAAAGATTGCAGCCTGGCCGGGCTAGATGCGCGGCTGGAGCTGATCGACTACCCGCTCTCTCGTGGGAAGATCGCCATCGCGAATCGCTACTCGACGAGCCGCGAGGAGCAATCGCTCCCCATCCGCCGCTTCACCGAGACGAACTCGGTCTTCGCCAATCTGACCTGGGAAGACCTCGCGAAGCCCCCCGCGCTCAACTACTGCTTCTTCAGCCATCTCAACAGCCCCATCGGACTGGGCGCCGCCAACGCGCCCGAGGGCGTGGCGCCGGAGCGATGGCTGATGAAAGTGCTTATCACGTACCTGCGCCACGGGATGGTTTTCTACCACTACGGACCCGTCGAGCCGCCGATGACCGACGAGAACCGCGATGTGTTCGGCGTCCTGAAGCACATGTTCCCCATCACCCCGGTTGAGCTAGGCGAGGGCTTCATCGTCGCCAAGGAGCGCATCCTGACGGCCGTCTCCCTCGACCGCTCGTGGCGGAAGCCGAAGAGGCCGAAGGTCTTCCTGTTTGACCTGGATGGGCGGGCCGTCGACCCCGACGGGCGCTGCGAGATTACGCGGGACGGCAGACGCTGGCGGGTGAATCTCGACCTCAAGGACTGGAGCGAAATCGCCATTGTCGAATAGGAACGCCACCTGGGACGGTAACGGCCCCTTCGCGCGGGTATCGCGGGAAGTCTACCTCAAGCATTCGCCCGGACGCGGCGCCGCCTGCGTCCGCGCGCGCTACATCGGCAAGGGTCTCGCGAGAGAAGAGACGCTCAGCTACGAGACCGCCAGCGATTGGTCCGAAGGGCATCGCGTCCGGACATCGGAGGACAATGGGAGGAGCTGGTCGGATTGGGAGTTGCTGCACGAGGAGTGGCCCACTCAGGATGGGTTCAGCAAGGAGGAGATGCCCTTCGCTTGGTGCCATGACCCCGTCAGCGACAAGGTGCTCCGGTTCACCTTCCAGCGCCTGCTGATCGGGCCTGGAGCCGAGGCCATCCAAACGCTCTTCCAGACGGGTGAACAGACGATCTTCGACCACAACTTCTGGTCAGTCTCCGAGGACGACGGCCGGACCTTCGGCGAGCCGCAACAACTTCGCTACGAGCCGGGCCCCGCCTTCGACCCCGACAACTGGGCGGCGGCGGACTACCTGCGGACCAACGAGATGTACGGGGCGTATAGCGCCATCGCTACGCGGGAGGGCGGAATCGTCTACCCGTCCGCCGCCGTGCCGATGGATATCGGTGATGGGGAGACCGTTAGCGGCATCCTGTGCTTCATCGGGACGTGGGATCCGGCGGCGGGAAGCTACTCCTGGGAAACATCTCAGCCCATCCGCGTTCCTCACGAGGTCTCCGGGCGCGGTTTGATGGAACCGAGCATTACCCAACTTGTCGACGGTCGGCTGCTGATGGTGATGCGAGGCTCGAACGAGGTCTTCCCCCCGACGTGGGAAGGCACGGTGGCGAATGGCGGACACGCGTGGATCTGCCTCTCGGAGGACGGCGGTCGCACGTGGGGCCCGGTGACCGACCTGCGATACGACACGGGCGACTCGTTCTACTCCCCATCCGCTTTCTCGGTCCTGCTGCGCCACGCCGAGACGGGCAAGCTCGTGTGGATCGGCAACATCATCCCGGAGCCTGCGAAGGGCAATCTGCCGCGCTATCCCCTCTACATCGGCGAGATCGACGAGACCATCCCCGCCCTCAAGATGGATACGCTCACGCTGATCGACGACCGGGACATCGGGAGTGATTCCGAGGAGATCCAGTTCTCGAACTTCCACGCGTTCGAGGACCGAGACAGCGAGCGGATCGAACTCTACATGACGCGCTATGGCGAGAGGGTCTCGCATTGGCTGCACGCCGACGCATACAAGTACACCATCGCGATGCGTCCCACGGTCACTTATAGCGCGGCTCTTTCGGGCTGAGGAGGGATGTCTCACCTGGCCCGAGCGTCACGTTCGCGGCCAGCGTCCCGACGGTAGCGGCCAGCCACTCGGGCACGGCGATGGATGCCTCGACGGTCGCGTTCGTCGGGTTGTGGACCTCGACCGCCCATCGATCCTCGTCACGGAGAAGGCTGACTGTCAGGGCCTCACTGCTGCAATCAGCAGCGTTGCCGACCACGACGGTGAGCGGACGGTCCGTCGGATCAACCGTCAGCCAGCCGGCCCCCTCAAACGCGGCAACGCGCCGGAACTCATCGTCTACGAGCGCCACGATGTCACGGTTCTCTCTGAGCCCCTCAGCCACGATGGGTTGCGGGTTGGGCAGGGCCACCTGTTTGAGTGACAGCCGGGCGGCGCCGTCGTCCGCGCGGACCCGCAGCACGTACCGAGAGTCGACCAGCTCGCCCCGCTCAATCTTGGGCTCGCACACCAGCGCTCCGTCCACCCCGAACACGTCGCGCAGCCTGTCGAACTCCTCGGCCGTCGCCTCGCCGAACGCCCCTCGCACGACCAGGCAGCGGGCGGTCAACTCCGTCCCGGCGGCGAGTTCGGCGCCTGGCGAATCGATGCCGACCTCCGTGTAGTGACCGGTCCGCATGACGAGGCCATCGCTGAGGGGGAAGACGGCCAGCGATCCCCAGAAGTTTGGGTAGAACGCCGCGTAACCTCCGGCCTCGAGCGTCAATTCTATGGGCTCGGAGCGGTCAGACCAGTCTCGCGTCACGCCGTTGGCTCCCGCGACGCGCATCTCGGGGAAACCCTCCGACGCAGCCGTCAGCATTCCCCGCGCTTCCGCCTGCGATGCGCCGGTCTCGATCTGCAGCAGCGCGATCTCCGGGCCAGGCCGATCGGCCAACGTCACGTCCTTCCTCAGCGTGACGGTGTGCTCGACGAGCATGATGTTTGGTCCGTAGGCTCGCGGCGTGAACGATATCAGGCGCACGCGCGAATCGGCCAGTTCCGTCGGGGCCATGTAGCTGCCCGGCAGAAGCGTCCACGCGTAGCGATTGTCCAGCACGTTGACATCGCCACAACCCAGTGCCATCAGCCGCTGAGCCACCGAGTGTTCCGTCTTGCCGGCCGCATGAATCACCGGGCCGGCGGCCCCGGCCATCGGAGCCAGCCCGTACTCGATCCCCGACTCGGGCAGCACGTCCTTCTCCGTCACCAGAGCCGGCACGTCGAGACTGTCCCACCCCGTCACGTAGAGCCCCTGCACGCGGATGTAGCTCTGCTTGCCTGCTCGGCTCGCGTCGACCATGCTGTTGATCGTGTTCTGCAGGTCGGTGCACATGTACGTCGAGTGCCGGACATCGCTCGTGTAGAGCGCCGACGACACCAGCCGCTCGCCCGCTTCGTCCTCGGCTGTCAGCACGAAGTGCCGCTGCTTGTCATGATGGCCCGCGATTTCGAGGGCGATCTCTCGCTCTCCAGAATAGTAGCGGCGGAAGACTTGGCCCCGGTCCCAGATCGTCACTTCCCGCAGGAGCGCGTCGCTCTCAAGCCGGACGAATAGCTTCCACGGCTCCTCGCGCAGTCCCCCGCGACCGTTTTCGATCGCCCATTCCGCCAGCCGGGGCCCGCTGGAGACGTAGACATCCCGAGGCGAGTACCATCCATACCGAAACGCCGCCGGCACTTGCTCCACCGCGTCCGCCAACACGTGGGTCCGGTAGCCCGCGACATTCGCCAGATCGTTGGGCGAGCTGATGCCGTGCGTCGCGATTGGGATCAGGTTGTAGTCATTCGACTGGCACGTCTGATACCAGTCTTCGGCTTCGCCCGCGGGCTGGTCGCCTCGCCGGTAGCCGAAGACTTCCATCCCCGCGTAGAACTTCTGGAACCACGGTTGCACGAAGCTCTGTCGCGGCGACAACAGGTACTTCCCCAGGAAGGTTGTCAGCGAGTGGGTCAGTCCGAAGTAGAAGCCGGGATGGTCCAGCATGTACCGGCCGCTTGGGTCCAGCCACTCGTCCTGCACCCAGCCCGGCAGGTCGATGCACGCGTAGCGATCGCCGTTGACATCTTGGATCTCAATGCCCGGAATCGCGATGAAGCTCTCGTCGGAGTTCTCGCCGCACTGGGCGACGAGTTGATCCCACTTCGCCTCATCCATCACCTCGAAGCGCTCGGTGAACGCCAGGAAGCTGTACCCCAACTCGCGCGCTCGCGCGCAATACTCCGCGACCGTTCCGAGGCCTCCTGCGATGATCGGCTCGCTCACGCGGCGGGAGAAGTCGGAGTAAATGCCGATGATGCCGACGAAGTCGCGACGCGGCATGTATTCGTGCTCGACCTGCGAGATCGGCTCGCGGAAGCCCATCGCGGCAAGTCGGGTGTACGGGTCAAGCACCGCCAACTCCTCGGCGCTGGGGCCCGGCGCCTCCACGATCGCCTCGGGTTCCACATACCCGCCCGGCTGTCCGCCGCCCCGCGCGGGTTCGCTCAGCCATCGGAGCGCGTTCGCCACGAACCGCGTCAGGTCGCCGCGCTCGTAGCACGTGCTCTCGAACACGAAGTGGTGCCCTGACTGGATCGTCGTCACCGACCGCATGGGGCACAGGGCAACGCGCCCGTCTCCGAGGGCCCTGGCGGCCACGATTGGCGGGGCGG
Source organism: uncultured Armatimonadia bacterium (assembly GCA_964555935.1). GTDB lineage: Bacteria > Armatimonadota > Zipacnadia > Zipacnadales > VGFC01 > CAZKUN01. The sequence continues at coordinate 3,176 of CAZKUN010000085.1, read as the reverse complement.
AGTCGTACGTGGTCTGCCCATCCACGTCCGCGCGCCATCCCATCGAGCGCGCGGACTCGTTCCCGCGCACGATTACCTCCCAGTCAGCCCCGACCGTCACCGCATTCGTCGCGCCGGCCTTCCACCGATGCCATGCCGATGGGAAGCAGAGCGTGTCCACGCCCGCGGTGAGGGGGTGGTCGGTCAGGTTCTGGGTGGTGAGGAAGTACTCGCGGAAGAAGCGGGCCTGACGGAATTCTGTTTCCTCGTCGACCACGCCCTCGGGGAGAACCGTGGCGTCGATCTGCTGCAGAAACGCGTTTAGCGGCTTCAGCGAATCGTAGTTGTTGTCGCCAAGCACCAGCAGGCCGCCGCCGCTCTGCGCGTAGTCGAGCACCAATCGGCCCTTTGTGATGTACCCTTCCGCCTCCGTCGATCCGGCTGAGACTGGGGGATAGAGCATGATCACGAGGCTGTGCTGGGCGAGCAGTTCCGGCGTCACGTCGTGGTAATACGCGTTCGCCTCGTGGACCGCCAGCCCCGCCTCGGCGAGGTCGGCCTTCAGCTCCGCGTCGAGACGCGCTGGGCGCTCCCAGCACACGGAGCGCTCGCTCAGCACCAATACGGAGACATCCTCCGCCCAGGCCGCCGTCCCGGCTGCGATAGTGACTGTTCCTACGACGAGCATCCAGCGCATGTATCCACGCCTCCTGTCTACTTGGTGCAATGCTTCGGATGTTGGACGCCAAAAACCTGCACGTGCAGTCGGGGAACCTGCCGCCGGCCACGAACTGCCCGTTGTTCGATTGACAGCCATCCTTACAGGTTTTCGCGAACCAGCGGGCGAAGCCCCATAGTGAATGACCTGCTGGCCAACCAACGAACTGGGTGCCCACACTGACGCGGGCAATCCCGGAAAGGTGTCGCTCGAATGACCCTATCGCTTGCCGCGTGCCTCCTGGCGCTGATTCAAGTGCCGACGGCTAACGCCGCTGAGAAGCCTCTTGTTGGCTTCTATATCAGCACCGGTGACAACGACTGGCTCTGGCAGAGCCCGCCGGTCAGCTCCGAAGCCAGCATCCGCGCAACGTTCGAGGCGAGCCGGCGAATCTTCGGCGTCGACCGGATCTACTGGCGAGGGTTCCAGAGCGAGCTTCTGCTGGGGCACTTCGAGGTGCGCCCCGAGAACTTCACCGGAAGCGGGTTCTGGGAATGGGAGAGGCATCTGCTTGATGAGGTGGGGACCTCGCGGATGGCTGTGGACATTGCGCGCGAGCAGGGGCTGGAGATCTGGGGCATGACCGGCTTCTTCGAGCATGGCGCATCGCCCGCTACCGACGCCGCGAAGGGCTACGGACCGTCGGTCATCGAGGACCGGCTGCGCATCGAGCACCCCGAGTGGATTCCCGTTGACCGTCGTGGAATCCGCAGGCAAGCCGGCCCGCTCGAGTTGGCGTACCCCGCGGCGCGCAAAGCCCAGGTGAAGCGTTACGTCAAACTGCTGACCGAGGGCGGTTACGATGGGGTGATGTTCTACAACTACGTCGAGAACTTCGCCATCCGCTTCGAGGATGAGTTCGGCTTCAACGAGCCCATCGTGCGGGAGTATAAGCGCCGGTATGGGCGGGATATTCGCACTGAGGAGTTTGACCATAACGCCTGGTATCGGTTGAGGGGCGAGTACGTGACTCAGTTCGTGCGCGAGCTTAGCGAAGGTCTCCACGCGGCGGGCAAGAAGTTCGGGATCACGATTGACCCGCAGGAATCGCACCTACCGCAGCCGTGGCTCGCCTCGCGGGAGACCATCAACAGCGGCAAGGTGTACCTCGATTGGGAGCGGTGGGTCCGCGAGGGCCTGCTCGACGAGCTTCAGGTCTACCTCAACGGTGACAAGGAAGCTGCCATCAACAACGCGATTGCGATCTGTGGCGAGGTCGATTGCCCCGTGTCCGTGGTGCAAGGCTGGTCCTTCGCGGACAAGCACCAGCACTTCTACGATGCCGGTGTTCGTTGCATCGGCGTCGGCAACAGCCTCGAGATCGAGCAAGGCCTCAAGGAGCCGCAGACGCTCGCGGCTCTCGACAGCGACGATCCCCTGGCCAAGCTGGGGCTGATCCACCAATCCGGAGAGGGCGATGTAGAGCTGACACTGGCGCAGCTCACACGGCTGGCGCGCGACGAAGACGTGCTCGTGCGGCGACAGGCCCTCGTCGCTCTCGGCAAGACAGGCGTAGCCGAAGCCGTGGCTGAGATCGAGGCGGGCCTGGACGACCCGGACCAGTCCGTGCGATGCGCGGCGGCGGGCGCGCTTCTCAATGCCCACGGCCCGGAGTCCGTGGACCGGATCCTCGACGCGCTCTCCGAGGCCCACACCTTCCAGCTCGCGAACGCGGCTCAGAGCACGCTGGCTAACTTGCCCAAGGAGGAGACCTCGGCGCTTCTGAAAGGCGCGAAACACGCCGATCCGAGAGCGCGTCGCGTGGCGGCGGCGGCGTTGGCCCGCGGGGCGTATCGGTTCGACACCGTGCCGGCGCTTATTGAGTTAGCTCAGGACGTGGATGCCGAGACGCGTTTCGGCGCCGTCAGCGCGCTGGCGCGATATGGCGCTGACGCATCCACCATCGGCGCGCTGATCGAGGCCCTTGACGACGAGCACCCAACCGTGCGCTCGCGCGCCGCCGTGGGGCTACAGTCAGCGGCGGGCTCGGACTCGCGGTGGCTGTCCGCGCGCCAGTTGGAAGCGTTGCGGGCGCTGGAGACCTGGTTCGGACAGTACGGCCAGGACAGCACGCTCCCTGACGCGGAGTGGGGGTGGCGCGCGGTGGGGAACGCGGTGCTGAAGATGGGGCCGCGCGGCGAGGAGAGCCTTCGTCACTGGCTGGCCCAGAGGGGTGACCTGGTGCTGGCTGACCGCGCGTGGCGCATTCTGCACGTCCCGCAGACGGGCTACAGTTATGTCCTGGCGCCCGAGGCGGAGGTCGTCGCCAGTTACGAGCAGCACCCGAGCAGTGGCGCGACGATCGCCCCGCCGGTGGCGCGGGATGAACCGGAGACGATGCCGTACCTGCAGCAGAGCTTCGACGGGATCGAAGCCTATGCGACCGGAGAGATCGGCGGCTTGCGTAGCGAAGCGGGCCTTCTGCGGGGGCTCGGGGACAGGCCTCCCCTGCCGTTGGTGCAGGAGACCGTTCGGCATG